>NZ_JBHVCP010000017.1:72472-130314 GCF_042803315.1 Streptomyces sp. NPDC057424
CAGCGGCCCAGCGGCCCAGCGGCCCAGCGGCCCAGCGGCCCAGCGGCCCAGCGGCCCAGCGGCGAGACGCTACCCCCGCGTCAGCGACAGCAGGTCCCGCGCCGGTCCGGTGGGGCGGTGTCCCGTGGGCCACACCGCCCTCAAGTCCCGCGCCAGTGCCACCCCGTCCACCGGCACCCGCACCAGCCGCCGCATCGCCAGCTCCTCCCCCACCGCCAGCTCGCTCAGCACCGCCGGCCCCGCACCGCTCACCGCCGCGGCCTTCACCGCCGTCGTCGAGGACAGCTCGATCAGCGGCCGGGCCAGACCGCCGAGCGCCGCGTCCAGCACCTGCCGCGTCCCCGAGCCCTTCTCGCGGAGGATCAACGGCGTCGACGCCAGTTCCTCCGCGGCCAGCGACCGACGCCGCCGAGCCCACGCATGCCCCGGCGCGGTCACCACTATCAGCCGGTCATGGGCGATGACCGCCGAGTCGAGGCCGGCCGGCACCGACAGCCCCTCCACGAACCCCAGATCCGCCTCGTCCGACAGCAGCCGCTCCGCCACCACCGTCGAGTTCCCCGCGTGCAGTGACACCGCCGTGTCGGGCCGCTGCGCGCGCAGCGCGAGCAGCCAGCCCGGCAGCAGATACTCGGCGATGGTCATGCTCGCGGCCACCCGCAGCCGGGAATCGCGACGGACGCGCAGCGCCTGCGCCCCCACGTCGAACGCCTCCGCCGCCTCCACGATCCGCCGCGCCCAGTCCGTCACCAGCGCCCCGGCGTCCGTGAGCCGGGACCCGCGGGGCGACCGGTCGACCAGCGCCACACCGAGCTGCCGCTCCATCGAGCGGATGCGGCTGCTGGCCGCGGGCTGGGTGATGCCGAGTTCCCGCGCCGCACCACCGAGGCTGCCGAGCCGCGCCACCGCAAGCAGCAGTTCCAGGGCGCCCAGATCGGGCACCCGGTGCGCCAGGGCGCCGGAGACCGCCGGCCCGGCCTGCTCATCCGCGTTGCTCATAAACCCAGCTTATGTCGCCATAGAGGCATGGTCCCTGGTGGTGCGCCTCCCCCGTCCCCACCGTGGATTCATGGTCACCGCAGCCCAGCCCCTCGCGTACCCGCTCTCCGTCCGTCATCTCGGACCCAACTGGTACGCCACCGTGATGGGCACCGCCGTCGTGGCCACCGCAGGAGCCACCCTCGCGTCGCATGTCCCGGGGCTGCGCGGCGTGCTCGCGGCCGTGTGGGCCCTCTCGCTCGTCCTGCTCCTGGCGCTGCTCGCGGGACGGGCCGTGCACTGGACCCGGCACCGGGACCAGGCCCGCGCCCACCTCCTCGACCCGGCGACGGTCCCCTTCTACGGCTGCCTCGCCATGGCCCTGCTGGCCGTGGGCGGCGGTGCCCTCACCGTCGGCCGGGACTGGATCGGCCTGCGGGCGGCCGTCGCACTCGACGCGGTGCTGTTCACCGCCGGCACGGTTGTCGGGCTCGCCGCGGCGGTCGTGGTGCCGTATCTGATGGCCGTACGGCATCGGGTGGAGCCGGGGCAGGCCACGCCCGTCTGGCTCCTGCCGCTCGTCGCGCCCATGGTGTCGGCCGCCGTCGGGCCGCTGCTGGTGCCGCATCTGCCGCCCGGCCAGGCCCGGGAGACGCTGCTCCTCGTCTGCTTCGCGCTGTTCGGGCTCAGCCTGCTCGCGACCCTGGTCATGCTGCCGCTGGTCTTCGCCCGCTCGCTCACCGGCGGGCCGCTGCCCCTCGCCCTCACCCCGACGCTGTTCCTGGTGCTGGGCCCGCTCGGGCAGTCCACCACCGCCGTCGGCGCCTTCGCGGACGTCGCGCCCGGGGTCGTACCGGATCCTTACCGCGAGGGTTTCGGCGCCCTCGCCGTGCTCTACGGCGTGCCCGTGATGGGGTTCGCGCTGCTGTGGTCCTGCCTTGCCGCCGCCCATGTGCTGCGCGCCCGGCGGCACGGGATGCGGTTCTCGATGACCTGGTGGTCGTTCACCTTCCCCGTCGGCACCTGTGTCACGGGCGCCGAGGCGCTGGGCCGGCACACCGGGCTCATCGCCTACGCGGGCCCGGCGGTCGTGTTGTACGCGGTTCTGGTCGCGGCGTGGGGCACCGCCGTCGTGGGCACGGTGCGCGGGCTGCTCAGGGGCGAGCTGCTCGCAGCGCCCGGCCGAGCACCCGCGGCGCCTCGGCCAGTGACGGCCCGTACCACGTCAGGTGCCGTCCGCTGACGAGCGCGCAGGGCAGGCCGGGGAAGGCCTCGGGGCCGTCGTCCGCGGTGAATCGGTAGGGCTCGTCCGGGAGGACCACCACGTCGGGTGCCGAGGCGCGGAGCTCCTCCAGCGCGATGCGCGGATAGCGGTCGGGGTGCGTCGCGTACAGGTGGTCGACGCCGAGGCGGGCGAGGACGTCACCGGCGAAGGTGTCACGGCCCAGGACCATCCACGGCCGGCGCCAGATCGGCACGGCCGCCGTCAGCCGTACCCCGGGCTCGGGCAGGGACGACCAGGTCCGCTCCGCCTCCTCCAGCCAGCGCGGGCGGGCCGTCACCCCGCAGGCGTCCAGCACCCGGGCGAGTTCCCGGAAGGCCTGCGGCACGTCGCGGATCTCCGTCACCAGGACCTCGACGCCCGCCGCGCGCAGGCCCGCGAGGTCGGGCTCGCGGTTCTCCTCCTCGTTGGCGATCACGAGGTCGGGAGCGAGGGAGACGATCCGCTCGGTCTTCGGGTTCTTGGTGCCGCCGACGCGTACGACGTCGAGGCCGGGCGGGTGTGTGCACCAGTCGGTGGCGCCGGCCAGGGTTCCGGGCGCCGACCGGGCCACGGCCTCGGTCAGCGACGGGACCAGCGAGACGACCCTCACCGGCGTGGCCGGTCCCGGACCGCCTCGATGTGCTCCGCGACGGCGACGACGATCACGCGGGTGTCCGACTCGGCCGCCCGCCAGCGATGCCGGACGCCGCCGGTCAGGTACAGGGTGTCGCCGCGGCCGAGACGGTAGGCGCGGCCCTCCGCCTCGATCTCCACCGCGCCGTCGGCGACGTACATCAACTGGTCGTTGCGGTACTGGAATTCACGGCCGGCGTCATGGTCGCCGGTGAACTCGGAGGCGTGCATCTGGTGGTGGCCGCGGACCAGGGAGCGGGCGCGGGGCCGGGGCAGTGGCTCGCTGCCGTCGGCGCGGACGACGTCCACGCTGCACGCCGGGTCGGCCGCGGCGAGGAGCTCCACGGCGGTGGTGCGCAGGGCGTCGGCGACCTTCTCCAGGGAACTGGTGCTGGGCCGGGCCCGGTCGTTCTCGATCTGGCTCAGGAACGGGACCGACAGACCGCTGCGCGCGGCCACGACGGCGAGGGTGAGGTCCAGCGCGCGGCGCCGCCGGCGCACGGCCGCGCCCACCCGAAGGGGTTGCTCTTTGTGGTCGCCCATCGCTCCGGCTCCCTCCTTCGCCCGTCGATCCGCTCCCCGTGCGGCGGTGTCCCGGCGCACTGCTTCTGTTGAGTTGTCTGCACCCTACGCATGTTCGGCAAACCGTTTCATGCGCCCGTCACATCGACGTCATCCGGGGCGGTGCACGACCTCACACTTCGCGCCAGGGGATCCTCCGCCGGAGCGGCGCGGCGGGCCTTCCGCCCGCGGAGGAACAGGCAGGGAGAGGGGGTTCAGGGGGTGGCGTCGCGCTCTGTGGTTGTCCGGATCCCGATCGTGGGACCGGGGTCGGGGTGGGGCGCGGCGTGTCGCGCGTCCCACCCCGGAACCCTACTGCGGAGTCACCGCGGCGTCATGCGCTGCACCATGTCCGGGTGCTGCTCGAGCCACTCGGCCACGGCCTCTTCCTCATGGCCCTGACCGCGGTCCTTGATCTCGCTCTCCAGAGTGCCGAGCTCGTCCTCGCTCATCCTGAAGTTCTTGATCCACTTCGTGAGCTGCGGGTACTCCTCGGGGAACTTCTCGTTGGAGATGGTGCGGATCGTGTTGCCCTCGCCGAAGGCCTTCCTGGGGTCCTTCAGCTTGGTCAGCTCGTAGTCGCTGTACGCCCAGTGCGGCGACCAGAGCGTGACGGCGATCGGCTCCTTCTTGGCGTACGCGCGCTTCAGCTCGGCCAGCATCGCGGGCGTGGAGCCGTCGACGACCTCGTACTCCTCGTCCAGGCCGTAGCCGGGCAGGACCTTGTTCTTGAGCAGATCCATCTCGCCGGTGCCCGGCTCGATGCCGATGATCTTCCCCTTGAAGGTGCCGGACTTGCCCTTGAGGTCCTCCAGGGAGTCGACGCCCTTCACGTACGACGGTACGGCGATCTCCAGGGAGGTCGGTTCGTACCAGGTGCCGAGGTCCTTGAGCCGGTCCTTGTGCTTGTCCCAGTAGTTCTTCTGGGCGTAGGGCAGCCAGGCGTCGAAGTTGAGATCGAGGTCGCCCGAGGCCAGGCCGGTGTAGACCGGGCCGACGTCCATCTGCTTCAGGTTCAGCCGGTAGCCGCGCCGTTCCAGGACGTTCTTCCACAGGTAGGTGACGGCGATGTCCTCGTCCCAGGGGAACCAGGCGACGTCCAGGGGCTGCCTGGCCTCGGCCGGCGTGCCGCCGCCGGAGTTCTGCACCGGGGCGAGCTGGTCGACGACGCCGGGGTTCTGCTTCAGCCAGGCGCGGACGGCGTCCTGCTGGTCGCCCTTGCCGGCCTTGTTGATCTCGGCCTCGAGGCTGGTGAGCTGCTTCTCGCTCATCGTGAAGTTCTTCAGCCAGGTGGCGACCGTCGGGGCGTCGTCGGCGAAGCCCTTGCGGGACAGGGTGTGCACCCCGTCGCCCTCGCCCCAGGCGCCCTTCGGGTCCTTGAGCTTCTTGAGGTCGTAGTCGTTGTACGCCCAGTGCGGCGACCAGAGCGTGGTGACGATCGGCTTCTTCTGGGCATAGGCGCGCTTGAGCTCGGCCAGCATCGCGGGCGTGGAGCTGTCGACGACCTCGTACTCCTCGTCGAGGCCGTACTCCTTGAGGACCTTGCTCTTCAGCAGGGCCATCTCGCCGGCGCTGGACTCGATGCCGGTGATCTTGCCGCCGAACTCGGAGGCCTTGCCCTTGAGGTCCGCCAGGGAGTCGATGCCCTTCATGTAGGCGGGCACCGTGAGCTCCAGGGACGTCTTGTCGTACCAGGCACCCAGGTCGTCGAGCTGTTTGCCGTACTTCTTCCAGTACTGGGCGTGGGTGGTGGGCAGCCAGGCGTCCGTCTGGAAGTCGACGTCGCCCTGGGCGAGGGAGGTGTACAGCGGGCCGGCGTCGAACTGCTTGGCCTCGACCTCGTAACCGCGCTGCTCCAGGACCTCCTTCCACAGGAAGGTGGAGGCGACGCCCTCGTCCCAGGGGATGTAGCCGATGCTGATCTTCTTGCCCTGGCCGACGTTCTTGCCGTCCGCCACGGCCTCGGTGTCACTGTTGCCACCGAAGACGCCCATGCCGCCCGCGGTGAGCGCGAGGACGACGACGCCGATCACGGCGACCGCCGGACGCGGGCGGTACGACCAGATCGTCAGCCCGCGGGCCGCGCGCAGCTTGGCGGCGGCGCGGCGGCCGAGCGGGGAGACCTGGGTGCCCAGGGCGCTGGTCATGCGGTCCAGGTAGATCGCGAGGATCACGATCGCCACACCGGCCTCGGAGCCGAGGCCCACGTTGAGCTGGCCGATGGCCTCGTTGACGTCGCCGCCGAGGCCGCCGGTGCCGACCATGCCGGCGATCGCGGCCATGGACAGGCCGAGCATGATGACCTGGTTGACGCCGGCCATCACGGTGGGCAGGGCGAGCGGCAGCTGGACGCGCAACAGGGTGTTGCGCGGGGAGGTGCCGAACGCCTCGGCCGCCTCGACCAGTTCCCTGTCGACCTGCCGGATGCCCAGCTCGGTCATCCGCACGCCCGGGGCGAGCGCGAAGATCAGGGTGGCGACGATGCCCGCGGGGGCGCCGGTGCCGAAGAAGAGGATCGCCGGGATGAGGTAGATCATCGCGGGCAGCGTCTGCATGAAGTCCAGGACGGGCCGGACCAGACCGCTGACGCGGTCCGAGCGGGCCGCCCAGATGCCCACGGGCAGGGAGATCACCAGCGCGATGACGGTCGCCACGAGGACGAGCGACAGGGTGATCATCGCGTTCTCCCACAGTTCGAGGGAGTCGATGAACGCGAACCCGGCGAACGTGAGGACACCGGCGAGGGTGCCGCGCAGCCAGAAGGCGATCACGGCGAAGATGCCCGCGAGGAGCAGCGGTTCGGGGGCCTGCAGGACGGCGTTGATGCCGTCGTAGAGGCCGAGGAAGACGGCCTTGCAGAAGTCGAACAGCCACGCCATGTGGGTGGTGAGCCAGTCGACCGCGTCGTTGACCCAGTCGCCGAGCTGAATCCTAGGCACGGGCGGTCACCTTCTCTCCGCCCTTGCCCCGCGGGCAGTCGCAGGGCTCCGGGTCGGCGTCCTGCTCGTCGCCGAGGAATCCGACCAGGCGCTGCCGGGGCACGACGCCGATCAGCTGGTTGTCCTTGTCCACGACCGGGACGGGGTGGGAGAGCCGGGCGCTGATCGCGCACAGCTCCGTGAAGGGGGTGTCGGCCGTGGCGGTCTCGCAGTGGCAGCCGGGGCCGTCGCCGGTGACCGAGGTGTCCATGATCTCGCCGGCGGTCAGGACGCGGGAGCGGTCGACGTCCTGGGTGAAGGAGGCGACGTAGTCGTTCTCCGGCCGCAGCAGGATGTCCTGGGCGGTGCCGTTCTGGACGATGCGGCCGTCGCGCATGACGGCGATGCGGTCACCCAGGCGCATGGCCTCGTTCAGGTCGTGGGTGATGAAGACGATCGTCTTCTTGAGCTTCTGCTGGAGCTCCAGCAGCTGGTCCTGCATGTCGCGGCGGATCAGCGGGTCCAGGGCGGAGAAGGACTCGTCCATCAGCAGCAGGTCGGCGTCGGTGGCGAGCGCGCGGGCGAGGCCGACGCGCTGCTGCATGCCGCCGGACAGCTCGTCGGGCCAGGACTTCTCCCAGCCGGCCAGGCCGCACAGGGCGAGCGCCTCGTCGGCGCGGCGTGCGCGCTCGGCGCGGGGCACGCCCTGCACTTCCAGACCGTAGGCGGCGTTATCGCGCACGCTGCGGTGCGGGAACAGCGCGAAGTGCTGGAACACCATGCTGATCTTCTTGGAGCGGACCTCACGCAGTTCGCGGCCGCCGAGCGTGGTCAGGTCCTGGCCGTCGAAGCGGACGTGTCCGGCGGTCGGCTCGAGGAGGCCGTTGAGCATGCGCAGCAGGGTGGATTTGCCGGATCCGGACAGGCCCATCACGACGAAGATCTGGCCGGGCTCCACGGTGAACGACGCGTCGATCACGGCGGCCGTCGTGCCCTCGGCCCGCAGCTCCTCCCGGTCGGCTCCGCCGCGCAACCGCTCGACGGCCCGGTCCGGTCTTCTGCCGAACACCTTGTACAGACACTCTGCCTCAAGCGTCGCTGACACGTGCACCTCTATTTCACGGGAACAGAACAGAGCGAGGACAGGGCGCAAAGAGTTGAAATGCGCAACCAGCCTCGCTCCGGGGCGGCGCCTCCCCCCGATCCCCGAAGGCAAACTGCGGTGTGGGCCGCTTCACACCGAGGTGCAGGGCGCAACGCGTTGCGCGGCCGCGAGTGACTGTCGGCGGCGTACGGCATGATGCGTGGCGTGACCGGACGACTGATGCTCCTCGACACCGCTTCCCTGTACTTCCGCGCCTACTTCGGCGTCCCGGACTCGGTCAGGGCCCCGGACGGCACGCCGGTGAACGCCGTGCGCGGACTGCTCGACTTCATCGACCGCCTGGTCAAGGACCACCGGCCGGACCTCCTGGTGGCCTGCATGGACGCCGACTGGCGGCCGCAGTGGCGGGTGGAGCTGATCCCGTCCTACAAGGCGCACCGCGTCGCCGAGGAGCACGCGGTGGGTCCGGACGAGGAGGAGGTGCCCGACACACTGTCGCCGCAGGTGCCGGTCATCGAGGCGGTGCTGGACGCGGTGGGCATCGCGCGCGTGGGCGTCGCCGGGTACGAGGCGGACGACGTGATCGGCACGTTCACCGCGCGGGCGGACGGCCCGGTCGACATCGTCACCGGCGACCGCGACCTGTACCAGCTGGTGGACGACGCGCGCGGGGTACGCGTGCTGTACCCGCTGAAGGGCGTGGGCACCCTGCAGCACACCGATGAGGCGGTGCTGCGTGAGAAGTATGGGGTCGACGGCAGCGGGTACGCGGATCTGGCCCTGCTGCGCGGCGACCCCAGCGACGGCCTGCCGGGCGTGCCGGGCATCGGAGAGAAGACGGCCGCCAAGCTGCTGGCCGAGTTCGGGAACCTGGCCGGGATCATGGCGGCGGTCGAGGACCGGCGGTCGAAGCTGACGCCCACGCAGCGCAGGAGGCTGGACGAGGCGCGTCCCTATCTCGCGGTCGCGCCGAAGGTGGTCCGGGTCGCGGACGACGTGCCCCTGCCGGACGTCTCCACGGCGCTGCCGCGGGCGCCGCGCGACCCGGCTGCCCTGGAGGCGCTGGCGGCCCGCTGGGGACTGGGCGGGTCCCTGGAGCGGCTGCTGACGACTCTCGGGACCTGATCTCGTCGCCACTAGAGGTGTGAAGTGGGGGCGAGGTGCTAACTTAGGTTACCCTAACTATGCGAGACCGGGAGGTCCTCATGGCAGAGCGACCGGGACGCCAGCCGCGCAGGCTCCACTCCGCGCAGGTCGTGCGCACCGAACGGCTGACTCCGCACATGCAGCGCGTGGTGCTCGGCGGCGAGGGCCTCGCCGACTTCGCCGCCGGCACGTGCACCGACCACTATGTGAAGCTGCTGTTCCCGCCCGTGGGCGTCACCTATCCGGAGCCCTTCGACCTGCAGCGCGTCCGGGACGAGCTGCCGCGCGAACAGTGGCCGGTCACCCGGACCTACACGGTCCGCCATTGGGACGCCGAACACAGCGAACTGACGCTCGACTTCGTCATCCACGGTGACGAGGGCCTGGCCGGTCCCTGGGCCATGCGCGTCCGGCCGGGTGAGACCGTGCGTTTCATGGGACCCGGCGGGGCGTACGCGCCCGACCCGGGCGCCGACTGGCATCTGCTCGCGGGGGACGAGAGCGCGCTGCCCGCGATCGCCTGCGCCCTGGAGGCGCTGCCGCGCGGGGCCAGGGCGTACGCCTTCGTGGAGGTCTCCGGTCCCGAGGAGGAGCAGAAGATCGACTCGGATGTGGAGGTCGTCTGGCTGCACCGCGGCGCCCGGCCGCTCGGTGAGGCGCTGGTCGAGGCCGTACGGAACCTGGAGTTCCCCGAGGGCCGCGTACACGCCTTCGTCCATGGCGAGGCGCACTTCGTCAAGCAGCTGCGTCATCTCCTGCGCGTGGAGCGCCACGTCTCCCGGGAGGACCTCTCGATCTCCGGCTACTGGCGCCGCGGCCACAACGAGGACGGCTGGCAGGCCTCGAAGCGCGAGTGGAACGCCCGGATCGAGGCGGAGGAGAGGGTGTCCGCGGCCTGACGGCGGTCTCCTCAGGAAGGCGGGAGTGTGCCGGGGCCGACCCGCGCGTGCAGATGCATGTCGTGCCATCCGTCCGGCTGCAGGATCGCACTGCGCTTGGTGCCCTCCAGCGCGAAGCCGGTCCTGGTGGCGACGCGGCAGGACGCTTCGTTGCGTACGGCGTGCAGGAGTTCCAGGCGGTGGAAGCCGATCTCGCCGAGCGCCCAGCGGGTGAGCCGGGTCGCGGCCCGGGCGGCGACACCCCGGCCCCGGCCCGCCGGGACGGTCCAGTACGCCACCTCCGCCGTCCCGTCCTCGAGCCGTAGCTCGCGCAGCGCCACCCGGCCCAGCAGCACGCCGCGATCCGCGTCGGCCACGGCCCAGTGCGCCTCCCGCTCCCCCTCCCACGCCTGACGCCACTCACGGATCCAGTCACCGGCCTCCGCCACGGAATCGGCGGACCGGGCGTGCCACTGGTGCATCACGGGATCCTGGAAGACCTCGTACACCGCGGGCGCGTCCCCGGCCCGCCAGGGGCGCAGCACGAGTCCGCCGTCGGCGGGGAGTACCGGCTGCGGGCGGCCTGCGAGGGTCCCGGCGGTCAGGACCGGGCTGATGAGGAACGGCATGCCCGTATCCTGGCAAGGCCCGCCGGGCGCTCCCACCGGTTTTCCGCCCCTGCGCACCGGCCTCGTACGCTGGGCCGCGATGAGACGCAAGACCCGCACCCCGCCCGCTCCCCTGCCGCAGCGCCACGGCGTGGACCCGGTACGGGTGCGGCTGCCCGCCACGGGGACCTGGGGCACGGTGCGCGAGCACCTGGTGGAGCGGCTCTCCGGGGCGGGCACCGGAGTCGTCGACGGCATGTTCGACGCGGGCCGGATCGTCGGGGCGGACGGGCGGCCCGTCGCGGCGGACGCCCCCTTCGTGCCCGGGATGTTCGTGTGGTTCCACCGGGACCTGCCCGACGAGGTGCCGGTGCCCTTCCCGGTGGAGGTCGTGCACCGGGACGAGCACATCGTCGTCGCCGACAAGCCGCACTTCCTCGCCACCACCCCGCGCGGCGGCCATGTCGCCGAGACCGCGCTGGCCCGGCTCCGCCGCGAGCTGGACCTCCCGGCGCTCACCGCCGCACACCGCCTGGACCGCCTCACCGCGGGACTCGTGCTGTTCACCGTGCGCCCCGAGGAGCGCGGCGCCTACCAGACGCTGTTCCGCGACCGTCGGGTCCGCAAGGAGTACGAGGCCGTCGCCCCGCACACCCCCGCCCTCGCCCTGCCCCGGACGGTCCGCAGCCGGATCGTGAAGGAGCGCGGGGTGCTCACCGCCCGGGAGGTCCCGGGCGAACCCAACGCCGTCAGCCGTGTCGAGCTCGTCGAGCACCGCGACCGCCCCGACGGGCCCGGCGGACTGGCCCGGTACCGGCTCGCGCCAGCCACCGGGCAGACACACCAGCTGCGCGTCCACATGACGGCGCTGGGCGTGCCGATCCTCGGCGACCCGCTCTACCCGGAGGTGACCGCTCCCGGGGCCGCCGGCGACTTCCGCCGCCCGCTCCAGCTGCTGGCCCGGTGCCTGGAGTTCACCGACCCGGTCACCGGCGAGGAGCACCGGTTCCGCAGCGGCCGGGTGCTCGCGGCCTGGGCGTCGTACGACCGGTGGGCCGCCGGGGCGTACGACGGCCCGTCGGACGGTCAGTAGCCGCGCCACCAGCTCAGGAACCGCTGCCAGACGCCCCTGCGGCGGGGTGGTTCCGCGGCGGCCGGCGGCGGCGGCACCGGAACCGGCTGGGGCTGCGCGGCGGCTGGCCGGGGCTGCACCGGAACCGGCTGGGGCTGGGGCTGGGCGGCGGCCGGTGCGGCTTGCGGCTGCGCCGTGCCGATCTGCCAGTCCGAGCGCTGCGCGGCGACCGGCTTGTGGCTCGGCACCTCCTGCACGTCCTGGGGCGGCTTGGGCGCGAACTGCACCGGCAGTTCCACCAGGTGCCGGGAGGCGATGGACGCCGTCCAGCTCAGCTCCTCCTCGTCGCAGTCGAGTTCGACGTCCGGCAGCCGCATCAGCAGCGCGTCGACGCCCACGTCGGCGATGGAACGGCCGATGTCCTGACCGGGGCACTCGTGCGGGCCGCCGCCGAAGGCGAGGTGGGAGCGGTTGCCCTGCATGCTGGCCTTCAGGTCGGGCCGCACCCGCGGGTCGACGTTGGCCGGGAGCGGCGCGAAGAGCAGCCCGTCGCCCCGGCGGATACGCTGCCCGCCCAGCTCGGTCTCCTGCTTGGCGAAGTAGGCGAAAACCGTGCTGAACGGCGGCTCGTTCCACAGGGACTGCTCCACCGCCTCCGGCACCGTCATCTGGCCGCCGTTGAGCTGGGCCCGGAAGCGCGGGTCGATCAGCACCGTGAGCAGCACGTTGGACAGCAGGTTGGTGGTGGCCTCGTAGGCGGCGAAGAGCACCAGGCGCAAGTGCTCCCTGACCTCGTCGTCGCTCAGCCGGGCCGGGTGGGTGATCAGGTAGCTGGCGAGATCCTCCTCCGGCTGGGCGCGGCGGGTGGCGGTGAGCCGGCTCAGGGCGTCCATGACGTAGGAGTGGCTGGCGATCGCGGTCTCGGTGCCCTTGAGCGCGTCGCGGGCGGCCTCGACGAGGCGGTCGTTGTACTCCTCGGGCATGCCGAGGATCTCGCACATCACCGCCATCGGCAGGTGCTCGGTGAACTGGCCGACGAGGTCCGCCTCGCCCGCCTCGCAGAACCGGTTGACGATCACCTGCGTACTGCGGTTGATGTAGCGGCGCAGGCTGCGGAAGTCGATGGTGGAGATGGCGCCCATGACCGCGCCGCGCAACCGCTTGTGCTCGTCGCCCTCGGCGTGCGAGGCGATGGGCTGCCAGGCGATGTGCGGCATCAGCGGGTGGTCGGGCTTGACCAGACCCTCCCTGAGCGGCGTCCAGATACGGCTGTCCCGGCAGAACTGGGAGGGCGAGCGCACCATGTGCAGGTTCTCGCCGTGGCCGAGGACGATCCACATCGGCACGTCGTCGTGGAGCAGCACGGGCGCCACGGGACCGTGCTGGTCCCGCAGTTGCTCGTACAGCGCTCCCAGGTCCTCCGCCTCGTGCAGCCGGTGCAGACCCCCGGGCCCGAGGCCGTGCGCGGGGCAGCCGGGGGGCGGTCCGGGCCGGAGTCCGTCCGTACTGGTCGGGGCGTGGGATTCAGGCGTCACAGTGTCGCTCCGAAACTGAGGTGGTTCCAGGTGTCTGGGGGGAGGTGTGGGGGTGTGTGATGCGGGTCAGGTGAGCGAGCCCGTCATGGCGAGCGAGTGCAGGAAGCGCATGAGGGTCATCAGGACGTCGCGGCTGGAGGCCCGCCGCCGCGCGTCGCACTCGATGATCGGGATGTCCGGTGTGAGGTCGAGGGCCGTGCGCAGCTCCTCGACGTCGTAACGCGGGGCGTCGGGGAAGGAGTTGATGGCGACCACGAACGGCACGCCGCGCTCCTCCAGCCGCCCCATGACGTCGAAGCTGACCTCCAGCCGCCGGGTGTCGACCAGCACCACCGCGCCGAGCGCGCCCTCGAACAGGCCGTTCCACAGGAACCAGAAGCGCTGCTGGCCGGGCGTGCCGAAGAGGTACAGCACGAGCTGGTCGGTGATGCTGATCCGGCCGAAGTCCATGGCGACGGTGGTGGCCGTCTTGGACGCGGAGCCGAAGTTGTCGTCGACACCGATGCCGGCCTGCGTCATGGTCTCCTCGGTGGTCAGCGGTGTGATCTCGCTGACCGAGCCGACCATGGTCGTCTTGCCGACGCCGAAGCCACCCACAATCACGATCTTGGCCGCGGCCTGCGCCGTGTGGGGCAGCTGGTCCTCGGCCCGGGGGCCCGGGATGGTGTCAGAGCCGTTGAAGTCCATTCATCACCGCTTCGAGGAGGGAACGGTCGGTGCGCGCCTTGCGGACGATCGGGGCACGCGCCTGCACCAGTTCCGCCGTCAGCAACTCGGTGAGCAGCACGCCCATCGCGCTGAACGGCAGGTGGAGGTAGGCCGACAGCTCGGCCACGGACAGGGGGGCGGCGCAGAGTCGGAGCAGCGCCGCCTGCTCGGGAGAGGCAGAGGGCGGCGGGTCCGTGGCACGCGCCACGATTAACGTCACCAGATCGAGCTCGGCCCGTTCACCGTCCGGGCCGGCCACCACGTACATCCGCTCCGGGTTACCGGGTTTGCCCTCGCCGTCCTTGGGCGTGGGCGGTTCCGGGGCGAGGTCGCGCCTCTGGCGTTGGGGAGGCGTCATACGATCTGCCCGTTCCGCCGGGGCGGACTGGTGAGGTGGCCGCCGATCCGGACGACCAGGTCGCGCATCATCGCGCTCATCCGGCCGGGCTCGCACCGGACGTCGGAGAGCACCGCGAGAAAGGCGTTGGCTCCGGCGCTCATCAGGTAGAAGTAGCCGCGGTCGATCTCGATCATGACGAGCTTCATCTCGCCGTCACCGACGGTGAGTTCCTGGCAGACGCTGCCCGCGAGGGACTGCAGGCCGGCGCAGGCCGCGGCGACCCGGTCGGCCGCGTCGGGCTCGCCGCCGTAGCGGGCGATGCGCAGACCGTCGGCGGAGAGCACCACGATCATCTCGATGCCCGGTACGCCGTCGGCGAGTTGCTTGAGCATCCAGTCGAAGTTGCCTCGCTGCTGGATCACTTGAGGTCCCCCTCGTCATCGGCCTCTGTGGGAGCCGGGTCGTTAAGCAGGTGCAGGTACTTGGTCGGGTTCCTGATGAAGTCGGTCGGGTGGGTGCCGGGCTCGATGCCCTGCTTGAGCCCCTCCCAGAAGGCCTCGAGACCCTTGCCGGGGGCGTCGGGCGCCGACATGTCACGCAGGGGCTTGGTCTCGGGCTCCTGCGTCGCCGCCCACGGGTTGTACTCGCCCCGTTCGGCGGCCTCCCGGTCGGCCTTCTCGTTGGCGGCCTGCTGGGCGAGGCGCTCGGCGAGCGGCATCTTCACCCTGCTGCGGCGCTGGGGCAGGCCGTTCGCGGTCCACTCGGTGACCTCGGGGACGTCGTCGTCCTCCAGGGAGACCGTGGCGGGGATCTTCGGGCTCGTGGGGCGTCGCCGCTTGGGCGCGCGCTTCGGGCTCTCGGGGATGCCGACCGTCATGGGGATGCCGGTGGCGCCGATACCGTGCGCGAGGCCGACACCGGGCTCGTGGGTGATCATCTCGCTGGGCACGATGAGGATGGCCCGGACGCCGCCGTACGCGGAGGCGCGCAGCGAGACCTGCATGTTGTACGCCGTGCAGAGGCGGCCCACGACGGCCAGGCCGAGACGCGGGTGCTCGCCGATGTCCTGCAGGTCGACGCCCGCCTTGGCGGCCTCCAGCATGCCCTCGATCCGGGCCCGCGCCTCCTCGTTGAGGTTGACACCGCCGTCCTCGATCTCGATGCAGACGCCGGTCTGCACCTCGGTGGCGGTGACGTGCACCTTGGTCTGCGGCGGCGAGTAGCGCGTGGCGTTGTCGAGGAGCTCGGCGGCGGCGTGGATGACCGGCTCGACGTAGATGCCCTTGACGCTGACCTTGGCGATGGAGGACAGCTGGATGCGCCGGTACTCCAGGATGCGGGACATGGCACCGCGCAGGGTGCTGTAGAGGGACACGGGCTCGGGCCACTGCCGTCCGGGACGACCGCCGCCGAGAACGGAGACGGAGTCGGCCAGGCGGCCGATCAGCGCGTTGCCGTGGTCGATGCGCAGCAGGTCGTCGAAGACCTCCGGGTTGCGGCCGTGGTCCTCCTCCATCTCCCGGAGTTCCTCGGCCTGCTGGTGGATGATCGCCTGGACACGGCGGGCGACACTGACGAAGGAGCGCGCCGCGGCGTCCCGCATCGTCACCTCGCGGTCGACGATCTTGAGCACCGTCAGCAGCGTCTCGGCCTGCGGGGCGGGGAGGTTGCGGTACTCGGGGTTGGCGAGGCCGAGCTTGCGAATCACCTCCCTGGGGGATTCTCCGGTGCGCAGCAGGTTGAGCGCGGCGGGGACGATCTCCCTGGAGAAGCGCATCAACTCGTTCTCGTGGGCGGCGATCCGCTGTTCCAGATGCGCGCTGTGCCGGGCGTGCTCCGCACGCTGGTTGCGCAGCGCACGGCCGCGGCGCACCGCCTCGGCCGCCGTCATGAGCACCAGCGCGGTGGCGATGCCGCCGCACCAGCCGACGGCGCCCCGGGCCGGCTCCGCCACCAGGGCGACGGCGGCTCCGGTCGCCGCGGCCATGACTATGGCCGGCAACAACAACAGGCGCGCGTAGGGGAGTTCACGGCGACCGGGAGGGGATTGAACACTCACCATGTGGGCCTTCTGACAGGAGTCGACTGAGGTTCGGGGGGACTTGCAGGGGGGTATGTCATGAAGCTGTCGGGATCTTCCACACATTGGGGAACAAGCGCACGAATTCATCCCAAGCCGGTGCGCTGCGGGCGAGCTTAGTCCGACCGGATCACCGCTGTGTCATATTCAGCAACTGCCGGAAACCGGACGCGAAGGGATAGTACGCTCGGTCGTTTACACGCTGCGACATCGTTCGAATACCGTACGTAACGAAGAACGGACGTACGAAAACCCACTCACCGTGAGGGGTGAATGGGCTTCAGTACAGCGCCTCTCCAGGGGCGCGGGGAACCATGCGGGCAACCACCACCGACCGGCACCCGCGCGTCAGACGATCACCCCACCGACGAGTAGGCGACAACTCCCCGCAGCAACAGATCAACAGCCTTACGCGCGTTCTTCACGACACTGGAGCCCTGCGGCGCAGCCGCAGCGATCTGCCCCAGTACGTCGATGACCTGCTTGCACCACCGCACGAAGTCCCCCGCCGGCATCTCCGCCTCGCGCAGCACCTCGTCGAGCCCCTTCCCGGAGGCCCACTCGTACGCGGCCCAGGCGAAGCCGAGGTCGGGCTCCCGCTGCCCGACCCCTTCGGTCTGGGTGATCCGGAACTCCTCCTCCAGCGCGTCCAGCCGCCCCCAGATCCGCACCATCTCGCCCAGCGCGGCCTTGGCCTTCCCGGACGGCACCTTCGGGGCCGTCGCGTCGTCCGCGACACGCGACTCGAACACCAGCGCCGAGACACAGCCGGCCAGTTCCGCCGGGCCGAGCCCCTCCCAGACACCCTCGCGCAGACACTCGCTGGCGAGCAGGTCCAGCTCGCCGTACAGTCGCGCGAGCCGCTTGCCGTGCTCGGTGACCTCGTCGGCGCGCAGATAGTCCAGCTCCGTCAGCAGCGCCACGATGCGGTCGAACGTCCGGGCGATCGTGTTCGTCCGGCCCTCGATCCGCCGCTCCAGCTGCGAGGTGTCGCGCAGCAGCCGGTGGTACCGCTCGGCCCAACGGGCGTGGTCCTCACGGTCGTTGCAACCGTGGCAGGGGTGCGCGCGGAGCGCGGTGCGCAGCCGGGCGATCTCGCGGTCGTCGGCCGCCTGGGAGCGCCGCTTGCGGTGCCGCTCGGCCGGGATGTGCCCGGCCTTGGTGCGCAGCGCCGACGCGAGATCCCGACGGGACTGCGGGGAACGGGGGTTGAAGGACTTCGGGATCCTCATCCGCTCCAGCGGCTCGACCGGCACCGGGAAGTCCATGGACGCCAGCCGCTTCACCTGCCGCTCGGCGGTCAGCACCAGCGGGCGCGGCCCGTCGTGGTGCTCGAAGCCCCGGTGGCCGTTCGAACGGCCCGCCGGCAGGCCCGGGTCCAGCACCAGTGCCAGGCCCGCGTACTTGCCGGTGGGCACGTGGATGACGTCACCGGGCTTCAGCTTCTCCAGCGCCACGGCGGCCTCCGCCCGCCGCTGGGCGGCGCCCTGCCGGGCGATCTCGTTCTCCCGGTCCTTCAGTTCGCGGCGCAGGCGCGCGTACTCCTCGAAGTCGCCGAGATGGCAGGTCATGGAGGCCTTGTAGCCCTCCAGCCCCTCCTTGTTGCGCTGCACCTGCCGGGAGATGCCGACGACCGACTTGTCCGCCTGGAACTGCGCGAACGACGTCTCCAGCAGCTCGCGTGAGCGGTGCCGCCCGAACTGCTCGACCAGGTTGACCGCCATGTTGTACGACGGCTTGAAGCTGGAGCGCAGCGGGTACGTGCGCGTGCCGGCCAGGCCCGCGAGGTGTTCGGGGCTCATGCCGCGCTGCCAGAGCACCACGGCGTGGCCCTCGACGTCGATGCCGCGCCGCCCGGCCCGGCCCGTCAGCTGGGTGAACTCGCCCGGCGTGATGTCCGCGTGCTGCTCGCCGTTCCACTTGACGAGCTTCTCCAGGACCACCGAGCGGGCGGGCATGTTGATGCCGAGGGCGAGGGTCTCCGTCGCGAACACGGCCTTGACCAGGCCGCGTACGAACAGCTCCTCGACGACCTCCTTGAAGGTGGGCAGCATGCCCGCGTGGTGGGCGGCGATGCCGCGCTCCAGGCCCTCCAGCCACTCGTAGTAGCCGAGGACGTGCAGGTCCTCGGCGGGGATGGACGCCGTGCGTTCCTCGACCAGGGCGCGGACCCTGTCGCGCGCCTCCTCGTCGTTGAGCCGGAGTCCCGCGTACAGGCACTGCTGGACGGCGGCCTCACAGGCGGCGCGGCTGAAGATGAACGTGATGGCGGGCAACAGTCCCTCGGCGTCGAGCCGCTCGATGACCTCGGGCCGGCTCGGCGTCCACACCCGGGAGCGCTGCCTGCGGTCGCGCTCGCGGTCGGCCTCGCGCATGGACCGGCCGCGCCTGCGGTCCTGGTACGACGGCCGGCTCGCCTCCATGCGCGCCATGCGCGTGAGGTCGGGGTTGACGGCCTTCCTGTGGCCCTCGCCCTCCTCGAACAGGTCGTACATCCGCCGCCCGGCCAGCACGTGCTGGAACAGCGGTACGGGCCGGTGCTCGGAGACGATCACCTCGGTGTCGCCGCGGACCGTGTCGAGCCAGTCGCCGAACTCCTCGGCGTTGGACACGGTCGCCGAGAGGGAGACGAGCGTGACCGACTCGGGAAGGTGAATGATCACTTCCTCCCAGACGGCGCCCCGGAACCGGTCGGAGAGGTAGTGCACCTCGTCCATGACCACGTAGCCCAGACCCAGGAGGGTCTGCGAACCGGCGTACAGCATGTTCCGCAGCACCTCGGTGGTCATCACGACCACCGGGGCGTCGGAGTTGACGCTGTTGTCGCCGGTCAGCAGGCCCACCTTGTCCGTGCCGTAGCGGCGGCACAGGTCGGCGTACTTCTGGTTCGACAGTGCCTTGATGGGTGTCGTGTAGAAGCACTTCTTGCCCTGCCGGAGGGCGAGGTGGACGGCGAACTCGCCGACGATCGTCTTGCCGGAGCCGGTGGGCGCGGCGACCAGCACGCCCTTCCCCGCCTCGAGCGCCTGGCAGGCCTCGATCTGGAAGGGGTCGAGACCGAAGTCGTACATCTCGCGGAAGCCCGCGAGCGCGGTGGCCTGCTCGGCTGCCCGCAGGCGGGCTGCCGCGTACCGCTCGGCCGGTGAGAGATCCTCTGTCATCGTGCTTTCGAGCGTACCGGGCCGCACTGACAACAGGACGATCATTATCCGGATCCGTTGCTGTGAAACCTTGGATCGGCGCAGCTCAGGGGCCGACGACCCGCACTCCCCCGCGTACGCAGCGCGCGCTCAGGGGCAACGGGCCGAGCGGCTCCCCGTCTGCGTAGCCGGTGACGCCCTCGGCGGCGATCTCGACCCGGGCCGCCCGCAGCACGGTCACCTTCGGATGGTCGACGTGCGTGCCCCGGTACACCCTCGGGAACACCCGCAGCAATTCCGTCCGGCTGCAGTCCCCGACGACGGTGATGTCGAACAGCCCGTCGGTCAGGTCGGCGCCGGGGCAGATCCGCATGCCACCGCCGTACGAGGGGCCGTTGCCGACGGCCAGGAGGGTCGCCTCGATCTCCCGGACCTCTCCGCCGTCGAGCCGGATCCGGTACGGGACGGGCCGGAACCCGGCGAGTTCGGCGATCATCGCCAGGTCGTACTTGAGGCGGCCGGTGGGCCACCGCATGCGGTTGCCGCGGTCGTTGACGCGGGAGTCGAAGCCGGAGGCGAGGACGGTGCCGAACCAGCGGTCGCCGACCTGCCCGAGGTCGATGTCGCGGAGCCGTCCGCACTTGAGGGCGTCGGCGATCATGCGGCCCGCGGCGGCCGGCTCGCGCACGGGCAGGCCGAGGGCGCGGGCGAAGTCGTTGCCGGTCCCGACGGCGACGAGGCCCAGCGGGGTGTGCGTGCCCGCGACGGCCCGCAGGGCGAGGTTGGCCATGCCGTCCCCGCCGACGGCTATCAGCGCTCCTGTGCCGCCGTCGACAGCCGCACGCGCGCGGAGCAGGGCGTCGTCGGCGTCCTCCCCGAGCACCGTGCGCACCGAGAAGCCGGCCGCCCGCAAAGCCGAAGCGGCCGGCTGCGCCGCGCGGGCGCCCCGGCCGCGGCCCGCGGTGGGGTTGACGAAGAGGGTGATCTCGCTGGTCACGGGACCGACCCTACGATCTGCCTGGCGATCTTCAGGTCACGTCGTCATAACCGTTGACCCGGTCCGAGCGCTCCGAGCTCGCCTGCTCGGGCAGCGCGGCCCGGCTGGTGGTCACGGGCTCGATCTCGCCGATGTCGTCGGGGGTGAGGTCCAGCTCCGAGGCCTCGTCGTCGTCCGGCCCTGCCGCGTCGCGACGGGCCCGCCGCCTGTCGTTCGCGAGGGCGATCGCGCTCGCTGCGAAGTACAGCACCCAGATGGGGCCCGCCAGGGCAAGCATGGAGATCGGGTCGGTGCTGGGAGTGGCGATCGCGGCGAACACAGTGATGCCCATGATCATGCCCCGCCACCAGCCGGCGATCTTCTTGCCGGAGAGGACACCGCCGAAATTCAGCATGACCAGCAGCAGCGGCAGCTCGAAGGAGAGTCCGAAGACGATGATCATCCGCATGACCAGCTGGAGGAGATCATCAAGGGGAAGCTGGTTGTCACTGCCGATGATCGCGAACTCGAGCATCACGGAGGCCATCTTGGGCAGCGACCAGTAGGCGAAGTACGCCCCCGTGAGGAACAGCGGGAATCCTGCGGCCACGAAGGCCAGCGAGTACTTCTTCTCGTGCCGGTGCAGGCCCGGCGCCACGAAGGCCCACAACTGATACAGCCACACCGGGGCCGCGAGGGCCACACCGGAGGACAGCGAGACCGTGAGAGCGAGAGTGAACGGGCTGAGCAGACCGTTCTGGACGATCCGCGCACACTGGGATTCCTCGGTGCCCTTCGCGAGTTCGGCGAAGCTGTACTCGCATCCCACCGCCTCAAGGATGGGATCCGTGAAGAACTGGATGATGTCCTTGTAGAAGAAGGCAGCGACGATCGTCATGACAACGATCGCCAGCAGGCTCTTCACGAGCCGGTTGCGGAGTTCGCGAAGGTGCTCCGCGAGGGGCATCCGCCCCTCGGGATCCGTCTCCTTCTTGCGGGCAGACTTCAGCAACCCACGTTCCCATCTCGTGCGGCGGGCCGGAGGTCACCGGCCCTGCGTCAGCGCTTGGTCGTGTCCGTCGGCTCGTTGACCGGGCGCGAGCTGGTCACGTCACCGGGGGCGGCCTGGATGGTGCGCTGCGAGGGCTGCTCGTCGTTGTCGGGCGGGCCGGCCGGGGTCGTGGAGGACTTGTTCTCGTCCTTCATCGCCTTGGCCTCGCTCTTGAGGATGCGGGCGGACTTGCCGAGCGACCGAGCCATGTCCGGAAGCTTCTTCGCGCCGAACAGCAGGATGATGACGACGAGGATGAGAATGATCTCGGGGGCTCCGAGCCTTCCGAACATAAGTCTTTACCTTCTCACCGAGGCGGCTGTGTGGGGTGCTGTCCGACCGGTCGGACACTTGTCCGAACGATCGTGCTGACAGCGATCGTAACGCTCGGGGGTAAACGTGTGGCAATCCCTCTGCATCCCCTGTGCGTACTCCCGTCCGCGACCAGTGCCTCGTTAACCGGGCCGCGACCAGCAGCGTACCTTTCCGAACCACCGACGTGACAGGGCGAACTGTCCCAAAGCGCGACTCACGGCCGCCCGCAGGACGGCTCACAGAGCGTCCACGGAACGGGCCGCGCTGCCCGCCGCCCGCTCCAGGTCCTCGGCGGCCCGGTTGATACGGCGCGCCGAGTCCGTGACCTGCCTGCCCAGGCGCTGTGCCGCCACGAAGACCCGCACGGCGAGCACCCCGAGCACGACGAGACCCACGAAACCCACAGCAACCGCGAACATCGGCCAGAACATGACGTCGAGCCTAGACCGTCGCGAGGGGGCGAACGCCCCGACCCACTAGACGGTGGAGTGCAGCCGCAGGGTCCGCACACCGCCGCCGGTGAGCAGCTCCACGATCCGCTCCCCCGCGGGCTTGCGGACGGACGCGCCGCACCCGGGACAGGTGAAGGAGTAGAAGGTGGTGCGGCTGGAGGCGCCGATGGCCAGACGCAGGGCGCCCGCAGCGAGCTCGAAGGACCCCCGGCAGTCGGGGCAGCCCGCCCTGAACACGACCGGGGTCACGCTTCTCATCCCGGCGAACGCGGACTCCACCGTCATGCCCCGCACACCGGACGTCGCCGACTCGCTCAAGCCCTCGCTCCTCTTTCTGGGGTCGTTCGCCTCCGAGACGCCACAGCCGGTGCCGTGACCCACGACCGTGCCCGGCCCGGACCGCGGTGGCACCGTGGCTCACTCGGGTCTGCCGCCCGGCCCGTCCGGAACCGCGTGCACCGCGCGTGGCCCCCGCGCGTCGGCGGTCTCCACGACGCGGGCCGTCTCCACCGCCTCGACCCCGTCGTACGCCGCCAGCGCCTCCCGGGCCGCCTGCCGGGCGCTGTCGGCGAGCTCCGGCGGCGAGACGATCCGGCCGTCCCGCCCGAGCCGCAGAGCCAGGCGCCGGAGCGACGCCGGGTCGGGGGTCCGCAGAGTGATACGGAGCCCGCCCTCCGGGAGCTCATCCGCACTGTCGTGCGGGTAGTACTCCGCGACCCAGCGCCCGCCGGGCCCGACCTCGACCACGACCTCCGGGTCCTCGGCCGCGGGCTGCACCAGCGCCTCCGAGAGGTCCCGCAGCTCGATCTCGGGCGGCGCCGACGGCTCGTCCAGGATCTTGATCTCGGCGACCCGGTCGAGCCGGAAGGTGCGGCGTGCCTCGGAGCGGCGGCACCAGGCCTCGACATACGTGTGCCCGACGCTGACCAGACGGATGGGGTCGATCTCCCGCTCGGTGACCTCGTCCCGCGCGGGCGAGTAGTAGCGGATCCACAGCCGGCGGCGCTCGGCGATCGCCCGGTCGACGTCCGCGAACACTCCGCCCTCGGACTCGAAGGTCACGGACAGGCGCGAGCTGGCGCCCGCCGCCTCGCCGGCCGCGGTCTCCACCTTGGCCGTCGCCCGCAGCAGCGCCTGCCGGTCGCTCTCGCGCAGGCCGGGCAGCGTGGACACCGCCCGGGCGGCGACGAGCAGGGCGGTGGCCTCGTCGGCGGCGAGTCTGAGCGGCTCGGCGGCCTCCGCCGCGAGGGCGGCCGGGTTGTGCCACCAGATGCGCTCGCCGTCGGTGTCGATGTCCAGCAGGTCACCGCCACGGAAGCTGGTGCCGCACATGGGCAGCACGTCGAGGTCGGAGACCAGTTCGTCCTCGCTGATGCCGAAGGCGCGCGCGACGTCCTCGACCCGGGCTCCGGGGCGCTCCTTCAGATACGTCACCAGCGAGAGCATCCGCCGGGTCTGGTCGATGGCGTTCACGGGCCTGACCGGTTTGCCTGCCACTGTCTTTCCGCTCCCCCTCAGCCCTTGGCCACGGCCCGCAGCCGGTCCACCACGTCGGCCCGCAGCTCGGCGGGCTCCAGGACGACCACGTCCGGCCCGAACTCCACCAGCCAGGCGTCCAGCCCGTGGCCGTACGGAATCTCCAACTCGTCCCAGCCGTCGCCGAGTTCCCGGACGGAGGTGGCCTTCGCCCGAAGGGGGTACCCAGCACCCGTGCGCAGCCGGATCCGCGCGGAGCGGTCGGCGATCTCCCCGGCCCAGCCCGCGACGGTCTCCCGGACGGTGACGACGTCCGGCACCTCGGCGGTGTACCGGCCGCTGCGCGAGCGGACCTTGCCGGTGATCCGCGACAGCCGGAAGACCCGCTCGGCGCCCCGGTCGCGGTCCCAGCCCGCCAGGTACCAGTGGCCCCGCCAGCACTCCAGCGCCCATGGCTCCACGTGCCGCTGCTCGGGGCGGGCGGCGGTGGCCTTGCGGTAGCCGAAGGCGACGGGCCGGCGGTCCCGGCAGGCCAGCATCAGCGGCTCGAAGGCGGCCTCGTGCACGGGGATGCGCGGCTCCAGCGCGCCGTGCGACCCGTACGGGTCGACGTCCTCGGGGAGTCCGGCCGCGCGCAGCTTCTGCAGGGCGCCGCTGGCCGCTCCGGCGAGCCGGGCCTGCTGCCACACCTTGGCGGCCAGCCCGAGGGCGGCGGCCTCCTCCGCGTCCAGGGTGATGGCCGGGAGGCGGTTGCTGTCGCGGCGGGCCAGGTAGCCGACCTCGCCGTCGAGGTTCTCGACGGTCTCGATGACCAGCCCGAGTTCGCGCAGGTCGTCCTTGTCGCGCTCGAACATGCGGTTGAACGAATCATCGGAGCCGGTCGCGCCGTTGCCCGGCCCGAAGGCCTCGACGTAGGCCTCGATGGAGTCGCGCAGCTCACGCTTGCTGAGCGGCCGCCGTGTCCCGAGCAGACACAGCGCCAGATTCATCAGCCGCTCCGCCTTGGCAATGGCCATCGACGCGCTTCGCCTCCCTATGGTGCTTACGAGCGATGACCGTACCGCCACACGGTGGCACGGCAAAAGCCGAGGGCCCATGCCCGAACAGGCATGGGCCCCACATGATCGAATCCGGTCGGAGCTTGCTCAGACCCCGAGCAGGTCGACCACGAAGATCAGCGTCTCGCCGGGCTTGATCAGAGGGGTCGGACTCTGGTTGCCGTAGGCCAGGTGCGCGGGGACGGTCAGCTGGCGGCGGCCGCCGACCTTCATGCCCTGCACGCCCTGGTCCCAGCCCTTGATGACCCGGCCGCCACCCAGCGGGAAGCGGAACGGGGTGCCGCGGTTCCAGCTGGCGTCGAACTCCTCGCCCGTGCTGAAGGCGACACCGACGTAGTGCACGGTGACGGTCTGGCCGGCCTGCGCGACCGGGCCGTCGCCCTCCCAGATGTCCTTGATCTCGAGGTCCGCCGGGGGCTCGCCGCCCGGGAAGTCGATCTCGGGCTTGTCGATGCTCACTTCATCTCTCCTTGTTACGTGACCTGCGTCGGGGACAGTCTCACAGACCGGCCTGGTCAGACCGTGCCGAGGATGTCCACCGTGAAGACCAGTGTGTTCTTGGCCAGCTCGCTCTGCGGGCTCGCGCCGTAGCCGAGCGAGGGCGGGATCACCAGCAGCACCCGGTCGCCCACGTGCTTGCCGACGAGGCCCTTGTCCCAGCCTGCCACCACGGAGCCGTTGCCGATCTGGAAGGCGGTGGCGCCGCCGTGGTCCCAGGAGGAGTCGAACTTCTTGCCGTCCTCCCACTTGACCCCGGTGTACTGGGCGATGAGCCCCTGGCCGGCCTCGACCTTCTTGCCGTCACCCTTGATCAGCACCTGCTCCTTGAGGTCCTTGGGAGCCTTCTCGCCCTTGGGGACGGTGATGACCGCGGCCTTCTGCGACGGGGACTTCACCTCGGGCACGCCCGGCTCGGAGGGCGCCTGCTCGCCCTTCGCCTCGGCCTTGGTGTCGACGCTCGCGGCACCGACCGGGTCGACCACCCAGATCAGCACGTCCTTCGCGGAGATCCCGGAGGAGGTGTTCAGGCCCTGGCCGATCAGATCGCCCGCGGTGCCCTGCACCAGGACGCGGCTGCCGGGCTTCTTGCCCTTCACGGCGTCGAGGACCTTCTCGGGCAGCTGCTGGCTCGGCTTGCCGATCTGCTCGATGGACTGCCGCCGGGGCGCCTTGTCACCCGCCGCTCCCGCGGCCCAGGTGCCGCCGAGCTCCTGGTCGCCGCCCCACTTCTCGACGGTCCAGTCCAGCCGGACGAAGTCCGAGCCCTTGATCGGCGTTCCGCTGCCCGCCGAGACCGTCTTGACCACGGTCTTGTCGGACGGCTTGCCGTCCTTGGGCACGGAGATCTCGGGCTTCGCCCCGACCTTGCCCTTGACCTCGGCGACGCCTCCCGCCGTGTCGCCGTTGTTCCCGTCGTCCGATCCGCACGCGGCGGTGAACAACAGGGCGGGAACGGCCAGCAGCGCGGCCACGAGTCGTTTCGTGTTGTAGTTCATCAGTCCAACTGGGATCGGGAGTGGGGGGCAATGGCCGCCACTCTACGGCGTACCCGCTCCTCACTCGCCTCACCACCGCGACACGATGTCGCCCGGGCCGCTCTCGGACCGGCGGAGCCGGACGGAAAAGGCCGGTACCCGAAGATTCGAAAACCTCCGGGCACCGACTTCCCGGACAAGCCGGAACAGGCTCACATTCCGGCGATCAGCTTCTCCACCCGGTCGTCCACGGAACGGAACGGGTCCTTGCACAGCACGGTGCGCTGGGCCTGGTCGTTGAGCTTGAGGTGAACCCAGTCGACCGTGAAGTCACGGCGCTGTTCCTGGGCCCGCCGGATGAAGTCGCCGCGCAGCCGGGCCCGAGTGGTCTGCGGCGGAACGGACTTGCCCTCGAAGATCTTCAAGTCGTTGCAGATACGCGCCGCCTGCCCCTTCTTCTCGAGCAGGTAGTACAGACCACGACGGCGGTGGATGTCGTGGTAGGCGAGGTCTATCTGCGCGACCCGGGGGTGCGACATGGTCATGTTGTGCTTGGCGCGGTACCGCTCGAGGAGCTTGTACTTCATGACCCAGTCGATCTCCGTGCCGATGCGGTCGAGGTCCTCGGACTCGATCGCGTCCAGCGTGCGGCCCCACAGCTCCAGGACCTGCTCGACGGTGCCGGTGCGGATGCCCCGGCGCTCGCAGAAGTCCAGGGCCTTCTCGTAGTACTCGCGCTGCACCTCCAGGGCGGACGCCTCGCGTCCGCTGGCCAGCCGCACCTTGCGGCGGCCGGTGATGTCATGGCTGACCTCGCGGATCGCCCGGATGGGGTTCTCCAGGGTGAGGTCACGCATCACCGTGCCCGCCTCGATCATGCGTAGCACCAGGTCGGTGGCACCGACCTTGAGCAGCATGGTCGTCTCGGACATGTTGGAGTCGCCCACGATGACGTGCAGGCGGCGGTAGCGCTCGGCGTCCGCGTGCGGCTCGTCACGCGTGTTGATGATGGGCCGGGAGCGGGTCGTCGCCGAGGAGACGCCCTCCCAGATGTGCTCGGCCCGCTGGCTGACGCAGTACACGGCGCCGCGCGGCGTCTGCAGCACCTTGCCGGCACCGCACAGCAGCTGCCGTGTGACCAGGAACGGAATGAGAATGTCCGCGAGCCGGGAGAACTCCCCGTGCCGGGCGACCAGATAGTTCTCGTGGCAGCCGTAGGAGTTGCCCGCCGAGTCGGTGTTGTTCTTGAAGAGGTAGACGTCGCCCGCGATTCCCTCCTCGTGCAGGCGTCGTTCGGCGTCCACCAGGAGTCCTTCGAGAATGCGCTCGCCTGCTTTGTCGTGGGTGACCAGTTCGGTCACGTTGTCACATTCCGGTGTCGCGTATTCCGGATGCGATCCCACGTCGAGATAGAGGCGGGCGCCGTTTCGCAGAAAGACATTGCTGCTGCGGCCCCATGACACGACACGGCGGAAGAGGTACCGCGCCACCTCGTCAGGAGACAGGCGGCGCTGTCCCCTGAACGTGCACGTGACGCCGTACTCGTTCTCCAGCCCGAAAATGCGGCGGTCCATGAGGGAACATTACGCCCGATCCCCTGAACTGAAACGGGGTTCGACGGCACGGTTTGGATCATTTTCCGAACCGGCCGCGACGACCGCTCCCTTGCCGGGAGCTGCGACTACCCGTCCGGTGGCGGTCAAAACCAGCAGGGACACGCCACCGGCGACGCCGGGGACGGCGAAGCCCCACAGGGCCCCGCCCGCCTCTACGACGGGCCCCGCGACGCCCGTTCCGACCGAGTGGCCGACGGTGAACGTCGTCACCAGCCAGGAGAACGCCTCGGTGACCGTGCCGCGCGGGGCGTGCCGGTCGACCAGGACGAACGCGCAGGCGATGGCGGGCGCGAGGAAGACCCCCGCGAGCGCGGTGAGCGCCACCATGGGCACGGCGTCCGGCATGAGCATCAGCGGGAGGTAACACACCACCAGAAGGGCCACCAGCACCCGCAGTCGCCGCGCGGGCTCACCGGCCCACTGCCGGGCGCCGTAGACGGTGCCGCCGACCAGGGCCCCGAAGCCCAGGGCCGCCATCAGCCAGCCGTACACCGCGTCTCCGCCGTGGTCGTCCGCGTAGGGCACCGAGGCGACCGTGATGGATCCGAGCGCCATCCCGATGAACAGGAACGCCGCCAGCAGCGCGAGCAGTCCGGGCGAGCGCAGCGCGCCGAGCCAGTGCGCCTCGCGCGGCGCCGACCGCCAGGCGCGCGAGGGCTCCGACACCACGACGGACAGCGCCCCCAGCACCCCGACCACGTTCAGCACGAGCAGCGCGGCCTGGGCCGACCACAGGGACACGCACAGCGTCACGAGCAGCGGCCCGACGGTGAACATCACCTCCTGCGCCACGGCGTCCATGGCGTACGCCGTGTGCACCTGGTCCTCCCTGCGCAGCACGGAGGGCCACAGCGCCCGCAGCCCGCCCTCCAGGGGCGGTGTGAAGAGCCCGGCGGCCGCGACGGCGGCATAGGCGAGCGGCAGCGTCCCGATGCCGGAGAAGGCGAAGACGGCCATGGCCAGCGCGGACAGAACGGCCGCGGGCAGCTGCACACGCGGCTGTCCGCGCAGATCCACGATCCTGCCCAGTACCGGCTGACCGACGGCGTTGGCGACGCCGTACACGCCCGCCAGCGCCCCCGCGAGGGTGTACGAACCGCCTTCGGCCCGCACGAACAGCAGGATCGCGATGGCCCCCGTGGCATTGGGCAGCCGGCCCACGAGCGTGCCGACGAGCAGTCGGGCGGCGTGTCGTGCCCGAAGGATCTCCAGGTATCCCGTGACCATGTCCCCGCCCTAGGTTTTACGTATAACGTCGGCTTCCATACGTACCATGGCCGCTGTTCACGAGTCCAGACGAAAGAGCAGGCCGACGGTGGCACGAGGCAGCACCCGACCCACCAGCCGGGACGTCGCCCAGGTCGCCGGCGTCTCCCAGGCGGCCGTCTCCCTGGTCCTCGGCGACAAGTGGCGCGGCCGCGTCTCGGAGGCCACCGCCCAGCGGGTCCGCGAAGCCGCCCGCGACCTGGGCTACCGCCCCAACCTGGCCGCCCGCAACCTGCGCCTGGGACGCACCCGCACGGTCCTCCTGGTCGTGCCGGCCCTCACCACGGAGTTCTTCGCCGGCGTCTACACGGGCGCCGCCCGCGTCGCCGCCGAGCACGGCTTCGGCGTGGTCCTCTACCCCTCCCCCGAGGGCATCGGTCCCGCCCGCGACCCCTTCGCCTCCGCGCAGTCGGCGCTGGACGGCGTCATCGCCTCCTCCATGGCCGCGGACGCCCTCACCGCGATCCGCGGTGAGGCACTCCCCCTGGTGATGCTGGACAGCGATCCTGCCGGGAGCCTGGGCGCGGCGACAGTGAACCTGGACATCGCCGACGGCGTCCACCGGGTCGCGGAGCACCTGCTGTCCCTGGGCCACCGCCGCTTCCTCCACTTGGCGGCGGACGTACCCTCCTGGACCTTCGAGGTACGCGCCCGGGAGCTGGCGGCGCGGCTCGCCGAGGTGCCGGGCACCTCGGTGCGCACGGCCGGCTCCCCCATCTCCATCGAGGGAGCGGTGACCGCCGCCGAAGCGGCCCTCTCGGCACCCGGCCCCCGCCCCACCGCCGTGATCTGCGACGACGACCAGCTCGCGGCCGGCACGTACAAGGCAGCCCGCCGCCTCGGCCTGCGCATCCCGGACGACCTGTCGGTCACGGGAGTCGACGACCTGGCCCTGGCCACGGCCATGGACCCGGAACTGACGACGGTCCGCCTGGACGCGGAGCTGTTCGGTGAGCGGGGCATGCGGGCACTGCTGGCCGTCCTGGAAGGCCGTGCACCCGAGGGCGGGGACATCCCGGTACAGCTGGTTGTCCGGGGCTCCACGGCACCGCCCGGCTGATCGTGCCCTGCGTCGGCACCGGGGCCGGGGCGTCACGCGCCCCGACGCAGCGGGGGTGCCGCTGCGGGGTGCCGCTGCGCCCACCCTCCCCCAGAATCTCGGCGTCACGATTGCCCACAGCTGAGCGGAGACCCACCCGCACCCGCACCCGCACTCGCACACACGGCAACGCGCCCCGGCCGCCATCCCGGCCGGGGCGCGCCGCACCGCGCCTCACCTACTCGTCGGCGTCCTCCGACGCCGCATCCTCCGATGCATCACCGCCACCGTCGCCGTCCGCACCGAGCAGCCGGGACAGCTGCCGCCCGCTGATCCGCCTGAACTTGCGCTTCTGCGGCCGCGTCCGGTCCAGCACCGCCACCTCCAGCCGCTCCGCGGGAATCTCCCGCTCGCTGCCGTTGGTGTCGCGCGACAGCGCCTGCACCGCCAGCTTCAGCGCCTCCGCCAGGGTCATGCCCTCCTGGTGGCGCTGATCCAGATAGCTGCTGATCTGCTCGGCGTTGCCGCCCACCGCGACCGAGCCGTGCTCGTCCACGATGGAGCCGTCGTGCGGGAGCCGGTAGATCTGGTCGCCCTCGGGCGTCTCCCCGACCTCGGCGACGACCAGTTCCACCTCGTACGGCTTCTCGGCGGCGCTGGAGAAGATCGTGCCCAGCGTCTGCGCGTACACGTTCGCCAGGCCCCGGGCCGTCACATCGTCCCGGTCGTAGGTGTAACCCCGCAGGTCGGCGTAGCGCACCCCGCCGATCCGCAGGTTCTCGTACTCGTTGTACTTGCCGGCGGCCGCGAAGCCGATCCGGTCGTAGATCTCGCTGAACTTGTGCAGCGCTCGGGACGGGTTCTCACCGACGAACACGATGCCGTCGGCGAACTGCAGCACGACCAGGCTGCGACCACGGGCGATGCCCTTCCGGGCGTATTCCGCCCGGTCGGCCATGGCCTGCTGGGGTGAGACATAGAACGGCGTCGACACCGGTTATCCGTCCCTCTCTTGAAGATTCCGTCGGTTCACTGGACCACCCTCACGAAGACGATCGCCGCTACAGGAGCGCGGCCCGCGGCCCGTCGGGCTGGTCGAGACGCCGCTCCAGAATCGAGCGCGCGATCTCGGACGCCTCGGTCTCGGTGAGCCGGCGGAAGCCGTCGTCGGTGATCACGGTGACGATGGGATAGATCCGGCGGGCGACATCGGGACCACCGGTCGCCGAGTCGTCGTCTGCCGCGTCGTAGAGCGCCTGGACCACGAGTGTCGTGGCCTCGGCCTCGCTGAGGTCCTCCCGGAAGAGCTTCTTCATCGCGCCGCGCGCGAAGATCGACCCGGAGCCGGTGGCCGCGTAGTTCTGCTCCTCGGAGCGGCCGCCGGTGACGTCGTAGGAGAAGATGCGGCCCTTGCCGCGGTCCACGTCGTACCCGGCGAACAGCGGCACCACGGCCAGGCCCTGCATGGCCATGCCGAGGTTGGAGCGGATCATCGTCGACAGCCGGTTCGCCTTGCCCTCGAGGGACAGCTGCGCACCCTCGACCTTCTCGAAGTGCTCCAGCTCCAGCTGGAACAGCTTGACCATCTCCACGGCCAGGCCCGCCGTGCCCGCGATGCCCACCGCCGAGTACTCGTCGGCGGGGAAGACCTTCTCGATGTCCCGCTGCGCGATGACGTTGCCCATGGTGGCCCGCCGGTCACCGGCGAGGACCACACCGCCGGGGAACGTCACGGCGACGATCGTGGTCCCGTGCGGTGCCTCGATCACGCCCTGAGTGGGGGGCAGTTGCCGGTTGCCGGGCAGCATCTCCGGCTGGTGCCCGGACAGGAAGTCCATGAAGGAGGAAGACCCTGGCGTCAGGAAGGCAGCTGGTAGACGCCCGGTGCTACGAGTGTTGGCTTCCACGCGATTCCTTCCAAGTAAGCGGCGGCCCGGCGGACGGCGTCGGGATCGTCTCCCAACTTGCCGATGGCCGAATTGCAGTTGAAGCACAGTACGCCACGGACCCTACCCGTCTTGTGGCAGTGATCCACATGGACAGCCGGGGGCTTTCAGGCAGATCACGCAGAGGCCCCTTTGAGAGGCGATCATCGCGTCGCGCTCCGCTTCGGTCAGCCCGTAGTGGCGCTTCAGATGACGCGCACGTCCTTCGATTGCTCGGCATGCCCTGCAAGCCGTCGAAAGGCCATCGGAAGCTGTTCTGTTGCGATCCCACTCGGCGTGCGGCCGGCAGCGTTGGCAGTACTTGTGCCCATCGGGCGCGGCCACCCTCGGGCGGGGCTTCCCGCCTCGGGCATCCTGGCGCTGCCGGTAGTACGCCGCGGAGCACTCGCGGCAGTACGCCTGGAGACCGTCCCTCATCGCCTTGCTGCTCGCGAACGCTGCTCGCGGCTTGTACTGCTTGCACCGCGAGCAGCGCTTCACGCTCTCACTGTCGGACAACCCAACTCCCCCGTTAACCTTCAAATCGAAGGTTAGATCACTCTCCACCCTTTTGAACGAAGGAGCGCACGAAGTCCTCGGCATTCTCTTCGAGTACATCATCGATTTCGTCGAGGACGGAGTCCACGTCGTCGCTCAGCTTCTCCTGACGCTCCTTGAGGTCCTCGGAAGCCTGCGTCTCCGCCGCCTGCTCCTCGACCTCCTCGGTGGACCGGGTGGCCTTCTGCTGTCCGCCGCCGGTGTCCTTGGTCGCCATATCCCTCACCCCGCTCGGTTCGCCCGACACAGTTGCTCGGTCAAGATCAGACCCTACTCGCCGGGTCTGACCATGGCCCCGCAGTTGCTCCAACGTACGGGGACCACCTCGATGATTCCCGGACCAGGGACTTTCCACCCTGTCCGGCCGGTTCCCGACGAGTACCCGCTCACCGCTGTCACCCGCCCGACAGGACCCTGACCAGGTCTTCCGCGGTGCGGCAGCGGTCCAGAAGCTCCTTGACGTGATTACGCGTTCCGCGAAGCGGTTCCAGGGTTGGAACGCGCTGCAGCGAGTCCCGGCCCGGCAGGTCGAAGATCACCGAGTCCCAGGAGGCCGCCGCGACGTCGTCCGCGTACTGCTCCAGGCAACGACCGCGGAAGTACGCCCGGGTGTCCTCCGGAGGCACCGTACGGGCCCGCTCGACGTCCGTGTCGGTCAGCAGCCGCTTCATGCGCCCGCGGCCCACCAGACGGTTGTACAGGCCCTTCTCGGGCCGGACGTCGGCGTACTGGAGGTCGACCAGGTGCAGCCGCGCCGCGTCCCAGTCGAGGTTGTCCCGGCGCCGGTAGCCCTCCATGAGCTCCCGCTTGGCGACCCAGTCCAGCTCTCCGGCCAGGCTCATCGGGTCGTGCTCCAGACGGGTGAGGGTGTCCTCCCAGCGGGACAGGACGTCCTTGGTCTGGTCGTCGGCGTCGGCCCCGAACCGCTCCTCCACGTACTTGCGCGCCAGCTCGTAGTACTCCATCTGCAGCTGGACCGCCGTCAGCGTTCGGCCGCTGCGGAGCGTGACCAGGCGCTTCAGGGACGGGTCGTGCGAGACCTGGTGGAGGGTGCGGACGGGCTGGTCGACGGCCAGGTCGACGGCGATGAAGCCGTCCTCGATCATCGACAGCACCAGCGCGGTCGTGCCGAGCTTGAGATAGGTCGAGATCTCCGACAGGTTCGCGTCGCCGATGATCACGTGCAGGCGCCGGTACTTCTCGGCGTCCGCGTGCGGCTCGTCGCGGGTGTTGATGATCGGGCGCTTGAGCGTCGTCTCGAGGCCGACCTCGACCTCGAAGTAGTCGGCCCGCTGGCTGAGCTGGAAGCCGTGCTCGTGCCCGTCCTGGCCGATGCCGACGCGGCCCGCTCCGGCGAAGACCTGGCGGGAGACGAAGAACGGCGTCAGGTGGCGCACGATGTCCGAGAAGGGGGTCTCCCGCTTCATCAGGTAGTTCTCGTGCGTGCCGTAGGACGCGCCCTTGTTGTCGGTGTTGTTCTTGTACAGGTGGATAGGCTGGGCACCGGGCAGCTGGGCGGCCCGTTCCGCGGCCTCGGCCATGATCCGCTCGCCGGCCTTGTCCCAGAGGACGGCGTCCCGGGGATTGGTCACCTCGGGGGAGCTGTACTCGGGGTGTGCGTGGTCGACGTAGAGCCGTGCACCGTTGGTGAGGATCACGTTGGCCAGGCCGATGTCCTCGTCGGTGAGCTGGCTGGAGTCGGCGGCCTCGCGGGCGAGGTCGAAGCCTCGCGCGTCCCGCAGCGGATTCTCCTCCTCGAAGTCCCATCGGGCCCGGCGGGCCCGGTGCATCGCCGCCGCGTAGGCGTTCACGATCTGGGACGAGGTGAGCATGGCATTGGCGTTGGGGTGGCCGGGGACGGAGATCCCGTACTCCGTCTCGATGCCCATTACTCGCCGTACGGTCATGCGGCCCTCCTTGCCCGGCGGCACCCTCGGTCGTGGGCGCCACTCAGATACCGCTGGCGCTCGGTTGCGTGTGCGGTGCCCGTCCCCGCACTGCGCGACTCGGCGGTATGGAAGAGCCTAGAACGCCTTTGCGCTGGTGGGGAGATCATTTGCGTCATTGCGTTGCTCCAGCCGTGGCCTGAAAAACAGCCGGCTGCGGGTACCCGCCGAGGGCACCCGCAGCCGCCCTGCCTTTTACAGGTACTGACCGGTGTTCGCCACCGTGTCGATGGAGCGTCCGGTGTCCGCGCCCTGCTTTCCGGTGATGAGCGTACGGATGTACACGATCCGTTCGCCCTTCTTTCCGGAGATACGGGCCCAGTCGTCGGGGTTGGTGGTGTTCGGCAGGTCCTCATTCTCCTTGAACTCGTCCACGCAGGCCTGGAGGAGGTGGGAGACGCGGAGGCCCTTCTGGTTCTTCTCGAGGAAGTCCTTGATCGCCATCTTCTTGGCGCGGCCGACGATGTTCTCGATCATGGCGCCGGAGTTGAAGTCCTTGAAGTAGAGGACTTCCTTGTCACCGTTGGCGTACGTGACCTCCAGGAAGCGGTTCTCCTCGGACTCGGCGTACATCTGTTCCACAGCCGTCTGGATCATGCTCTGGACCGTGGAGGCCTTGGAGCCGCTGTGCTCGGCGAGGTCGTCGCCGTGCAGCGGGAGGCGCTCCGTGAGGTACTTGCCGAAGATGTCCTTGGCCGCCTCAGCGTCCGGACGCTCGATCTTGATCTTCACGTCGAGCCGCCCGGGCCGCAGGATGGCGGGGTCGATCATGTCCTCACGGTTGGAGGCACCGATCACGACCACGTTCTGCAGGCCCTCCACACCGTCGATCTCGGCGAGCAGCTGCGGGACGATGGTGTTCTCCACGTCCGAGCTGACACCGGAGCCACGGGTGCGGAAGAGGGACTCCATCTCGTCGAAGAAGACGATGACGGGTGTACCCTCGCTGGCCTTCTCACGGGCCCGCTGGAAGACGAGGCGGATCTGCCGCTCCGTCTCACCGACGTACTTGTTCAGGAGCTCGGGGCCCTTGATGTTGAGGAAGAAGCTCTTGCCGGCGGCCTGACCGGTCACCTCGGCGACCTTCTTGGCCAGCGAGTTGGCCACGGCCTTGGCGATGAGCGTCTTGCCGCATCCGGGGGGCCCGTACAGCAGGACACCCTTCGGCGGCCGCAGTTCGTGCTCCTTGAACAGGTCCGGGTAGAGGTAGGGGAGCTCGACCGCGTCGCGGATGGCCTCGATCTGGCCGCCGAGACCGCCGATCTGCTCGTAGCCGATGTCGGGGACCTCTTCGAGGACGAGTTCCTCGACCTCGCTCTTCGGGACGATCTCGTAGACGTAGCCGGAACGGGGCTCCATCAGCAGGGCGTCACCGGGGCGGATGTTCACGTCCAGCAGCGGCTCGGCGAGCCGCACCACCCGCTCCTCGTCGGTGTGCCCGAGCACCAGGGCCCGCTCGCCGTCCTCGAGGATCTCCTTGAGGGTGACGATGTCACCGACGCGCTCGTACTCCATGGCCTCGACCACGTTGAGCGCTTCATTGAGCATTACTTCCTGGCCGCGCCGGAGCTCCTCGAGCTCGACGCTGGGGCTGACGTTCACCCTGAGCTTGCGGCCGCCGGTGAAGATGTCGGCGGTGCCGTCCTCGTTGGCCGTCAGGAAGACACCGAAGCCGGCCGGTGGCTGTGCGAGCCGGTCGACCTCCTCCTTGAGGGCCACGATCTGGTCACGGGCCTCACGGAGCGTGTTGGCGAGTCGCTCGTTCTGCGCGGACACGCCGGCCAGATTGGTCTGCAGCTCGACGATCCGCTCTTCGAGAATCCTCGTGTGTCGCGGAGAGTCGGCGAGCTTGCGTCGCAGGACGGCGATCTCCTGCTCAAGGTAAGCGATCTGCCCGGCCGGGTCGTCGGACCCGCGTCCCGGGCGGATGCCGCGGTTCATGTCGTCGTCGTGGGCTGCCACGGTCCTCACCTCCTCCAAGGGGAGCTGGACGCTTCCAGACCCTACCTGGGCGGGTGTCGATTGAAACCCCTAGATCACAAAGACGGTCGGGGTGTGTCCGATCTTCACCCTTGCGCTCTCCCTCACGCCAGGGGAATACCCAGCGAACATGATTGGAACCCAGCCGCAGGTAGGGTCGAACTGTTCAACACCCGCCGGAGCTGGCCGGATTCCCGATACGGCTCGGCGGAGAAACGGCAGGAGAGATGAGCGTGCAGCAGGTGGCCGGGACCGACGGCGAGGAGCTGGAGGTCTGGATCGACCAGGACCTGTGTACCGGCGACGGGATCTGCGCCCAGTACGCGCCCGAGGTGTTCGAGCTGGACATCGACGGTCTGGCCTATGTGAAGAGCGCCGACGACGAGTTGCTCCAGGACAAGGGAGCGACAACGCCGGTTCCGCTGCCGCTCCTCACGGACGTGGTCGACTCCGCGAAGGAGTGTCCGGGCGAGTGCATCCACGTGCGTCGGGTTTCGGACAGGGCCGAGGTCTTCGGACCGGACGCGGAGTGACCACTTCTCCACGCTCCGTTACTACCGTCTGATATCTCACAAGCGGCGTCGCAGGCGCCTCACACGCTGCGGGCTCCGGCCGGGGTCGAGCGGACGAACGAGCCGCCGTGCCAACGCCATTTCGCGTCGCTCTTCTCGTCGGGGCAGCAACGCGGCACGTCGGCCGACGAGTAGCCGAGGAGCGTGGCCGTGACGGCGCCGTCGCGCACGGCGACGTCGGCGACGGTGGTGCCGTCCTCGGGGTCGAGCAGGGTGGCCACGACGCGGGGCTTGCCGCCGTCGGCGTCGCGCGTGAGGACGTACACGCCGTCGGGCGGGGTTCCCATCGGGGAGTCGCAGTGGACCACGGCCACCGTCTCGGGCCGGCCGTCGCCGTCGAGGTCTCCGGAAGCCCGCTTCTCCACCACGGCCTTCACGGGGCCGCACTCGATCGGGAACCCCACCGCGGCCGGGTCGGGCGGAGTCATGTGGGCCGGTGCGCTCCTGGTCTCGGGGGCGGCCGGCTGGGCCGCCGTCGCCGCGCCGGGCTGCAGGACGGAGGAGAAGGCCACGACGCCCGCGACGGCCGTCGCGGTGGCGAGCCAGTGGATGGGGCGGGTGTGGGCGTGGGCGAGCTCCGGGACGGCGGAAGACTGCACTAGGAGGGGCTCCTGAGGCTGTGCCGGTGGGGTGGCCAGCATGGTGCCATACGTCACACCGCGAGGGAACGGCGGGGTGTGCACGTCTCATGCCGGGGAAGGCAGAAGGGTTGCGGTTCCTGCCACTGTGTCAGCGGGCCGGTGCGGACCGGTCCCCCGCTGCGTCACGGTGTACGTCGTGACGGCCTTCGCGGCAGGTCAACGGCGTTCCTCGAGAGTGCATCCGGGGCGGCAACGCAACGGCGCCGTGCCGCAGTTCCGGTGTGGATCCGGGAACTCCGGCACGGCGCCGTTGCGTTGGATGCGGTGACGGTCCGCCTCAGCGGGCGGTGCCGCCGTCGGCGTTGGGGCCTGCGTAGTCCTCGCCGTAGGCGCCCTTGGCGGGGCGGCGGCGGCGCATGGGCGGCTCGACGCCGTCGGCGAGGCGGCGGGCGGTGAGCAGGAAGCCGGTGTGGCCGATCATCCGGTGGTCCGGGCGGACGGCCAGGCCCTCGATGTGCCAGTTGCGGATCATCGTCTCCCAGGAGGTCGGCTCGTTGAAGCAGCCGATCTCGCGGATGGACTCGACGGTCCGGGCGAGCTGCGTGGTGGTCGCCACGTAGCAGCACAGGATGCCACCGGGGACGAGCGCCTTGGAGACGGCCTCCAGGCACTCCCAGGGGGCGAGCATGTCGAGGATGACGCGGTCGACGTCGGCGTCGGACAGGTTGTCCTGGAGGTCGCCGACGGTGAGCTGCCAGGCGGGGTGCGGACCGCCGAAATAGCGCTCCACGTTGGCCTGGGCGATCTCGGCGAAGTCCGCCCGGCGCTCGTAGCTGTGCAGCATGCCCTGGTCGCCGATGGCCCGCAGCAGGAAGCTGCTGAGCGATCCGGAGCCGACGCCCGCTTCCACGACGCGCGCGCCGGGGAAGATGTCGGCGAAGGCGAGGATCTGCCCCGCGTCCTTGGGGTAGACCACGGCGGCGCCGCGGGGCATGGACAGGACGTAGTCGGGGAGCAGGGGGCGCAGCGCGAGGTAGGCGACGTTCCCCGTGGTGCGGACAACGCTGCCCTCGGGAGCGCCGATCAGTTCGTCGTGCGGGAAGGAACCCTTGTGGGTGTGGAAGTTCTTCCCGGCCTCGAGCGTGAACGTGTAGTGGCGGCCCTTGGGGTCGGTCAGCTGAACCTGGTCCCCGACCTTGAAGGGCCCGCGCCTGCGGGCGGCACCGGTCGGTTCGGACATGTGACCAGCCTACCGGCCCCGGAGAGGGCCGCCGACCACTAGGACGGCCTCGCCATCGCCTTGACGAAGGCGCGCTCCACGTCGGCCGCCGACAGGACGCCGTAGATCTCGCCGGTCTCCTCCACCACCAGGTACTCGGTGGCCGGGGTGGCGCGCAGGGCGTCCAGGAGTTCCTCGCCCGACAGTTCCGCCGAGACGCGCATGCCGTCGGTGAGGTCCTGGGCGAGGCCGCTGACGGCGACCCAGGGACGGCGGTGCTCGGGCACGCCCACGATGGCGGCCTCGCGGACGAGGGAGAGAGGCTGGCCGTCGGCGTCGACGACGACCAGGGCGCGGGCTCCTGCGGCGTTGGCGCGGCGCAGGGCCTCCGAGAGCGGGGTGTCGGTCTCGACGGGGACCGCGCGGCGGGTGAGCGTCCGGGCGCGCAGCTCGGGGAGGTGCTCGCGCAGGCGGGCCATGCGCAGGCTGTTGCCGGCGCCGGTCCAGATGATCGCGGCGAGGATGGCGGCGAGCAGGGCGTCGAGGACGGTGTCCATGCCGACGCTGTCGACGGCCTCGGTGCCGAGGGCGCCGGACTGGGTCAGCAGGGGCAGTCCGATGAGCACGGAGACGGCGAGGGCGCGGCCGACCCAGGCGGCGGCGATGGTGCCCTTCATCGGCTTGCCGGTGATCTTCCAGACGACGGCGCGGAGCATCCGGCCGCCGTCGAGGGGCAGGCCGGGCAGGAGGTTGAACGCGGCCACGATGAGGTTGGAGATCATCAGGCCCGCGAGCAGGACGCCTGGGACGGTGCCGGGTTCCACGGCCTGCACGGCGGCGTAGAAGACGCCGGCGAGGACGAGGGAGAGCAGGGGCCCGACGAAGGCGAGCACGAACTCCCGGCCGGGGGTCTCGGCCTCCTTCTCGATCTCGGAGACGCCGCCGAAGAACTGGAGCTGGATGCGGCGGACCGGGAGCTTGAAGCGGAGGGCTGCGACGGTGTGGGCCAGTTCGTGGACGAGCACGGAGGCGTAGAAGGCGACCGCGAAGAAGAGGGAGACCAGGTAGCGGGCGGCACCGAGCTCGGGCAGCACGCGCTCCAGTTGGCCGCCGAACACCCAGGTGATCAGCGCGGCCACGAGGAACCAGCTCGGCGCGACGTACACGGGCACCCCGAAGGGCCGCCCCATGAGCAGCCCGCCGCGGGGCTCCGGCCGCTGGGGGGCGGGGCCCTTGCCGTCGGCGGAGCGGGCCGGGGGGCGGTGGCTGCGGGGAGGGGCGGAGGGGCCGGGGTGGTGGGTCGGGTGGCCGGGATCCGGGGCGGGGGCGGAGGGCTGCTGCGGGCGGTTCGGCTCACCGGAGTTCGGGGCCTGCGCCTTGTGCAGGCGGTCCGCCTCGGGCCGGTCGGCGGCTGGTGTCTCGTGCGGGCCGCCGGCGTGGGCGCGGTCGGGGTGGGTGTCGCCCTCCGGGGCATCGCCGCCGTCGCGCTCGCCGGGGGCGGGTGCGGCCTGCGGTACGTCCGCGTCGGCGCGTGCGGGTGCCGCGTGCGGGCCGCCGGCGTAGGCGCGGTCGGGGTGCGTGTCGCCCTCCTGCGGACGGCTTGCGTCGGACTCGGCGGGGCCGGGGGTCTCGTCACCCTGCGTCGGCCGGGCCGGTGAAGCGCCGGTGACGGGGCGCCGGTCCGCTGCCGAGGCGTCCCCCGGGGTGTCTGCCGCCGGGGTGTCGGCGGGTGCGGCCGGACCGGTCGGCTCCGGTCCCGGGGTGGGCTGCTCAGGGGTGGAGCGGTGCCCGTCCGTGGGCTGCTCGTCGGCGGGGGCCGGGTCGGTGGCCCGGGGCGCAAGCCCCTCGTGGCGCTCGGCCGACTCGTCGTTGCCGGACCGCGGCTGCCCGCGCCCGCCGCTCTCGTCCACCGGTGTCCCCTCGTCGAAGCGTCTCCCGCGCCTGCCGGACGGGAGGGTCTCGAGTCGATGGTATGCGTCCGCCGAGGTGCGTTCCGCCCCGGCACCCCTGTGTTTCCCGTACGTCGGCCTCCCCTCCCGGCTTCCTCACGGAACGCGGCTGGGTCACTGTCAGTGGCGGGCCGTATGGTCTGGGGCATGGACACGAGCAGCGAGGGCGCGGCGCCGCCCGGGAGCAGCCCTGCCGCGGCGGCGGATCCGCCGGGCCCGGCCGGGCCCGCGGAGACGGCGGTGCAGACGGTGGCAGAGGCGCGGACGGTGACGGAGGCGACGGCCGGGACCGCCGCCGTGAGCGACGTCGTGACCGGGTCCACCGCCATACCGCCCGCCTCGCTGTCCCCCTCGCGTGCCAGTGACTTCATGCAGTGCCCGCTGCTCTACCGCTTCCGGGTCATCGACCGGCTGCCGGAGAAGCCGAGCGAGGCGGCGACCAGGGGCACGCTGGTGCACGCGGTCCTGGAGCGGCTCTTCGACGCCCCGGCCGCCGAGCGCACGGCGCCCCGGGCGAAGTCGCTGGTCCCCGGCCAGTGGGACCGGCTGCGCGAGACGCGGCCGGAGGTCGTGGAGCTGTTCGCCGACGACCCGCAGGGTGAGCGGCTGGCGCGCTGGCTGGGCGAGGCGGAGCAGCTCGTGGAGCGCTGGTTCACCCTGGAGGACCCCAGCCGTCTGGAGCCGGCCGAGCGGGAGCTGTTCGTCGAGGCCGAGCTGGAGTCCGGGCTGCGGCTGCGCGGCATCATCGACCGGGTCGACGTGGCGCCCACGGGCGAGGTCCGCATCGTCGACTACAAGACGGGTAAGGCGCCGAGGCCGGAGTACTCCGAGGGCGCCCTGTTCCAGATGAAGTTCTACGCGCTGGTGGTGTGGCGGCTGAAGAACGTGGTCCCCCGGCGGCTCCAGCTGGTCTACCTCGGCAGCGGCCAGGTGCTGACGTACGACCCGGTCCTCGCCGATCTGGAGCGGGTCGAGCGCAAACTGCTGGCGCTGTGGGAGGCGATCCGGCTGGCGACGGAGACGGGCGACTGGCGGCCGCGCCCCACCAAGCTGTGCGGCTGGTGCGACCACCAGGCCCACTGCCCGGAGTTCGGCGGCACTCCCCCGCCGTACCCGCTGCCGGTGCGCGCGGCGGACGTTCCGGCGCAACCGGTGAGGGCGGCTGAGTCCGGCGGACCCGCGCAGGGCAGAATGGGGCCGGACTAGCGAAGGAGACTTACGTGGCCATCCGCGTCCTACTGGTCGACGACCAGCCGCTGCTCCGAACCGGCTTCCGGATGATCCTGGAGGCCGAGCAGGACATCGCGGTCGTCGGCGAGGCCGGAGACGGCCTCCAGGCGCTCGACCAGGTGCGGGCCCTGCAGCCCGACGTGGTCCTGATGGACATCCGCATGCCGCGGATGGACGGTGTGGAGGCGACCCGGCAGATCACCGGGCCCGGGCGGGACGGCCCGGCGAAGGTGCTGGTGCTGACCACCTTCGATCTCGACGAGTACGTCGTGGAGGCGCTGCGGGCCGGGGCCAGCGGCTTCCTGCTCAAGGACGCGCCCGCCAACGAGCTGGTGCAGGCCATCCGGGTCGTCGCCGCGGGCGAGGCCATGCTCGCGCCGAGCATCACCCGCCGGCTGCTCGACAAGTACGCCACGCACCTGCCGTCGGGTGACGAGCCGGTGCCGGACACGCTGCACACCCTCACCGACCGCGAGGTCGAGGTGCTGAAGCTGGTGGCGCGCGGGCTGTCCAACGCGGAGATCGCCGCCGACCTGTTCGTCAGCGAGACCACCGTCAAGACGCACGTCGGGCATGTGCTGACCAAGCTGGGCCTGCGCGACCGCGTGCAGGCCGCGGTGTACGCGTACGAGAGCGGGCTGGTGCGCCCCGGCGCGCAGTAGCGGCTTGCGAGCGGATACGGGAGAGGGCGCCCCCCGCGAATGGGGGGGCGCCCTTCTTCGCGCCTGTGGGTCAGACGTCCTTGCTGAGCTCCCAGAACCGGAACACCGTCGAGGCGTCGAGGCAGTACTCCAGGCCGTACACGCCGTCGCGGACGACCGCGTACTGCTTGGCCTGCCACACCGGCAGGACGGGGAGTTCGTCGGCGACGATGTCCTGCAGCTCCCCGTACTCCTTGTCCGTGGCGGCCCGGTCGGTCAGGGCGGCGGTGCGCGGGATGAGCGAGCCGGTGATCGTGCCGTTGTCGTAGTTGTTGCCCAGCACGTTGCCCTTGCCGAAGAAGGGGGCCGTGAAGTTGTCGGCGTCCGGGTAGTCCGGCACCCAGCCCTTCACGTAGACGCCGTACTTGCCGGCGGCGATGTCCTTCTCGTACTGGCCGAAGGGGACGGACTTGACCTCGGCGTCGAACAGGCCGCTGGCGTTGAGCTGCCCGGCGATGGCGGTCAGTTCCTGGTCGGTCGCGGGGCCGTAGCGGGACGGGGTCGACCAGAGGGTCAGCTTCACCTTGCCGCTGATGCCGTCCTCGCGTAGTGCGGCCTGGGCCTTGGACCTGGAGGGGCGGGCGCCGTAGGTGTCGAAGAAGGCCGTGTTGTGGCCTGCGATACCGGCCGGGATGATCGAGTACAGCGGGGTCGCGGTGCCCTGGTAGACGTCCCTGATGAGGGCTTCGCGGTCGAGCAGGTGGGCGATGGCCTTGCGGACGCCGAGCTTTCCGGCGACCGGGTCGTCCATGTTGAACACCAGGTGCTGGACCTCGGCGCTGCTGCCCTCGACGACCTCGACGCCGGTGCCGTCGTCGGCCTTCTCCGTGTCGGCGATGTCGCCCGCGGTGAGACCGCGGTAGGCGATGTCGACGTCCCCGTTCTGGATGGCCTGCTTCAGCGCCGTCTGGTCGCCGTCGAAGAACTTGAGCGTCACGCCGGTGTTGTTCACCTTGGCGGTGCCCTTGTAGTTCTCGTTGACGGAGAAGACCGCCTGCCCGTCGTCGAACGAGTCGAGCTGGTAGGGCCCGGAGCCGACCGCCTTGCCGTCCTTGCGGAGCCCGTCCGCGTCGTACTGGGCGTGGTCGACGATGGAGCCGGCACCGGAGGCGATCTTGCTCGGGAAGGTGGCGTCGGCCGTGTTGAGGCGGAAGACGACCGTCTTCTCGTCCGGCGTCTCGACCTTGTCCAGCATGGGGAACATGATCGCGGGCCCGTCGGGGTCGTTGATCTTCAGCATGCGGTCGAAGGAGAACTTGACGTCCTCGGAGGTGAGCTCGTCACCGTTGCTGAACTTGAGGCCGTCCTTCAGCGTGCACTTGTAGACCGTCGTCTGCGTGTCGGAGAAGGCACAGCTCTCGGCGGCCTCGGGCTGCGGTTCCGTGGCGCCCTTAGGGAAGCTCAGCAGGGACTGGAAGACGTTGTTGAACAACAGCCAGGAGCCGGGGTCGTAGCCGGAGGCCGGGTCCGTGGCCAGGACGTCGTCGGACATCCCCACCACCACATTGGAGCCGTCCCCCTCGGAGTCTCCGCTCTCCGTGCCGCAGCCGGTCAGCAGTCCGGAGGCGAGGCCCGCCACGATGGGCAGGACCGGCCACTGGTTGCGTATGTTCACGTGTGTGCCTTGTCGTCGGTTCTCGAGAACTCCCGGAGCATGTCCCTGGCTCCGGGGCACGGTTCCCCGGGGGCCGCGGTGACAGGCCTCGGGGATCCAGTGGGTCCGTCAGTCGCTCACGCCCCGCCCGAGTTCCCACAGCTGGAGCGTCGAGGCGGAGTTGAGCGCGTACGCGGTACCCGTGATGTCGTCGCGTGCGGCGACGTACTGCTTGCCCTGCCACAGCGGCAGCACCGGCACGTCACCGGCGACGATGTCCTGAATGTCCGTCAGGCTGGTGGAGGCGGACAGCCGGTCCGCCTCACGGCGGGACTCGGGGATCAGGGTGTTGCGGATCTGGCTGTTGTCGTACGGCGAGCCGAGGGTGTTGTCGGCGTCGAGGAACGGCGCGAGGAAGTTGTCGGCGTCCGGGAAGTCCGGGAACCAGCCCATGCCGTAGACGTCGTACTCGCCCTTCTTCTCGGCCGGGCGGAACGTGTCCCAGGCGGTGCCCTTGATCTTGACCTCGAACAGGCCGCTGGAGTTCAGCTGGTCGCGCAGGACCTCGAACTCCTTCTTCGTGGCCGGGCCGTAGTGGTCGGTCGTGTAGTGCAGCGTCAGCTTCACGGGGGTGGTGATGTTCGCCTGGTTGAGCAGGGCACGGGCCTTGGTGACGTTCGGCTCGCCGTACTTGTTGAAGAACGAGTTGGAGTGGCCGGTGACGCTGGCCGGGACCAGCGAGTACAGCGGCTCGGCCTGGGAGCCGTAGACCTTGGAGACCAGTGCGCCGCGGTTGACGGTCTGGGCCATGGCCTGGCGCACGGCCTTGGACTTGACCGTCGAGGCGTCGGTGTTGAAGCCGAGGTAGCGGATCTCGAGGCCGGGCATCTCTACGAGGTCGATGTCGGTGTCCGCGTCGCCCGAGAGTCTGCGGATCTGTTCCGGCGACATGGTGCGGGTCATCAGGTCGATGTCGCCCTTGTCCAGCGCCTCGCCCATGGCGTCGGCGTCCTTGAAGGAGACCATGTCGACCTCGTCGTGGTTCACCTTGATGGTCCCCTTGTAGTCGGGGTTCCGGGTGAACTCGGCCTTGACCATCTCGCCGTTCTCGACATCGGCCTTGAGGGTGTACGGGCCGGAGCCCTCCAGGTCGAAGCCGTCGCGGAGCTTGCCCTTCGGATAGTCGTCGGGGTCGACGATGCCGGCGACCGGGGTCGACAGCTTGTACGGGAAGGTCGCGTCGGCGGTCTTGAGGTGGAAGATGACCTCACGGTCGCCCTGTGTCTCCACGGTGTCGATGGTGGACAGCAGCGCGAACACGCCACTGTCGGCCTTGAGGGAGCGGGCACGGTCGATGGAGTACTTCACGTCGGCCGCGGTGACAGCGTCGCCGTCCGCGAACTTCAGCCCGTCGCGCAGGGTGCAGGCGTAGCGCTCGTTGCCGGTGTCGGTGAAGCCGCACCGTTCGGCGGCCTCCGGTACCGGCTCACCCTCGCCGCGGGGCTGGATCATCAGGGTCTGCACGGTCTGGCGCAGGATGTTCCAGGTGCCGACGTCGTAGGCGTACGCCGGGTCGAGGGGCGCGGGGACGTCCTTCGAGGCGGTGAACCGGTCCGTGGTGCCGACGACGATCGCGCCGCTGTCGCCGCTCCCGCTGCCGGAGCCGCCGCAGGCGGCGAGCACCGGCGCGAGCAGACCGATCACGGCCGGCAGCACCAAGGTCTTGCGGTTCATGCTCGAGTTTCTCCAGAGCTGTCGACTCCGTGTACCCGGCATGCAGGGGTGGCGCAGCGGATCACGGAGGTGGGGCGATGTTCTCGCGACGAGATTAGTCGCGGCCGACAGGAAGCTTCGCAGCCACCGGAGTTGAGCACCCATCACGCTGCGGAACCGGGCGTGGACACACCGAAAACCCGACAGTGGAAGCTTTGGTGCAGTGTTCCATCAATCGGGACACAAGGGCACGTCGGCAGCCTTCTGGAGGGGGTGCGCAGCACACACCCGACCGGCTGTCGACCCCGGGTCGCGTGGGGAACGTCACAGCGTAAACGGGTTCGCAGGTACGGGAATTCACCCACCCGGAGGGGTTCGAATTCACCTTCGGAATTACCGCCCTAACGCCGCTGCACGCTGGGTGAACGCCTAGCGCATTTCCGTCATCAGTCCGTGCAGAAATGTCAGGTCGACCTCTTCGAGGGAGGTGACGACCGTGCGGCGCAGGGCCGGGGCGATGGGGGCCACGGAGGGCACGGCCACGACGTGGCAGCCCGCGGCCTCGGCTGCGGCGACCCCGGTCGCGGTGTCCTCGATGACCGCGCACCGGACCGGGTCCGCGTCGAGTCCGGCGGCGGCGGCGAGGTACGGGTCGGGGTGGGGCTTGGTGCGCGGCACCTCGTCACCGGCCACCGTCAGGCTGAAGTGGTGGGCGCCCAGCGAGGTCAGCACCCGGTCGATGATGCGCCGGTGCGAGGCGGAGACCAGGGCGGTGGGGATCTCGTACGCGTACAGCTCGGCGAGCAGCCGGCCGGCGCCCGGCATCAGCGGCAGGGCGCGGTCGATGCGGTCCTCGAAGCCGTCGTTCAGGAGCACGGTGACCTCGTCCAGGGTGATGTCGGCGCCGGTGGCCTCGATGAGGAAGCCCGCGCTGCGGGTCATGGGGCCGCCGACCACGACGTGCCGCCAGGACTCGTCGAGCGAGTGGCCGAGGGAGGCGAAGACCTCGACCTCGACGTCCCACCAGAAGCCCTCCGTGTCCACCAGGGTGCCGTCCATGTCGAGGAGCACGGCCTGCAGGGCCGACCCTTCGGCCGACCGGGTACCGAGCGCGGGGACCGTACTGGTCATCCACCTACCTCCTTGAGGGACGATCAGGCCGGTTCCCACGTGGGAACCGGCCTGCAGTGGACCGACCAGTCTACGTCGTCCGTGAGCGAAGTGCCTCGTTTAACAGCTGTGCCCCCGGGCACACCGTGGATACGCCGGGGGCCGCTGTGACGTGCACCGGAAGTACCGCTCAGCGGGCGTTGAAGTACTTCGCCTCGGGGTGGTGGATCACGATGGCGTCCGTGGACTGCTCGGGGTGCAGCTGGAACTCCTCGGACAGCTGGACGCCGATGCGCTCCGGCTGGAGCAGGTCGGCGATCTTGGCGCGGTCCTCCAGGTTGGGGCAGGCGCCGTAGCCGAGGGAGAAGCGGGCGCCCCGGTACTTCAGCTCGAACATGCCCTGCATCTCGTCCGGGTCCTCGCCGGCGAAGCCGAGTTCGGAGCGCACGCGCGCGTGCCAGTACTCGGCGAGCGCCTCGGCCAGCTGCACGGACAGCCCGTGCAGTTCGAGGTAGTCGCGGTAGGCGTTGGCCTCGAAGAGCCGCGCGGTCTCCTCACCGATGCGCGAGCCGACGGTGACGACCTGGAGGCCGACGACGTCCGTCTCGCCGGACTCCTCCGGGCGGAAGAAGTCGGCCAGGCACAGGCGGCGGCCCCGGCGCTGGCGCGGGAAGGTGAAGCGGGTGCGCTCGTTGCCCTGCTCGTCGAGGATGATCAGGTCGTCGTCCTTGGAGACGCACGGGAAGTAGCCGTAGACCACGGCCGCCTCCAGCAGGTTCTCCGTCTGGAGCCGGTCCAGCAGGCCGCGCAGCCGGGGGCGGCCCTCGCTCTCGACGAGCTCCTCGTAGGACGGGCCCTCGCCGGTGCGGGCCTGCTTCAGGCCCCACTGGCCCTTGAACAGGGCGCCCTCGTCGAGCCAGCTCGCGTATTCCTTGAGCTGGATGCCCTTGATCACGCGAGTGCCGCGGAAGGGCGGCTCGGGGACGGGGTTGTCGGTGGCGACGTCGGAGCGGACGTGCCCCTCCTCGGGGTGCTCGTCAGCGGCGGCCGGTGCCGTTGCCCTGACCCGGCGCTGCTTGAGCTCGGGCAGCTTCGCTCCGGGCACGCCCCGCTTGACGCCGATCAGGGCGTCCATCAGGCGCAGGCCCTCGAAGGCGTCGCGGGCGTAGCGGACCTCGCCCTGGTAGATCTCGTGCAGGTCCTGCTCGACGTAGGCGCGGGTGAGGGCGGCGCCGCCGAGGATGACCGGGTAGCCGGAGGCCAGGCCGCGCTGGTTGAGCTCCTCCAGGTTCTCCTTCATGATCACCGTGGACTTCACCAGGAGGCCGGACATGCCGATGACGTCGGCCTTGTGCTCCTCGGCGGCGTCCAGGATCGCGGAGACCGGTTGCTTGATGCCGAGGTTGACGACGTTGTAGCCGTTGTTGGTCAGGATGATGTCGACGAGGTTCTTGCCGATGTCGTGCACGTCTCCGCGCACGGTGGCCAGGACGATGGTGCCCTTTCCGGCCTCGTCGGTCTTCTCCATGTGCGGTTCGAGGTGGGCGACGGCCGTCTTCATGACCTCGGCGGACTGCAGGACGAACGGCAGCTGCATCTGGCCGGAGCCGAACAGCTCGCCGACGACCTTCATGCCCTCCAGCAGGGTCTCGTTGACGATGTCGAGGGCGGGCCGCTCCTGGAGGGCCTCGTCCAGATCGGCCTCCAGGCCGTTGCGCTCACCGTCGATGATGCGGCGCTTGAGGCGCTCGTCCAGCGGCAGGGCGGCCAGTTCCTCGGCCTTGCCGGCCTTGAGGGACTTGGCCGTGGCGCCTTCGAACAGCTGCATGAGCTTCTGGAGGGGGTCGTAGCCCTCGGCGCGGCGGTCGTGGATGAGGTCCAGGGCCGTGCGGACCTCCTCCTCGCTGAAGCGGGCGATCGGCAGGATCTTCGACGCGTGCACGATCGCCGAGTCCAGGCCCGCCTTGACGCACTCGTCGAGGAAGACGGAGTTCAGCAGGATGCGGGCGGCCGGGTTGAGACCGAAGGAGATGTTGGACAGGCCCAGCGTGGTCTGCACCTTCGGGTGGCGCCGCTTGAGTTCGCGGATGCCCTCGATGGTGGCGATGCCGTCCTTGCGGGACTCCTCCTGGCCGGTGCAGATGGTGAAGGTCAGGCAGTCGACGAGGATGTCCTCCTCGTGAATGCCCCAGTTGCCGGTCAGGTCGTCGATGAGCCGTTCGGCGATCTCGACCTTCTTCTCGGCGGTGCGGGCCTGGCCCTCCTCGTCGATGGTGAGCGCGATGAGGGCCGCGCCGTGCTCCCCGGCGAGGGCCGTGACCTTGGCGAAGCGGGACTCGGGGCCGTCGCCGTCCTCGTAGTTCACCGAGTTGATCACCGCGCGGCCGCCGAGCTTCTCCAGACCGGCCCGGATGACGTCGACCTCGGTGGAGTCCAGCACGATGGGCAGGGTGGAGGCGGTGGCGAAGCGGCCGGCCAGCTCCTGCATGTCGGCCACGCCGTCGCGGCCGACGTAGTCCACGCACAGGTCGAGCATGTGCGCGCCCTCGCGGATCTGGTCGCGGGCCATCTCCACGCAGTCGTCCCAGCGGCCGTCCAGCATGGCCTCGCGGAACTTCTTCGAGCCGTTGGCGTTGGTGCGCTCGCCGATGGCCAGGTAGGAGGTGTCCTGCCGGAACGGCACGGACTGGTACAGGGAGGCGGCGCCGGGCTCGGGCTGCGGGGCGCGCTCGGTGGGGGCGACGTCCCGGACACGCTCGACCAGCTGCCGCAGATGCTCGGGGGTGGTGCCGCAGCAGCCGCCGACGAGGGAGAGGCCGTAGTCGCGGACGAAGGTGCCCTGCGCCTCGGCCAGCTCGGGCGCGGTCAGCGGGTAGTGCGCGCCGTCCTTGGTCAGCACCGGCAGGCCCGCGTTGGGCATGCAGGACAGCGGGATGCGGGAGTGCCGGGACAGGAAGCGCAGGTGCTCGCTCATCTCGGCCGGGCCGGTGGCGCAGTTCAGGCCGATCATGTCGATGCCGAGGGGCTCCAGCGCTGTCAGGGCCGCGCCGATCTCGGAGCCGAGGAGCATGGTGCCGGTGGTCTCGACGGTCACCGAGACGATCAGCGGCACGGAGTGGCCGGTGGCCTCCATGGCCCGGCGGGCGGCGATGACGGAGGCCTTGGTCTGGAGCAGGTCCTGCGTGGTCTCCACGAGCAGCGCGTCGGCGCCGCCGGCGATCAGGCCCTCGGCGTTCTGCTGGTAGGCGTCCCGGATGGCGCCGAAGGTGGTGTGGCCGAGGGTGGGCAGCTTGGTGCCGGGTCCCATCGAGCCGAGCACCCAGCGCTGCTGCCCGGTGCTGCGGGTGAACTCGTCGGCCACCTCCCGGGCGATCCGGGCACCGGCCTCGGACAGCTCGGTGACGCGCTCGGGGATGTCGTACTCGCCGAGGGCGGTGAGGTTGGCGCCGAAGGTGTTGGTCTCCACGCAGTCCACACCGACGGCGAAGTATTCGGAGTGGACCGAACGGACGATGTCCGGGCGCGTCAGGTTGAGGATCTCGTTGCAGCCCTCGAGATTCTCGAAGTCCTCGAGCGTGGGGTCCTGCGCCTGGAGCATGGTGCCCATGGCTCCGTCGGCCACGACCACGCGGGTGGCCAGGGCTTCTCGGAGCGCGGACACACGGGCCCGGCTGTCTGCGGAAGGGGTCGGCGGCAACGAGGCCATGAAAAGGGCTCCCTCGGATGCGACGGCTGTCGGCTTTGCGGCTTCCCGGACAGCCGGAAGGCATCCGGGAAGGGGCGCACCGCGCCAGCGTAACCGGGAGTGGGCTTGGATGGGCATCGCGTCCACGGGCCGGACTCCGATGGCGCAGGAACGGCCGCCCGGGCGGCGCATCGGTGCCCGGCGGAGTAACAAATGACGACCGGCCATTAGCGGGAGGTCGGCATCGACCGGTAGTGTTCGACATTGCCGAACGAGGGCTGTGGTGCCGCTTGTCGGCGGTCGAAGGGGACGGAGGCAGTACGGCGATGGCACGGAACATCCAGTCGCTCGAACGGGCGGCCGCGATGCTGCGGCTGCTCGCGGGCGGCGAGCGGCGGCTCGGCCTGTCGGACATCGCCTCGTCGCTGGGCCTGGCCAAGGGCACCGCGCACGGCATCCTGCGCACCCTCCAGCAGGAGGGCTTCGTGGAGCAGGACGACGCCTCGGGGCGCTACCAGCTGGGGGCGGAGCTGCTGCGCCTGGGCACCACCTACCTCGATGTGCACGAGCTGCGGGCGCGCGCCCTGGTGTGGGCCGACGACCTGGCCCGTTCCAGCGGCGAGAGCGTCTACCTGGGCGTCCTGCACCAGCAGGGCGTGCTGATCGTGCACCACGTCTTCCGGCCCGACGACAGCCGGCAGGTCCTGGAGATCGGGGCCATGCAGCCGCTGCACTCCACGGCCCTGGGCAAGGTGCTGTCCGCCTACGACCCGGTGGCGCACAGCGAGGCCCTGGAAGCCGACCGCAAGGCGTTCACCGACCGGACGGTGTGCGAACCGGAGGACTTCGAGCACCTCCTCGACGTGACCCGCGCGCGCGGGTACGCGGCGGACGTGGAGGAGACCTGGGAGGGTGTCGCCTCGCTCGCCGCTCCCATCCACGACCGGCGGCGCATGCCGGTCGGCGCGGTCGGCATCACCGGCGCCGTCGAGCGGCTGTGCCGGTCCGACGAGGAGGGTGCGCTGCGGCCCGAGCTCATCGCGGCGGTCCGCGACTGCGCCCGCGCGGTCTCGCGGGACCTGGGCGCCGGGCGGTTCTGACGGCACACGAGCGGACCGGGGCGTCGTACGGCGTTCCGGTGTTCGGCATGTCCACGCTCACCTGCGGTAAAGATCCTTGGGCCCGCGGCGATCAGTAACGATCGTGTTATCGACTACACAGCTCTTGACGTGCTCGTAACCCCGAAGCAAGACTCCCGTCCATCGGTCGACATTGTCGAACAGCTACCGGCAATACGCGCTAGAGTGTGACAACGCCAGGCCGGTATCGAACTTCCCTGGACGTAGGACAAAGGAGTCGCGGGTGTCCAGCTCCGACATCTTCATCGGCGAGACCATCGGTACCGCCATACTCATCCTCCTCGGCGGCGGCGTCTGTGCCGCCGTCACGCTGAAGGCTTCCAAGGCCCGCAACGCCGGCTGGCTCGCCATCACCTTCGGGTGGGGCTTCGCGGTGCTCACGGCCGTCTACACCGCGGCGCCGCTGTCCGGCGCCCATCTGAACCCGGCCGTCACCATCGCGATCGCGATCAAGGACGGCGACTGGAAGAACGTCCCGGTCTACTGGGCCGGTCAGATCCTCGGCGCCATGATCGGTGCGGCCCTGGTCTGGATCGCTTACTACGGTCAGTTCCACACGCACCTCACCGACCGCGAGATAGTCGGCGGTCCGGGTGCGCAGGACACGGCGGTCAAGGCCGTCGAGGCGCAGGAGAAGGGCGCCGGCCCCGTGCTGGGCGTCTTCTCCACCGGCCCCGAGATCCGGGTCGCCTGGCAGAACGTCGCCACGGAGATCATCGGCACCATCGTGCTGGTGCTCGCCGTGCTCACGCAGGGCCTGAACGACAAGGGCAACGGCCTGGGCACCCTGGGCGCCCTGATCACCGCACTCGTCGTGGTCTCCATCGGCCTGTCCCTCGGCGGCCCGACGGGGTACGCGATCAACCCGGCCCGTGACCTCGGTCCGCGCATCGTGCACGCTCTGCTGCCGCTGCCCAACAAGGGCGGCTCCGACTGGGGCTACGCCTGGGTTCCCGTGGTGGGTCCGCTGATCGGCGGCGCCCTCGCGGCAGGCATCTACAACGTCGCATTCGTTTAGGAGCGATTCCCGCCCCTGCTGCGAAACTTCCAGCACGCGCCGTACGTAAAGCCCCATAAACCCGGAATGACCAGGAGCACACAGTGACCGACGCGCACACCGCCGGCCCCTTCATCGCAGCCATCGACCAGGGCACCACCTCCAGCCGCTGCATCGTCTTCGACCGGGACGGCCGGATCGTCTCCGTCGACCAGAAGGAGCACGAGCAGATCTTCCCGAAGCCGGGCTGGGTCGAGCACAACGCCACCGAGATCTGGACCAACGTCGAGGAGGTCGTCGCCGGGGCCATCGCCAAGGCCGGCATCACCCGCGACGACATCAAGGCCATCGGCATCACCAACCAGCGCGAGACGACCGTGCTGTGGGACAAGAACACCGGCGAGCCCGTCCACAACGCCATCGTCTGGCAGGACACCCGCACCGACGCCCTCTGCCGCGAGCTCGGCCGCAACGTCGGCCAGGACCGCTTCCGCCGCGAGACGGGTCTCCCTCTCGCCTCCTACTTCGCCGGCCCGAAGGCCCGCTGGCTGCTCGACAACGTCGACGGTCTGAAGGAGCGCGCCGAGGCGGGCGACATCCTCTTCGGCACCATGGACACCTGGGTCATCTGGAACCTGACCGGTGGTGTCGACGGCGGCAAGCACGTCACGGACGTCACCAACGCCTCGCGCACGATGCTCATGAACCTGCACACCATGCAGTGGGACGACAAGATCTGCGAGTCCATCGGCGTCCCGCAGCAGATCCTGCCCGAGATCCGTTCCTCCGCCGAGGTCTACGGCGAGATCACCGGCGGCAAGCTGGGCGACCTGCTCGGCGGCATCCCGGTCGCCTCCGCGCTCGGCGACCAGCAGGCCGCCCTGTTCGGCCAGACCTGTTTCGCCGAGGGCGAGACCAAGTCGACCTACGGCACCGGCACCTTCATGGTGATGAACACCGGTGACAAGATCATCAACTCGTACAGCGGCCTGCTGACCACGGTCGGCTACAAGATCGGCGAGCAGAAGACGGTCTACGCCCTGGAAGGCTCGATCGCCGTCACTGGTTCGCTGGTGCAGTGGATGCGCGACCAGATGGGCCTGATCTCCACCGCCGCCGAGATCGAGACCCTCGCCCTGTCGGTCGAGGACAACGGCGGCGCCTACTTCGTGCCGGCCTTCTCCGGCCTGTTCGCCCCGTACTGGCGCTCCGACGCCCGCGGCGTGATCGCCGGCCTGACCCGGTACGTCACCAAGGCGCACCTCGCGCGCGCCGTCCTGGAGGCCACCGCCTGGCAGACGCGGGAGATCGCCGACGCCATGACGAAGGACTCCGGCGTGGAGCTGGCCACCCTCAAGGTCGACGGCGGCATGACCTCCAACAACCTGCTGATGCAGACCCTCGCCGACTTCGTGGACGCCCCCGTGGTGCGCCCGATGGTCGCCGAGACCACCTGCCTCGGCGCCGCCTACGCCGCCGGTCTCGCCGTCGGCTTCTGGAACAGCACCGACGACCTGCGCGCCAACTGGCGCCGGGCCGCCGAGTGGACCCCCCGCATGGACGCGGAGACCCGCGCCCATGAGTACAAGAACTGGCTCAAGGCCGTCGAGCGGACCATGGGCTGGCTCGAGGACGAGGAGTAAGAAACAGCATGACCACCAAGTCCACCCTGCAGTCCGTACCTGCCCTGGGGACGCGCCCGGCCTCCGGCTCGAACCCGAGCCGAGCCGAGACCAGGGAGCAGCTCTCCAAGGCGTCGTACGACCTTCTCGTGATCGGCGGCGGCATCCTGGGCATCTCCACCGCCTGGCACGCCGCGCAGTCCGGCCTCAGGGTGGCTCTGGTGGACGCCGGCGACTTCGCCGGTGCCACGTCCTCCGCCTCCTCCAAGCTGCTCCACGGCGGTCTGCGCTACCTGCAGACCGGCGCGGTGAAGCTGGTGGCGGAGAACCACTTCGAGCGCCGTGCGGTCTCCCGCCAGGTGGCCCCCCACCTGGCGAACCCGCTCACGTTCTACCTCCCCGTGTACAAGGGCGGGCCGCACGGCGCGGCGAAGCTCGGCGCGGGCGTCTTCGCCTACTCCGCGCTCTCCGCGTTCGGTGACGGCGTCGGGCACCTGCTCTCCCCGGCCAAGGCCGCGCAGGACGTGCCCGAGCTGCGCACCGAGAACCTCAAGGCCGTGGCCGTGTACGGCGACGACCAGATGAACGACGCCCGCATGGCGCTGATGACGGTCCGCGGGGCCGTCGAGGCGGGTGCGGTCGTCCTCAACCACGCCGAGGTGACCGGACTGCGCTTCACCCAGGGCCGGGTCACCGGCGCCGAGCTGAAGGACCGCCTGTCCGGCGACGAGTTCGGCGTCAGCGCCCGGCTGGTACTGAACGCGACCGGCCCCTGGGTCGACCACCTGCGCAAGATGGAGGACCCGAAGGCGGCGCCGTCCATCCGCCTGTCGAAGGGTGCGCACCTGGTCCTCAAGCGCACCTCCCCCTGGAGGGCCGCGCTCGCGACCCCGATCGACAAGTACCGCATCACCTTCGCCCTCCCCTGGGAGGACATGCTGCTCCTCGGCACCACCGACGAGGAGTTCGAGGGCGACCCGGCGGATGTCTCCGTCACCGACAAGGACATATCCCAGATCCTCGACGAGGCCGCCTTCTCGGTCCGCGACCAGCAGCTGGACCGCGACCTCATCACGTACGCCTTCGCGGGGCTGCGCGTACTGCCGGGCGGCCCCGGCAGCACCGCCAAGGCCAAGCGCGAGACGGTGGTGACCGAGGGCCGGGGCGGCATGCTGTCCGTCGCGGGCGGCAAGTGGACCACGTTCCGCCACATCGGCCGCACCATCATGCAGAAGCTGGAGACGCTGCCGGGCCACCCGCTCGGCGACGACTTCGAGCCGATCAGCTCGCTGCCGAAGAAGCTGCCGCTGCCCGGCATCGCCAACCCGCGCGCGGTCGCCCACCGGCTGCTGACCGACCGCCCGGCGCCCGGTCCGCGCATGGCGGCCGACACGGCCAGGCACCTGGCCACGCACTACGGCTCGCTGGCGTTCGACATCGCCCGCCTGTCCAACGAGAGCCCCGAACTCGCCGAGCGCGTCCACCCCGACGCCCCGGAGATCTGGGCGCAGGTCGTCTGGGCCCGGGACCACGAGTGGGCCGAGACGCAGGACGACGTGCTGCGCCGCCGCACGACGTTGACGATCCGCGGCCTCGCCACGGACGACGTCCGCGCCAAGGTCCAGGACCTGCTCGACAAGAAGTAGGCCCGGCCACGGGGGCATCCCGTACCGGAAGGGGCGGCTCCACGCCGACGGAGCCGCCCCTTCGGCGTTCCCGACCCCCCATAATGACGTGATACGTCGGAGGTCTTGAGCGACACAGGGAGAGCTGGCCATGGCAGTCACCGACGACGCGATCGAGAAGATCAAGGGAATGATCGTCTCCGGCGCGCTGCGCCCGGGCGACCGGCTGCCCAAGGAGAGCGAACTCGCCGCCGATCTCGGCCTGTCGCGCAACTCGCTGCGGGAGGCCGTACGCGCCCTGTCCCTCATCCGGATCCTGGACGTCCGCCAGGGCGACGGCACGTACGTCACCAGCCTCGATCCTCAACTCCTGCTGGAGGCGATGAGTTTCGTCGTGGACTTCCACCGCGACGACACGGTCCTGGAGTTCCTGGCCGTCCGCCGCATCCTGGAGCCGGCCGCGACGGCCATGGCGGCCCTTCGGATCAGCGAGGGGCGACTGGAAGCGCTGACGGCCCAGATGGACAAGCTCGGCGAGAACCCGTCCGTGGAGGATCTGGTCGCCTGTGACCTGGAGTTCCACCGGGGCATCGTGCACAGCTCGGGCAACTCCGTGCTGTGCTCGCTGCTCGACGGGCTGTCGGGCCCCACCACCCGGGCCCGGATCTGGCGCGGCCTCACCCAGGAGGACGCCGTCGCCCGCACCCTGCGCGAGCACCGCGCGATCCTCGCCGCCCTGCGCGACCGGGACGCCGAGGCGGCCCGCTCGTGGGCGACCGTGCACATCGCGAGTGTGGAGCAGTGGCTGCGCTCCACGCTGTGACCAGGGCCTCACGCACCGCTCGGATGAGTCCGGGGTGTTCAGGGGCGGATCGCGGGGCAGTGATGGGGGCACTCCCCCTGCAAGGGGGCTGCGGAGGCCCCCGCGGCACGCCGTAAGGTTGGGTGGTCAGGCGAGGGCACGTCGGAAGGAGGCGCTGGGTGATCGAGCTCGAGGGGGTTCCCGAGCTGGTCGACCCGGTCATGGTGGCCGCGTTCGAGGGCTGGAACGATGCCGGCGACGCCGCCTCCACCGCGGTCGCGCATCTGGACAGGGAATGGAAGGGCGAGGTGTTCGCGGCGCTGGACGCCGAGGACTACTACGACTTCCAGGTCAACCGCCCGACGGTGTTCATGGAAGCAGGCGTCCGCAAGATCACCTGGCCCACGACCAGGCTGTCGGTGGTCCGGGTCGGCGGCGAGAAGCCACGCGATCTCGTGCTCGTCCGGGGCATCGAACCGTCCATGCGGTGGCGTTCGTTCTGCAACGAACTGCTCGGCTTCGCGCACGAACTGGGGGTGGAACTGGTGGTCGTCCTGGGCGCCCTGCTCGGCGACACCCCGCACACCCGGCCGGTTCCGATCAGCGGGACGACGTCCGACCCGGACCTGGCCCGTCGCATGGACCTGGAGGAGACCAAGTACGAGGGCCCCACGGGCATCGTCGGCGTCCTCCAGGAGGCGTGCACGCACGCGGGCGTCCCGGCCGTCTCACTGTGGGCGGCGGTGCCGCACTACGTGTCGCAGCCGCCGAACCCGAAGGCGACACTGGCCCTGCTGAACCGCCTGGAGGACCTGATCGACGTGCGCATCCCGCTGGGCGAGCTGCCCGAGGACGCGCGCGCCTGGCAGGTCGGCGTGGACCAGCTGGCCGCCGAGGACAGCGAGGTCGCCGAGTACGTCCAGTCTCTGGAGGAGGCCCGGGACACCGCCGAGCTGCCGGAGGCGTCCGGCGAGGCGATCGCCCGGGAGTTCGAGCGCTATCTGCGGCGCCACGACGGCGGCGGGCCGCCCGCGGCCGGCGGTCACGCCACGGCGGACGGCAGCGACAGCACGTCGTATCTGCGGGACAACCCCGGCGGCCGCACGCGCCCGCCGAAGCCGCCGAAGCCGGGCGCGGACGACGACGAGTCGTCGGAGGACTGAGGGCACCACACCAACGCAGAGGGGCGTCTCCCGGCCGGGAG
>NZ_JBHVCP010000018.1:0-121011 GCF_042803315.1 Streptomyces sp. NPDC057424
GTCGACGCCCTCCTCCGCCTTGCAGAGACACGCACCAGACCCCGCTCACCGGCGTCGAGAAGCACCGTCGCTTCCCTGCGACCTGATCCGAACGACAGGCCCTAGCCGCGCTGGGCGAGCTCCTTGACCAGCAGCTCGAACTCCAGGTCGGCGCGCTGCGGAACACCGAAGCGCTCGTCGCCGTACGGGAACGGGGTCGTCCGTCCCGTACGGCGGTAGCCGCGCCGCTCGTACCAGGCGATGAGGTCGTCGCGCACGGAGATCACGGTCATCTGCATCTCCCGCACGCCCCAGGTCGCGCGGGCCTGCCGCTCCGCCTCCGCGATGATCACCTTGCCGAGGCCCGCGCCCTGGAGCCGGGGGCTGACGGCGAACATCCCGAAGTAGGCGTGCTCGCCCTGGTGCTCCAGCTGGCAGCAGGCGATGATCCTGCCGTCCCGCTCCACCGTCAGAAGCCGGCTGCCGGGCGACTTGATGACCTCCAGCACACCCTCCGGGTCGGTCCGCCGCCCTCCGAGGATGTCCGCCTCGGTGGTCCACCCGGCCCGGCTGTCGTCGCCCCGGTACGCCGACTCGATCAGCGCGACCAGCTCGTCCACGTCGGCGTCCGTGGCGTCGCGGAAGGTCAGTGAGGTGGGGGCGGTCTCCATGGGCGAAACGTCTCCGGTGTTGCTGGCGCGGCTCGGGCAGGGACGAGCGTAGCGCCACCACGGGGGTGCTTCTGATGGATCTCCGTGGAAGAAGGAGCGCCGTTCGGTGCGTGGCGAGAGTGCGTGCCGGGCGTCGCGACGCCGCGGAGACCCCTCAGAAGCCCACTAGGCTCGGCTGCATGGTGCATGTACTCAGCAGCCGGATCCTGCTCCGCCCCACCGACCCCGAGCGGTCCCGTGCCTTCTACGGTGAGCAGCTGGGCCTCGCCGTCTACCGCGAGTTCGGCACGGGAGCGGAGCGCGGCACGGTCTTCTTCGCGGGGGGCGGCTTCCTCGAGGTCTCGGGCCGGTCCGAGACACCCCCGACGCCCGCCGTACGGCTGTGGCTGCAGGTCGACGACGTGGCGGCGGCGCAGGAGGAGCTGCGGGCGAAGGGCGTGGACATCGTGCGGCCGCCGGTGAAGGAACCCTGGGGGCTGGTCGAGATGTGGATCGCTGATCCGGACGGGACGCCGATCGTGCTGGTGGAGGTACCGGCGGACCACCCGATGCGCTACCGGCCGGGCATCTGAGCTCGGCCGGGGCGGTGCTCCCACCCCCGGTCGGTGCGGGTGAGTTCGCGAAAGCCCGCACCGGTCAGGAGGGCGAGCGCGGCACTGTCGGCGGCCTGTTCGTAGGCGACGAGCCGGTCCACCCCGCACAGACGGAGCCAGTCGGCGGCCTGGGCGAGCAGCCAGTGCTCCAGGCCGGTGCCGTGCTGCGCGGGGTCGATGTGCAGGTTGCCGATGTCGGCGAGGCCGGCTGCGCGGGCGTGGCGCTCCGGGCGTGCCAGGGCCGTGTCGATCTCTACGAATCCGAGGGCCCTCCCCTCGGACCGGGCCGTGAAGCGGGTGCCGCACTCCCCCAGCGTGCGCTCGGCCGTGACACCCGGACGGGGCTCGTGGGCCGGCAGGTCGGCCACCCGGGCGATCAGGATGGTCTCGGTGTCCCCGGCGTGCTGGAACCCCGCGCGTTCGTAGAGGGCCCGGATGTGCGGCCAGTTGCGGGGCAGGCCATGGACGAGCGGGGCGGGCAGGGCCCCGTCGGCGTACCGGACACGGGCGTTCCAGCGGGCGAGTTGCGCGAGGCACGCCCGCATCAGCAGGTCCGCGGCACGGTCGGCGTCCGGCCAGAGTGGCGCTGCCGGGCGGTGCACGAACCAGTTGATCTCGGCGGCGTCCCGGTAGTCCTCACCGACCTCGGCATCCGCGCGGTACCGCAGCAGGTGGGCCGCGGCGACGACGTACTCGCGCTGTTCGGCGACGAGCGTCGTCCGCTCGGCCACCCACGGGTCCGTGATGAACTCGCCGGGCTGCCGCTCCAGTTCGCCGAGGACGGTGTTCACGGAGACGGAGACGCCGGGGACGACCGCCGCGACGTGCATGTTGACCAGGTCGGTCAGCTGGTCGCGATCGGTGCGGCGGAAGGGGCGCACCTCGGGCGCGGGCATGGGGTACCTCCGGGCAGGGTGAAGGAGCGGGAGGCCGCCACGCGGTGCGGTACGGGGTGAGGGTACGTCGGCGCCGCGGCGGCACACCAGTGGGTTTCCCCGGATGGCAGGGAGCCCGGGGAGCGGCTTAGCGTTCTGGAGGGGGACCCCCGGGGGCCCGCCCCCGCCGCTCGCGGAAGGAACGCCATGAAGCTCGACGCACCGGTGACCGGCGGTCCCTGCTGGGCCGAGCTGGGGACCAGCGACCTGGACGCGGCCCGGCGGTTCTACACGCGGCTGTTCGGCTGGCGGCCCGAAACGGACCCGCGTCAGGAGGCCGGCGGCTACACCGTCGCGCACCTCGAGGACGCGGCCGTGGCCGCGCTCGCCCCGCTGTACCAGCCGTCGCAGCCGGTGGCGTGGAACGTGGCGTTCGCGGTGACCGACGCGGACGCCACCGCCCATGCGGTGACCGAGGCGGGCGGGACGCTGCTGTTCGGCCCGACGGACGTGTTCGACATGGGCCGTTTCGCGGTGGCCGCCGATCCGGGCGGTGCCGTGTTCCAGCTGTGGCAGGCGGGGTCCTTCCCGGGTGCCGGGCTGATCAACGCGCCCGGTTCGCTGGGCTGGGTGGAGCTGATGACGCGGGATCCGGAGGGGGCCGTGTCCTTCTACACGCGGGTGTTCGGCTGGACGGTCGCCCCGTCGGACCGCTACACCCAGTGGGGCATCGGCGGCGCGGACTTCGGCGGCATGGTGACGATGGACGAGAAGTTCCCGCCCGAGGTACCGCCGCACTGGCTGCCGTACTTCGCCGTGGCCGACGTGGACGACACGACCGCCGTCGTCCAGCAGCACGGCACGGTCCTGATGGTGCCCACCTCCGTGCCCGACGGGCCGCGCATCGCGGTGCTGCGGGACCCGCAGGGGGCGATGTTCGGCGTCTACCGGGCGGGCGACGAGGGCTGAGACGGCGGCGTGGCAGGGCGATGGCGGGCCTTGCGCTGAAGTGCGCTCCCGCTCCTGGTGTCCTGCGTACGCCTGGGCGTTCCACCTGGCCGTGCCGGCGGGGGCGCCGCTCGCGGCCGGGGAGTTCACCGGCGGGTACCGCACGGGCGGGACGGGCGGCGGGGCACCCACCGGCGGGGGCGCGGATCCGCGTGCGGAGGCGATGAACGGCGCCGTGCCCGGGGTCGCCGAGCAGGGCGGCCGGAGCCCGGCCCGGGTGGCGCCCGGCCCGGCCGCCGGCCCGGCCGGGCAACGGGGTGCCGATCATCGCGGCGAGCAGGGGGAGGCGGCTCGCCGGCCGTCCGGGCAGTGTCGACGTCCGCCCCGACGCGGACGCCCTCCCCCGGCACGACGAGGTGAGCGCGGTGCCGCTCGGCTGCCCGCACCACGCCCTCCGCGAGCCGGTCATCACCGGGAACATCCACGGCGACCGCCGGGCGGCGGCCGACGACCGCCGCTTCACGTAGCGTCGCACGGCGCACGAGGTGCTCTGCCCCGTGGCCGGTCAGGCCCGCAGAACGCCGAGCCGCCCCTCCAGCTGGCTGAGCAACTCCCCCAGCAGGGCCGCGAGTTCGCCCTGTTCAGGGCCGTCCAGGCCGGAGAGTACGGCGGTCTCGTAGGCGAGCTGGACGGGCAGGACGCCGTCGACGAGGTCGCGTCCGGCGCCGGTGAGGCGGAGGTGGACGACCCGGCGGTCACGGGAGTCCCCGCGCCGTTCGACCAGGCCGCGCTCGGTCAGCTGCTTCAGGCGTTTGGTGACGGCGGCCCCCGAGGAGAAGGTCTCCCGGGCCAGCTCCCCGGGCGTCAGTTCGTGCCCGGTACGACGCAGCGCACCCAGCAGATCGAACTCGGGCCGGCTGAGCCCCGCCCGGCGCAAGGGAGCGTCCTCGGCCTGCTGCAGCAGAGCGGCACAGCGGTTGATCCGCCCGATGATCTCCATCGGCCCGGTGTCGAGTCCGGGATGCGCGGCCCGCCATTGCTGAACGACAGCGGCGACGGTGTCACCCCGGCGACCACCGCCCGGGTCGGCTTCGACGGGGGCACCACCGCCCAGGTCCGCTCCGGCCGCCGGGCCCCGGGCCGGACCCCTGGCGGCCGTCGCCCCCGCGTCGACCGCCCGCCCCTCGGCACCATCGCCCACGGCAGCCGGGGCACCCTCGGCGAGCGTCTCTCCGGACACACGGGCCCCCTCAGCCGAACCCCCTCCGGCCGCCCGGGCCGAGCCGACCGTCCGCCGGTCGTCCCGATCCCCTCCGGCCGCATGAGCACCACCGGCGGGCACCCCTCCGGACAGGCGGTCCTCCTGGGCCGAACTCCCTTCGGCCGCCCGCGCCGCGCTGTCCGCCCGTGGGCCGGACGAGGCGTCTCCGGCTGCCCGAGTACCGTCGGGGAGATCCTCTTCGGGTGTTGCGCCGTCGCCGGCCGCCCGTTCCTGAGCCACCGGCTCTGCCTCGGCCCCCGGCTGCGGGTCCTGTCCCGCGTCGCTCCCCGTGGGCGATGGTCCTTCGGTCGGCGTCATGGCCGTGCGTCCTCCGTTTCTGTGGCGGGGCCCCGGTCCGGGAGCAGGCCCTGGCGTCGGGCCGTCGCGGCGAGCGTACGGTGTCCGGACTGCTCGGCGAGGACGACCCGCTCCTGGGGCAGGGCACGCTGCCACCATTCACCGGCGGCGGCGTCGGCCGTGGCGCGCAGGTCGGCCAGGGCGACGGCGAGGCCGCGGCGGGCGGATTGCAGGGCCGCGGTCCCGGGGGCCGGCTCGGCCAGCAGCCGGGCGGCGTGCTCGCGGGCCCGGTCGGCGGCGGCCAGCGCCCGTTCGACGCGGTCGCCCGCACGCCGGTTGGTGACGGCCACGGCGGCGACGAACCCGACCAGCGCACCGACGACGGTGTCCACGACCCGCTCCGTCATCAGCGTCCCGGCCTCCTGGTGTCCGGCGAACTCCGTGATGAGCAGGGCCATGGGCGTCACACAGACGCTGCCGAGCCAGTAGTTGCGGCTGATCAGTACCTCCGTGCCGAAACTGAACGCGAGGCAGCACAGCACGAGCGCCGCCGGGCCCAGGTGTGCGAGCGGCACCACGGCCAGGAAGACGAGGACTCCGACGACGTTGCCCACGACCCGCTGGACGGCCCGGCTCCAGGTCAGCGCGACGTTGGCCTGGTAGAGCGACGCGGCGGTGACCAGCGCCCAGTAGGGGCGGCCGATCCCCAGGGCGAGGGAGGCGTAGCCGGCGAGCGCGCAGCCGAGCGCGGTCCGCACGGCGAGCGGGGTCAGGGGGCCGAGTCGCGACCGGAGAGGCCGGGCCGCGGCCACGCCGAGCAGTTCGCCGGCGTCCGCGTCCGGCAGTCCGGCCTCCGGGACGGGACCGGTGCCGCGCAGCGATCCCGCCCAGGCGCGCAGCCGCCCCGCGTCCGCCTCCGTCGGCGCTGCGAGGGCGACCTCGGCGCGGACGACGAGCCGTTCGAGGGCCCGCCGGGTCCGGGAGGGGGCGCTGGTGGACAGCAGCGACTGCCAGGCGGCCTGCACCGCGGCGTAGCCCGCGGTACGCGCTCGAGCGTGGCTCCCCTCCCCCGCGCCCTCGGTGTCGGCGTACAGGGCGGCGGCCTTCAGGGCGGCGGCGGTGGCCCGGCGCTCCGGCCCGTGCGGCCGGACGAGCGCGGGCGCCATGCAGACCAGCCAGGCCCACGCGCCTGTCGCGGCGGCCAGGGCCAGGTGGCCGGGCACCTGGGCGAGGGTCTGGGGTGCGAACAGGGAGGCGGAGCTGACGAAGGTCAGGACGACGTTGCCCGGCGGGCCGACCCGGGTGGCGTCGCACAGCATCTTCTGGGCGGCGGCCAGCAGCGCACCGACGGTGACCAGGACGACGGCACTGCCGGTGAGGGAGGCCGCGACCAGGGCCACGGCGAGTCCGCCGAGCATGCCCAGCACCACCCGCCCCAGGACCCCGGCCCGGGCGGCGTACGGACGGTCGTGTGCGTACAGCGCGCACAGGGACCCGGCCATCGCGTACATCACGAGGTCGAGCCGGCCGAGCGCGGACAAGGTGAGTGCGGGCGGAGCGATCGCCGCGACCACGCTCAGCGCGGGCTTGAACCAGATCTCCGAGGGCCTGCCGAGGCGCAGCACCCCCGCCAGTGGCAGACGCCGGGCGGGTGGGGTTGCGGGGGTGGCGGTCGCACAGCTCATGGCCACAAGATTAACAGGTGTTTTACTTGTAAAACATCATCCCTCACCTGGCGTGCTCCGGCGAATGCTCCCCGTGTACACCCTTGCGCTCGCGTGCGCGCCGCATGGCCCGGGCATCGAATGACCGACGTCGAACGGGGAGGTGCGCGTGCACGGACCGGCTTCGTCCGGCTGGCTGCTGGTGGTGCTCTGCGCGGTGACCGGCGCCTATTGCCTGGCACGGATGCGCAGCGGCGCCGAGGAGCAGCGCGGCACCGCGGGCGGCGAGGCGCTCATGGGTTTCGGGATGGCCGCGATGGCCGTGCCGGCTGCGGCGTTCACGCCGCCCTCATGGGCGTGGCCCGTCTACGCGGCGGTGTTCGGGGCGGCGGGCGTGCACGCGCTGTGGGCGGCGCGGTCCGGCGCGCACCATCTCCACCACCTGGTGGGTGCCGCTGCGATGGTCTACATGTCCGTCGTGATGGCCGGCTCCCCCGCGCACGCGCACGGCCGGGGCGGCTCCGGAGTGCCGCTCCTGACCGGGGCGCTGCTGCTCTACTTCGCGGGGTACGTGCTGCTGACCGGCGTCCGCCTGGTGCCGGTCGCCGCCGTGGCGGGGGGCGGCGGTCCCGCCGGATGGGGTGACCGGCCGGAACTGGCGCGGGCCTGCCGGCTGTCCATGGGGATCGCGATGGTGGCGATGCTGCTGACGCTGTGAGCGGGACCGGCCCGGCAGCCCCGACGGGTTCGTTGCCTGCGTCACTTCGACGGCACAAGTCGTACCCCTGGGCGGAGCCGCGCTCATAGGCTGCCCTCATGATGCTCACCGCCGTGCTGCTGCTGCTCGGCGCGTTGACCGCCGTCGTCGCCCCCCGGCTGCTCGCCCGGGCGGACTGGCCGGACCGTGAGCCGGTGGTGGCACTGTGGGTGTGGCAGTGCGTGGTGGCGGCCGTCCTCGTGTGCTGCGCGCTGTCGATGACGCTCAGCGCGGCCGCGGCCTGGCACGCGGTCGGGGGGCACCTCTTCGCGACGGCCCCGCGCGCGGTCGTCGAGGCCTACGCCCTCGGTACGGCGGGCCTCTGGGCGGCGACCACCGCGGTAGCGCTGGCCGGCGGCGGGCTGTGGAGCGCGGCGATGCTGCTCCGCGAGATCGGCCGGGCCCGCGCCGGGCGACGCCGCCGACGGGCCGATCTGCTGGTCCGGGCTCCGCTGCTGCCGGGCGAGGTGGCCGTCTCGGGCCGGCTCGTCGTCCTGGAGAGCGAGCGGCCCGACGCCTGGTGGCAGCCCGGCACTCCCCCGCAACTGGTCGTCACCACGGCCGCGTTGCTGCGGCTGAAGGGCCGGCAGCTGGACGCGGTGCTCGCCCACGAGCAGGGGCATGCCCGGGCCCGGCACGACTGGCTGCTGAACTGCTCCTCGGCCCTGGCGGGGGGCTTCCCGCAGGTTCCGGTGTTCGCCGCGTTCCGCGACGAGATGCACCGTCTGGTCGAACTCGCCGCCGACGACACGGCATCGCGCCGCTTCGGCCGTCTGACCACGGCCCTGGCCCTGGTCGAACTGAACGAGCACCGCGGCGTGTTCGGTCCCTGTCCGACACCGCAGGCCCATGTCCCGGCGAGGGTGCACCGGTTGCTCACTCCGCCGGACCGGCTGACGGCGGCCCGGCGCCTGCGGCTGACGGCGGCGGCCGCGCTGGTGCCCGTGGTGCCGGTCGTGGTGGCGTTCGTTCCGGGGCTGCGGGCACTGGGGTGACCGGGGCGTCCGGGCCCCCTTCGGTGTCACGCGGCCGAAGCGCGTCGCCCCGGTGGCGGAAGATCGTCCCCGTACTGGATCCGGACCCCCCGGTTCGGCGAGGATCGCTGTATGCACACCTCGTCCGTCGACTCCCCGCCCCGTGCGGAGCACCGCACCACCGCCGGTCTCGCCGGCGTCCTGGCCCTGTGCTCGGCTCTGCTGCTGACTCTCGTCGCGGCGAGATGGAGCCCGTTGATCACCGCGGACGGGGATATCGCCGCCACCGCCCACCGCTGGGCGGTCGACGAGAGCGGTGTCACCCAGGTCTGCCGCATCCTGACCGACTGGGTGTGGGATCCGTGGACGATGCGACTGCTCTGCGCGGCCGTCGTCGTGTGGCTGGTGGTGCGGTGGGCGGCGCGCTGGACGGCGGTGTGGCTGGCGCTGACCGTCGCACTGGGCACACTTCTGCAGCAGGGTGCCAAGGCCGCGGTGGACCGTCCCCGCCCCGTGTGGCCCGACCCCGTCGACTCGGCCCACTACTCGGCGTTCCCTTCGGGTCACGCCATGACCGCCACGGTGGTGTGCGGCCTGCTGCTGTGGCTCCTGCACCGGCACGGCGTCGGCCGGGCCGTGTGGCGCGCGGCCCTGACCGTGGCCGTCGTCTCCGTGGTCGGGGTCGGGCTGACGCGGATCTGGCTCGGCGTCCACTGGCCGTCGGACGTGGTGGGCGGCTGGCTGCTGGGCACGACGGTGGTGGCCCTGGCGGTGTGGGTGCACCGGCGCCGGCAGCCCTGAACCCAAAGATGTCTCACCGATCTTCCCCCGCGTCGTGACGCGGCTTCGTAGGATCGCCGCATGATGGCCGTGCTCTTCGACTTCTCCGGAACGCTCTTCCGTGTCGAGTCCACCGACTCGTGGCTGCGCGGTGCCCTGGCCGGGGCCGGTGTCCGGCTCACGGAGGCCGAGTTGAGAACCGCGGCACTGGCGCTGGAGGCGGTCGGGGCGCTGCCCGGCGGCGGCGATCCCGCGCGGGTGCCGGAGGAACTGGCCGACGCCTGGCTCATCCGGGACCGGAGTGCGGCCCTGCACCGGGCCGCCTACACCGGCCTCGCCCGGCAGGTCCCGCTGCCCGACCCGGCGCTGCACGACGCGCTGTACGACCGGCACATGGCCCCGGACGCCTGGGCCCCGTACCCGGACGCCGTCGAGGTGCTGCGCGCGTTGCGGGAGCGGGGCATTCCCGTCGGGGTGGTCAGCAACATCGGCTGGGACCTGCGGCCGGTATTCCGCGCGCACGGCCTGGATCCCTACGTCGACACGTACGTGCTGTCGTTCGAGCACGGCATCCAGAAGCCCGACCCGCGGCTGTTCGCCACCGCCTGCGAGGCGCTCGGCGCCGATCCACGCAGGACCCTCATGGTCGGCGACGACCGCCGGGCGGACGGCGGCGCCTCCGCTCTGGGATGCGGGGTGCACTTCGTGGACCACCTGCCCGCGTCCGACCGGCCGGACGGGCTGCGGCCGGTCCTCGATCTGGTTACTTGAGGAGTCGGGCCCTCCTCGAAGAGGGGCCCGGCCGCAGAAAGTAGCCCGAGGCCACCACAGGATCGGGCTGCACGCCCGCCTCGGACGATCCCCCGCGTCGCCCGGGTGTCTTTGTTGGGTGTTCGTTGACCTGCGACGATCTAGAAGCTCTCCTGAAGTTGCGGGATCGGTCTAGCGCTCGCTGGGGTTCATTGGGTGTTGGCTCGTGTTCGGCGTGACAGGTCATCTCCCATTCGTCTCCCATGCCACCCCCAGGGAGGGCGAGCGCGTGCCCCCGCCCCGAAGGTCGGGGGCACGCTCGCGTCGGCGACCGCAAGGGAGGGGCGCCCTTTGGTGGCTCACCGACACGTCTGCCCTCCCACCGTTCGCGTCCCCGAAAAGGTGCAGGTCATTACCCTGTTCACCCGAAAGTGGGAACGCGCGTTCGAATCTAGCGCACGGCGGAACGCCTTGCGGCGGCCAAGGCCTCCTCAAGGTTGGTGGGCCTTCCAACAGCCGCAGCAACCTGAATGCTGCGGGCACTGAAACCTCTGTTGAGTTACTCAACGGCCGGAGAGGGCTTAGGTTGCCCAGCTGGATATATCCAGTACCCGGCAAGGGCCCTAGCTTCAGACCTCTCGTCATGATCGTCGGCAGGGGTCTCGATGCCAGAAGCGCGCCATCGGCGTATCGCTGCTGGCATCCGTCGCCGCATCGCCGCCGGGGAATGGCGGCCGGGCGATCCGCTGCCTTCAAGAGCCGAGCTAGCTGCCGAACTCGGCGTACACCCTCAGACTGTGCGACTCGCTTACGTTCTGCTGCGCCGTACCGGCGTCCTTGAGGGTGAGGAGCGCAAGGCGGTCTATGTGGCGCATCCTCCTGCTATGCGCACTCTCACGGACGCGGACGCGCCCTGGCCTTTCTCCAGCGAGACCACCGACACCCGGCCGCGCCCCGCCTCGGTGGAGCTGGCGGAGCGGCTTGGCGTCCACGAAGGCGCGACGCTTCGGCACGAGACGGTCGAGTGTCTGGATCCGGGCGGCAGGTCGGCGATGCTGGTGTCGTCGTGGTGGCGCGGCCAGCGCCGGCCTCACGCGTCGTACTCGGCGGAGCTGGGGTGCGTGGAGCTCGACGAGGGGCAGGCGCATGCGCTGGGCCTGCTCGTCGACGCGACGGCGTTCCGTGTGGTGCGCACTCGCTTCGACCATGCTGGCCGCCCCCTGGAGACTGCTGACCTGATCCTGCCGATGGATCGTTGGCTGATTCGGTTGTCGCCCGCGCGGTAGTGAGCGCTTGCGGACCGGGCGTGTGGGGCGCCTGGACTCAGGAGTAAAGCCGAGTTTCGGCCCTGGCGGAAGGTGCCTCATGCACTTTCTTCGACTTTCTGTTGATAACTGGTGTGCTTCAGTAACCGCTGGTCAGGTGTTGGCCAAACGTTCCTGCGTTGCTGCAGGTCACCGGCGATGAGGTAAGCCTCAGCAGGGTTCGACGGTGGCTGGATGCGCACGTGTCAGTACCGGCCAGTCGCCCCGGTTATTCACCCATCAACTGCTGGCGCGCCTTCTCATCGACCTTCCGGTAGGCACGGTGCAGCCGCTCCCCCGTATCGCAGCGCTCGTCGATGGCGCGGCATCCCCAGCACTTGGTGGCGTGCTCGGTGTAGCGGCTGTAAGCCTCCTGCACCGCGCTGAGCCGAACACCGGCCGCTACCGCGGGCCCGCTTCCGGCTGGGGGTGTGGGGTCTCTACCCTCGTCCATGCCTGCGCTCCTGTCAGCGTCGGCCACGCCCCCGGGCCGCCGGCCAGCGGTCGCGGGGGTCCTGCAATTTCACGGTACCGCCTCGACTGGCGCGATAGGTGCGATAGGGCCGATAGGCGCACTCGTCTCGCTTGGTGGGGTGAGCGGTCCTAGCGTCCGGATCATGGACTGGCAGCCGGATATCCCGAGGTGGCGGCAGGTGTACACGGTGATGGAGGAGCGGATCGCCGACGGCACCTACCCACCCGGCGGACGGCTGCCGTCAGTGGTTGACGTGTGCGCCGAGTTCGAGATCTCGCAGATGACGGCCCGGAAAGTGCTGCAGAAGTTGCGGGAGGCCGGCCTGGCGGCGATGCACCCCGGCGTGGGCACGTTCGTCACGGAACTGCCCCAGCCCCCGAAGTCGTAGCCCGCTGTCACAGGCCACAGCTACGATCTCGGCATGTCCTCCACTCCCCTGCCTTCGGGCTCGCCGCGGTCTGCCGAGGCCGTGAACGAGGAGATCCGCGCGCTGATGGCGGAGACGGGCACGTGGTTGTGGGGGCCGACGCGGGAACGCTATGAGCAGCTGCGGGACGAGTGGGTGGCGGCCGTGCGCGGGGAGATGACGACCGCAGCGTGAAGGCGCCGTGACCGCCCGGCATAGGATCCGCGCGTGACCATCGAACTACCTGACGATCTGATAGCCGCCGAGCGCGCCGCCTGGGAGGAGATCCAGGCCGGGCGGCTCACCGTCGCCACCGCCGACGCCGCACAGGCCGCTGTGACCGCGCACGCCCAGGCGGCGGGCCTCAGCAGGTACACGGTGGAGATGGCCGTGAAGAAGGCCGTCAGGCACGCGGAGGGCTAAGGCCCGCTCAGCAGCGACTTCAGCCTAGGTGCTCAGGCCGCCATGCTTCGTTGTATGCAGGGTGACGCGTATACGCCATGGCCATGATCTGGATCTGCACACCGACTGCACCGGCCGCGGTCCGGTAGATGGCCACGCCTCCCTTGGCGAGCCGTTGAAGCTCCGTGTAGTGGTCGAGCGCTAGGCGCTTGGCTTCTACCTCGGCGAGGACGCGGGCCGGGTCGTGGCGGACGATGTGCTCGGCGATGCCAGCCCAGTTAGCGGAGGCGCACTCTTCTGCGCGGTCGCCTTCGGTGGCGACGATGACACCGGTCTCCCCGACCTGCCGGAAGCTATCGCCCGCCCTGCGCGCCGCAGCCTTGTCCTCGTCCAGCCGGTCGCGCAGGAACTGCACCAGGTCGTCCATGGCCCCTCCTTACCGCGACGCCCCGCCGGTGCGTGACCACCGCGGGGCGCCATTCGAGTAGTCGCACACGCAGAAAGCGTGGACAACGATCAGACCATGCTACGAGGGGCCACTGACAACGCCGGGGCCCACGCGAAAACCCCGCCGAGACGGGGGGCCCGGCGGGGCGTGCGGCCAGTGTGGCACGACCTCCTGACAGGACGGCCGGGTTCCGCGTACCGTGGCCGCACCGATCTGGGGAGGCATCATGGACGACGACACCGCCTGGGGCTAGGCCCCGGGACAGCAAGGCGCCCCCGCAGCCGGCTGCTGCGGGGGCGTTCGCGTGGGTACTCCCTTATGCTGACGCAGCGGCGCCCCGCCCACTTACCTTGGGCGGGGCGCCGTTCTTGTGCGGGCTGTTAGACCGCGGGCTGCATGACGGCGAGCAGCGCACGGAGCTGGTCAGTGGTGACCTCGGACCGGATCTCGTGGCGCAGGTCGATGCCAGCCTGCCGCAGCTGCTCGAGCAGGCTGGCGCGCCGCTTCGTCTCGTCGTACTGGTCCTGGGTATAGAGGCGCTCGCTCACGCTGTAGCTGCTGTCGAGATAACCGGTGCCTCGGAGGTATCGGTTGGGGACCTCCCGGCCGTCCTGCCGGGTCACGTACAAGTACTTTCGGCCGATCCGCGAGACGGTGACTGGCTCATCACCCCGGTAGCGGTTGCTACTGGAGAGGATCAGCCGGTCGCCTACCTTCACGTCGCCGAGTCCGTTGATGCTCATGGGTTCTTCCTTTCCAGGTATCGGTAGATGGTGGTGCGGGCGACGCCGAGTTCGTCGGCGATGTCCTGCACGGTGTGCTTGCGCTTGCCGTCCTCGCCGAGCTCGTCGTACATCTCCTGCGCAAGGGCGACCTGGCGAGGCTTGAGCGCCTGCTTCCTGCCGCCGACACGGCCACGGGCGCGGGCGGCTTCCAGCCCGTCGCGGGTGCGCTCGACGATGAGGGCGCGCTCGAACTCGGCGATGGCCCCCAGGATCTGAAAGAACATTCGGCCCGCCGGGGTGCTGGTGTCGATGCCCTGACTGAGCACGACGAGATTGACGCCCTTCTTCTCCAGCTGCTCGGACAGCTCGATCAGGTTCTTCAGGGAGCGGCCGAGCCGGTCGAGCTTGGTGATGACGAACTCGTCGCCCTCGCGTGCCGCGATGAGGGCCTTGCCGAGTTCGGGCCGTGAGGCGAGCTTGCCGGACGCCTTGTCGACGAAGACGGGGTCGCATCCGGCGGCGGTGAGCGCGTCCTCCTGCGCGTCCGGGTTCTGATCGCGGGTGGAGACCCGCCCGTATCCGATTCTCATGACCCAAGTGTATCGACCATGAGCCCTTTGCGCGACATAGTTAAGGACACGGGTTTGCGTCATTCTCGTACTGCAGGAACGTAGTTGACGGGCCCTCTGACGACAGACGGTCGTTTCTCGACAGCCGCTCCGAGGGCTCGGGCACAGCAAAGGGCCCCGCTCCAACGAGGAGCGGGGCCCGCGATATGGCATGTTATCGAAGGCAGGGCGGCTCGACTCCGCCCCCGGACACAGCAGAACGCCCCCACCGCCGAAGCGGTGGGGGCGTCTGTCACGCGGGCTCATCGTCGAGCGGTGGCCAGTCCGGCTCGAGGAACGGGTTGATGGCTGGCTCCGGGATGGGCGGCGGCTCCTCACGGCCGAGGCGCACCAGCGAGCCCATACCGGCGGCAGTGTCGTCGCGGCGCGGCCGGAGAGGAAGCGGAGCAGGCATCTCACACTCCAGTTCGGTTGTACTCGTCGACCAGGGGATGCGCCGGCTCGGGCTCGATCCCCGCGCGGTGCATCTGCCGGGCCCACCGGTCCGTCGTCCACGCGAACGCCCGCAGCATCGACTCCAGCCGGGACATCCGCCCTCGCAGCGAGCCGTTCTCCTCATCCACCCGCTTCACCGTCGCTTCCAGCACGGCGAACTCCTGCGCGCGCGCCTGCGGCGCGGCCTGGATCGCGGCGACAGCCTCGTTGGCGCGGGCCGTGGCCTGCGCGGCCCGGACGGTGGCGCGGGCGACGAACCATCCGCCCCCTCCGAGGACGCTGCCGGCGGCTCCGATGATGGCTGCCCATTCGCCCACGTTCATGCGGCCTTGCCTCTCCGGGCGCGCACGGGCGGGGGGACCGAATGCTCGGGAACCGCGCTCGCCCACAGAATCACCCCGACGTGACTCGTCAGGTACCAGACTGCGACGAACCCGCCGCGGGAGTAGTCGCCGGTGATGACAGCGACGGTGTAGGCGGTGGCCCACACGGTGGGGGGAAGTAGTGCAGCGAGGAACCCGAACCAGTCCCGGCCGACACGCAGGAACGCCGAGAACAGGGTGATCAGGCCGCAGATGATCCACAGCCAGGCCCAGTGCCGCAGGGAGCATAGGTCGGTGAGCAGCTCCAGTCCTAGGTTGCTGGGCGGGTCGACGAGGAACGAGATGCCCCAGCAGGTTTTGCCGACGCCGAGGATTGCGAGGAAGGCGCCGCGGCGGCCCAGGGCTTTGTGCAGTCGCCGGGCCGCACGGCACGACATCAGACCGTCCGGGGCGGTTCGGCCGTGCCCGGCGCGCTCGGGCTGGCCGGGGCGACCTGGCCGCGGGTCAGCAGGCCCAGCACCGCGAGGACGACCGCGTTGAGGGCGCCGATCTTCTCGGGCCCGAGCTCCAGACCGTAGGCGGCCAGCAGTGCGGCGACCGCGGCGACGAGACCGGTGAACGCCGACGGCGCGATGGGCCGGGTGACGGCAGCCGTAGCCGCGGCGAACACGGCGGAGATGACGGCGACGATCGCACCCGCCTGCTCGGCGGACAGCCCGAACTGGAAGGTCACCAGCAGGCTCAGGCCCGCCGAGACGGCGGCGATGATGAGAGCAGGCTCGCGGCCGAAGATCTTCATGGGTCAGGTCTCCTGGTTCTGGGTGACGTCGATGTCGACCTTGATGACGGCGTCGGCGATGGCCTTCTCGACGGCCGCGACGACGGTGTTGGTGTCGACTCCGCTGCCGACCTTCGCGGCGAGCGCGTGGATCGCGGCGGACTGGGCGGCCACGGTGACGGTGAGGGAGCGCACCCGGTTGCCGATGTCCTTCAGGTAGGACTGCGGCTGCCAGCTCTTGTTCGTGGCCCGGTCCGGGGCCGTGTCGGGTGCGGCGACCTGGTCGATCTTCCAGACGGCGTCGTAGATGTCCTGTTTGGTCATGCCGGCCAAGGGATCCTCCTCGGTGGTGGGCTCGCCCTTGGCGAGCTGGATGACGCGGGCGAAGTTCATGGAGCCCGGGTCGCCGTGGTCGTTCTCGGGCACGTGTTGGTGACCGCACCAGCCCTTGAAGCTCCGCCAGGCGCTCATGGACATGCGGGCTGGGCTCGCCCCGTAGGAGGCGGGTGTGACGCCGGGCCGTCGGGAGTCCTTGCCGTAGGCGAGCCAGTTGCTCACGTAGGTGAGGGGCACGGCGTGGTAGTCGTGCAGCCAGCGCACCAGCCACGCCACCTCGGCGAGCGCCCAGTCGGGGGCGGTGGGCCAGTGCAGGTAGTCGATACCGGCGCGCTTCCCCGACCAGGCCGTCTTGTTGGTGTCGTCGCAGGTGCCGACGAGTTCGATCTGGAAGGCGTTCGCCGTGTTCGTTTCGACGCCGCCGAGCTTGTTGGCGAGCGCGCGGGCGGACTCGTCGACGTCGTAGTGCTGGTACCAGCGGATCCGCTTGGCCTTGATGTCGGGGACGCCGGTCACCGTCGGGGCCATCGCGCCATCGCTGTACGACGGCAGGCTCATGCCCTCGGTGGTGTGGACGACGCCGCAGTTCACTTCCATGTCCGAGCCGGAGTAGCGGCCGGAGCCGTAGAAGTAGGACTGCGAGGCGCCGGGAATCTTCTGTGGGCCGGTGCGCGCCACGGGCGGCCTCTCTTCTGTTCATAGCGAAGGCCCCGAGGTCGGGGCGCGGTGGTGTCAGATGACGTAGCCGTAGGCGAGGATCCCGGTGCCTGAGAAGGCAGCCGCCGTGAAGGCCCCACCGGTCACGGTGGGCGGGGTGGTCTGGCCGCTGTTCGTCGAGCCGAAGCCCGGGGCGGCGTTCGCCACCGCGGCGGGCAACGATCCTTCACCCACGATGTTCGGCATGGTGCCGGCCGCGACCATGAAGCCCAGGTAGTGCAGGCCGTTGTAGGTCGTGGTGTACGACGAGGCCGACCCGGCAGTGGTCTGGGCGACGTTCAGCGTCTTGGCGGCGTTCGCCGCCCAGGCCGTCGTCGTGTTGTCCGCCGTGCGCGCCAGGGCCACCCTGCTGGAATTGTGGAGGGTGAACCATTGGTTGGTCGGGGACACTGCGGCCGTGCCGCCCGACACGAACGTGATGCTGGAGACGACCAGGCCCTTGGGCAGCCAGATCGGCACCAGGTACAGGGCGCCCGAGACCGGAGTAGAGGCCGTGCCCAGGCGCAGCCTGGACGTGGTCTCGTACCGGCCGGCCGGGGATATGGCGGCCTCGAGCGCGGGGAGCGGTGTGAGGTCGCTGTCGACGACGTTGGATGCCGGTAGAGCGGTCATGCCGCCCGGGCCCGTCACGGGCGCGGCGGTGGACACCGCCAGGGCCGTGCTCGCCGACCAGGAGTTGCCGGACAGGTCGTTGTCGAGCACGACAGCGCTGGTGGCGGAGGAGTCCAGCGAGACGCCGCTGGTCGTGGTTCCGCTGCCCTTGCGGACCTGGTTGCCGACGACGAGGCAGCCGGTAGCGCTGGTGGACAGGCGGATGCCGGCGGATGCGGCGGCGTTGATCCGGTTGGCCTGCACTGCCACGGCGCTGGAGTTGGAGACGAAGATGCCGTGGTTGGTGCTGGTGGTGTCGACGGTGTTGCCGACGACCTGAGCCCCGGCACAGTTGGTCACGTTGACGCCGTTGGAACCGGTGTTGCGGATCGTGTTGGAACCGACGGTCGCGCCGTCGGAGTCGAAGACGACGATGCCGGTGGACTGGGTGCCAGCGATCGTGTTGCCGCTGATGTTCGGTCGGCTGCAGAACTCGACGTGGATGCCGTTGGAGGCGTCCGTGCTGAGCCCGAGCACGGAGTTCCCGGCGATGACGACCTGGTCGTAGGTGCCGCCGGAGGAGCCGTAGACGCGGATGCCGGACGCGTCCTTGGCCCGTTCCACGGTGTTGCCGGTGATGGCGATGTTGCGGCCGTTGACGGTGAAGCCTTCAGACGGCCCCGCCCCGGCGGGGTCGGGGCGGGACAGCTGGATGCCCGACAGGCCAGAGCCGGAGACGACGTTGCCGGAGATGACCGCGCGGCGCCAGCCGAAGCCGTAGATGCCCTGCTGGTTCACGTCCTCGATGCGGTTGCCGATGATCCGGATGCCGTAGTAGTAGACGCCGGAGCGCAGCATGTGCGAGCCGACCCCGCGGCCGAAGCTGCCCAGCCGGCTGGACGGCCCGACGTAGCAGCCCTCGATCAGGATGTCCTGCGACGGGGTCTCGTCGAAGTCGCCGATGCCAACCGAGCCGGAGACGGCCATGTCGATCTGGACGGCCTCGGAGTAGGCACGGGAGCCGCCGGTGTTGTCCTTGAAGCCGAGGAACTGGCAGTTGATGGCCCGGCCGCGGGCGGTGGAGTTGAACTCCAGGCCGTGCGCCGAGGACACGTTGGTGATGGTGGCGTCCCGGACGGTGATGTCCTGGCAGTGAGCAAAGCTGATGACGTTCGTGGTGGCGGTCACCGTGCCGACGCCTGCGTCGGCGGCGTTGCCGTCCCAGGTGCCGCCCAGGATCTGGATGCGGGAGCGGCCGGTGTACCCGGCGAACAGGTCCGTGGACAGGAAGTTCCTGAGCAGGCCGGTGTTGCCGACGGCCTTCAAGGTCGCGCCGTAGGCCCAGATCGTGGTGTCGGCGTAGACGACCAGGAACGTGCTGATGCCGTAAGTGCGCCCGGGCGGGATGTAGACGATACCGCCGCCGGCATCGCGAGCGGCGTCCAGCTGCGCCTGGATGACGGCCCGGTCGTCGGTGGTGCCGTCCCCCACAGCATCCGTGACGCTGAACCACTGGACAGCCGACTGGTCGTTCAGGTTCGGTGCGCTGATCGGGGAGTTGAAGGTGACCGGCCCGTCCACGCTTTGCGGGTCGGGCGTCTCAACGTCCAGCTTGGTAGACGCTTCCGCCTGTGCCGCCTGTGCCGCATCCAGGGCCCCGGCTGCGACCTCGCGGGCTGCCTGGTACCAGCGGACGGGCTGGCCACCGGCATCGAGGTACTCGTAGTCGATCTCGGTGACGTCCTGGGCCTTGAAGGCGCGGATCGCTCCGGGCTGCGGAGACGACGGCCCGTTGCTGCGGAGCTCGCTGATCGGGGTGGTTCCGTCCACTTCGAAGAGAGCGCTGACGGTGGCGCCGGTGCCCGCGACCTTCACGAGCAGCGGGTAGTTGGTGACGACGTTGCCGGCTGTGTCGGTGAGGACGTCTGCAGGGGTGCCGCCGAAGGTGTAGAGGGGCATGCCGTCCTCTCAGTCGAGCCAGTAGTAGCCGGAGATGTCCACCCACATCAGGCCGGGTGTACCGCTGTCTTGCTGGCCGTCCTGGGACCAGATGATGACGGAGCCACGTCCGCCGAGACTGTTGGCGTCCTGGTCAGGGCTGAAGACTTCGGCGCGGCAGGTGCCGGTCATCGCGTCGCCGGTCATGGAGGCGGGTGCGGCATACCGTGCGATTTGGTCGGGGATCATCGCGGTGGGGACGGTCGCCAATTTCACCCCATTCGCGGAGATCAGTTGCCCGTCGGTGCGCTGGATCGTGCCGCGCAGGTGGGCCTGTCCGTTGAAGACGCGGCCCTCGGGCGTGGTCTGTCCGGCCTCGTACCCGGAGGCGAGGGTGAGCGGCTGCCAGTCCTGCAGCGGCTCCCAGATCGTCGCCCACACGTTGTCCGTGGACGTCTTCACCCAGGTCATGCCGTTTGCGGCGACAGCCACGGTCCATACGGGTGCGGCGGACAGCCGGGTGTTGCGGTCAGCGAGGTCGGTGACGTGCTGCCACAGGTGCGGGTCGATGGCCTCGGCGAGTTCGGCGAGATGGCCGGGGACGGTAGGGCCGTCGCCTCCGCCGGGGATGGGGAGTTCGGCGTAGCCGATGGTCGCCACGGGGCCTCCTACGAGAACGTGATGGTGATCTTGCCGCCGGTGACGGCCATGTAGTCGCTGCTGCCGGTGGCGTAGATGGCCAGGCCCTTGGCGGCGCCGGACGCCAGAGCGGAGCGCCAGGACGCGGGCAGGGTCGCGCTGCCCTTCGCTCCGGCCGAGAGGCGCAGCAGCTCCTCGGGGCCGTCGCCGAGGTTGAGCTGGCCCGAGGGGGGCGAGGAGTGGTTGTGTAGGTAGAGGTGCAGGGGCCGCTTGGCGTTGACGCCGGCACCCGACTTGCGGGCGAACGCGACGGTCATCTTCGACACGGTCTTGCCTACGCAGGCGTTCTGGATGGCGGACCCGTAGAACCAGCCGCCGCGCCGGTTGCCGCGGCCGGTCCAGTCGCCCTGCGTGGGCGCGGACGCGTACTCGTCAGGCCGCCCGCCCCGCCAGGTACCGGAGTCGCTGGGGCTGACCGTGACGGGCTTCGGCGACGGAACCACCGGAGTGCCCGGGGATGGGTCGGCGTCGGAAGGAACCTGGAAGTAGACCTCCAAGCGCCCGTCCACCTTGCGCACGTAGACCGCAGAGGCGGCCTGCCAGCCGCTACCGGCCGGGGCTCCGGTGCCGTAGGTGGCGGCGCGGACCACCTGCACGTCCCGGGCCGCCTGTTCGGCGATGGTCTCGATGCGGTCCTGCTCGGTGTCGGCCGGATCCTCGCCGAGCCGCCACAGCACCACCGGCACCGACGACATACGTACCGCGACCCAGTCCCCCGCGGCCCGGTCCCGATAGGAGGTCGGGCATGCGACCTCCAGCAGCAGACTTCCGTCGCCGAGCTGGAGGTTGACGCGGCCGGACTCGGTGACGTCGGCGACCTGTGCAGAGATGACATCGCCGCCGGTCTTGCCGCCTTGAGTGAGGAGGTCGGCCAGCTGGTCGACGGATGCGGTCACGTCACCCTCCTCGTGCTGGTGCGGGTCTTGCAGGACATGGAGGCGGCGCCGAGCGTGTACGACAGGGAGTCGATGATGTGCCGCTCCCATACGCCCGGTGCGGTCTCGACCTCGACGAGGTCGCTGGGCTCCAACGCGGGATTGCACACCGAGGTGAACGACAGGCTGGCCTGCACGCCGAGCGAGTCGGCGAGCTTCGCCTGGGCGACCTCGAGGGCCTGGCCGTAAGACGTGATGAGCGGTGAGGCGTACTTCTGCACGCGCAGCCGCACACCGTTCAGCCCTAGACGCTGCGGCGCGAGCGGATCGCCCACGGGGTCGGGCCCGGCGTAGGTGATGCTGTTCGGGTCGTCGTCCCAGGCGAAGGCCGGGCCGATGGCCGGCGAGCCGTCGCCGCCGTCCCCGGAGACCACCCACAGGTTGGCGAGCCCGTCGCGGGCCTGCTCTGACTGCGGCTCCACCAGCGCGCCGCCGAGGCCGCGGCTGATGCGCCACACCACCGGATCGTCCAGGGTGGGCACGGGGCCGACGGTGACGACGCCCCGGGCGTCCACCCACAGCTCCCCCGCCAGCGCGGCGGCGATGCCCGTGTTCGTACCGGTCGAGTCGGTGCCGGACGACAGGATGGCCCACCGGTCGTCAGTGGCGACGATCTGCGGCACCTGAGTGCCGGCGTCGACTCCGAACCGCCACGCCACCGGCACGCCCGGCAGCGCCTCGGCCACCAGTTCCTCGACGAGGTCTTTCGCCTGTCCGGGCCCGACGGTGCGGGCAACAGGGAGGGACGCGGAGCGCAGGTCGTCCTCGAGGCCGTCGAGCTCCAGCGTGATGGAACCGGAGCGGTTCCTGCGGGTGCGGGTGACCGTGTACCGGCCGGCCGGGAACCAGATCGGGTCCTGGCGCGGCAGCTGTATGCCCTGCCGCAGCCGCACGTTGGTGGCGATCGAGTTGACGCCGTCCCGGCCTTCGCTCACCCCCACGACGTCGGCGGACGCCGTGTAGCGGGTCTCTGCGGTGCGGTCGGCGGTGATGGACGCCGAGCCTGCGACGAGGCCGCAGCGCTGCCAGGTGGTGCCGCCGTCGTTGGACCACTCGGCATAGTAGGGCCGGCCGATCGCCTCCGGCAGCGCGGCGAGCACTGCCGCCGCGATCGGCATCACGTGAAGACGCCGTTCGTGGCCAGTGCCAGGTAGCTGCCGAAGGTGGACTCCACGGCGTTGTAGCTGGCGTACTGGGCGGCCAGGTGGTCGTAGGACCAGCCGGGGAGTCGAAGCGGCTGGCCGGCGGTGCCGGGGCGGGCCACCTCACGGACCGCGGCCGTGAAGGTGCGCGTCGCGTCCGGGGTGGTGTCCACGCTCTCGGCTGGGGTGGCGAACAGCACGAACTGGTCCGGGCGGCGGTTGGCGGATCGGGTCTGGATGAGCCGCACGCCGGGCGTGGTCAGTAGGGTCCTGAGGGCTTCGATCTGGTCGCCCGTGGCGTCGATGCTGATGTCGGATCCGGCGGAGGCGTACACGTCCTGCGCGGTCGCGGCGTAGGGCGAGCCGGCCACATCGGCGGTGTCGATGCGGGACTCCCATTGCAGCTGCGGCCAGGACGTGACGGTGACCCTGGCGGACAGGCCGGGATCGTCGACCGACTTGATCCACACGTCGGCCGGCACGTCGGGCTCGGGGACGGTCACAGCGAGGGACGAGACGGGGCCGTCGCTGCCGTCCGCGAGGATCGCCGTTGCGGTGTAGACGACGGCGACGCCGAGCGGCGCCTCGTGGTCGTAGGCGGCGCCGACGCCCTCGATGGCCCACGCGGTGTCGGCGGAGCGCACCGGCACGGCCGGCTTACCCGGGTCGGTGCGCATGATGCGCACCTTGCGGACCTCGGCCGCGTCGGAGTAGGGGGTGCTGGCCGTGTAGTCGACGGCCAGCATCACCCCGGCGTACAGGGTATCGATGGACGCCTTGAACCAGCCGTCCGGGGAGACGACAGGAGTGGGTGGGGTGATGTGAGGCGCCGACGGGTCCACGATCATGGGCATGCGGCGCCTCCTATCCTCGGGCCTTCACGGTGCGGCGCAGGGTGGTCATCGCCACGTCGACGCGACCGTCTGCGACCTCTTCCAGGTAGGCGTCGAACTCGCGGTCGCGGACGACGAGCCGAATCTTGCGGGGCAGTGCGCCACCGGAAGCGGTCAGCCCTTGCCCGGCTGATGCGGCCGGCTCCACCGCGGGTACGGCGGCGTCCGCCACGCGGGCGGCAGCCGCAGCAACCGTGCTGGCCGTGTTGTCCAGGCCGACCCCTACGCCCGCACCGGTCATCTCGCCGAGCCACTGGGTGACCCGCGACGGCGACTTGATCTTCAGCTTCTTCTTGATGCTGGATACCAGGCCGCCCGCCAGCTTGTTCATTGCCGCCTGGAGCTCCTTCTCCTGCGAGACCAAGCCGGTGAGGAAGCCCTTCGACGCGTTCTTGCCGGCGTCGAACATGGCGTCGGCCATGGTGCGGCCGTAGCTGGTCGACAGTGCCGCACCCGACTTGGCGAGCTTGTTGAGCTGCGCCAGCTGGTCCTTGTTCGCGCTGGCCACGAGGGTGGCCAGCGTGCTGTCCGGGCCCATCGCTACCAGCTGACTGATCAGATCCTGATTCAGGCCCCGCTTGGACAGCCCGGCGATCGTGCCCTGGAAGGCCTTGACCGTGGACTGCCGCTGCTGCATGCCCATGATGAGGTCGGCGACCGAGGCCGCGCTCGACTCGTTGGACAGGCCGATGAAGTCCGCCGCGGTCTTCGCCTGGTCGGTTGCCGCGGACCGCGCCGCCTCCAGTCGGGCGTCGACGGAGTCGCGCTGCTTGGCCAAGGCCTGCAGCTTCGCGGACGCCTTGCTGCTGGACGCGGCAAGCGTCTTGCCCGCCCCGCCAGCGGCCTTCAGATCCTTCACGAGTTCGCCGAAGGCCTTCTTGATGTCGGCCGCCGAGCCGGTGAGGGCTTTGGTCACCGCGGTGAGGTCGCCGGGGACCTGCTTGCGAGCCGCGGCCCGGAGCTTGGCACTGCTGGTGCCCTTGGCGTATCCGGGTAGGGACCCCATGGTGGAGGCGAACCGCAGCGAATCGCGGTGGTTGAGGACCTCCTCGCCGCCGCCGAAACGCACGAGCTCGGGACCGAGTTCGCCCACCCAGGCCCAGCCGGGGGTGGCGCCGCGGGTGCCCTTGGAGTAGCCCTTGAGGCCGTACCAGTCGGTGAAGAGACTGTCCCGGTAGCCGCGGGCTCGGGCGCCCACGACCACGCCGTCGCCGCCGCGCGACTCCACATTAGTCCCGTTCAGCGTGCCCGCGGTGTGGCCGACGCCCGCGTTCGTGATGCCCACCATGAACGGGGATCGGGCGCCGCGCACCCACCCGGACGGGGCGATCGCGCCTGAGAAGGCGCCGGTGGCCCAGCGGCGGGAGTAGGGCTTCATGCCGCGGATGATGTTCTCGATGGCGCTCATGAAGCCCGAGCAGTCGTAGCCCTTGGGCCCGACGCCGCCCCAGATGTAGGGCTTGCCCGCCTGGGAGCGGGCGAAGTTGAGCGCGGACTTGAAGCCCCTGCCTCCGATGCCCGCGGCTTCGAGCTTCTTGTCGGCGGCGCCGGAGAAGTCGAGGATCGTGCTGATCATCTTCTTCGGGACGCGGGTGATCATCTCCCGGTACAGGGACGCCGATCCGGCAATCTTGTTGATCAGCGGCTTGACGATGCCGTTGATCCCCGAGAGCGCGGACGCCTTGATGCCGTCCTTCAGCCAGTCCACGCCCGACTTCGCCAGGTCGACGCCCTTCGATGCAGCGGACTTCACCCAACCGAAGATGCCGCCGTCCGCGAATGCGGGCAGGCCAAGGGCACGCTGCACACCGGCGACACCGCCGGATCGTGCAGCCGCGTTCATGAAGTTGACGTAGCCGGGGCCAACCGCGCGGGTCCACTCCGGACGCATCACGGCCTCGCCGCCGGACAGGGCCGCCAAGTGCACGTCCCGACCTGGCGTGTAGCCGGGCAGCACGCCGCCGGTGGCGAACTTGTACGCGGGCAGCTTCGGTGCGCCGAAGGCTCCGGCTACGGTGTTCCAGACGCCACGCAGCTTGCCGTACACGGTGTTTACGACGAAAACGACCGGTTTACGCGCTATGTCGGAGACCTTATCCCAGGCCAGCTTGATCCCCTTGCGGGCAGTCTCGAAGGCAGCGGCGACCCGGGACGTCCCAGCACGCAGTCGGTCGAAGACCGGGCGGATCCCGGACTCCCAGACGGTGGTCAGAACGGAGCGCACCCCGGCCAGCGCCGGGGCCACGGCCCGGCGCCAGAGCCAGGTGAACACGCCGCCGACGGTGCGCAGCCCAGCCGTCAGATACCCGAAGACGATCTTCGCTCCGGACCAGGCCGACTTCGCCCCGGAGACGATGAACCCCAGGGCTGGCTTCACCGCGTTGCGCCAGAGCCAGGAGAAGACCGCGCCGAGGGCGCGCACTCCAGCCATGAAGAGGCCGAAGCTCACCTTCGCTCCGGCCCAAAGCACGGCCAGCCCGGCGCGGATCCAGCCGACCACAGGTTTGATCGCGTTCGTCCAGAGCCAGGAGAAGATGGCGCCGAGCAGCTTGACCGCGAGGTAGATCGGCCCGAACACGACGATCGTGATCACCGTGAGCAGGATCCGCGCGGCCGTATCGATGAACGAAAACACGGGCTTGATCACGGAGGACCAGAGCCACGAGAAGGCGGCGCCGAGCGCCCGCAGCCCGACCATCAGCCCAGCGAACGCAGGCTTGAGTACGGAATTCCAGGCGAACATGGCCGCCGCCTGGATACCTGCCCAAGCGGCCTGCACGATGCTGCGGAACGTCTCTGAGCGCTGGTAGGCGATGTACAGCGCGGCACCCAGAGCGACGATCGCCGTGATCACCAGCATCACCGGGTTGGCGTTCATCACTGCGTTGAACGCAGCCTGGGCGATGGTCGCCCCGCGCTGCACCACAGTCCAGGCGAGGATCGCGCCGCGGTAGATGGCGAACACGGCCGTCACCGCGGCCGTAGCGATCTGCTGAGCGAGGATGGCAGCGGTCAGGCCGCCGACGGCGATCCCGACCGGGATCAGCCACGTACCCATTTCCCGCAGCCATCCCACCACGGCCACGCCCGCCGACCACAGACCCCGCAGCGCTGGAACGAGAACCCCTATGACGACCGAGCTGACGCCCTTCAGCGGCGGCAGCAGGTACGCGTTGAAGCCGCGAGCGACAGAGGAGACCAGCGGCAGCACCTGCCCGCCGATCACGTTGACGAAGTTCTGCTTCAGCGACCGAGTGAAGACCTCGATCTCGTGACCCGGGCCCGAGTGCAGCGTCTTGCCGAGGTCGGCTGCCGCGCCCTTCACGTCCCCCATCACGGACGTGGCCTTGCCGGGGTCCAACTTGAACAAGGCGGCACCCAAATCCTCGGCCTGGGTACCGAAGAGGCCGACAGCCGCCGCCTCGCGGGCGACGGGATCCTTCATCGATCGCAGCTTGTCCAGGACGGTTTGCAGGCCCCGCTGCGCGGAGTCGCCGCCCTTACCGATCTGCTTCTCCATCTTCTCGGCGTCCAGGCTGAGGGCCTTGTAGGCGTCGCGCGAGGTGTCGCTCATGTTGACCGCGAGGATGGAGAATTCTTTGAACGCGTCGGCGATGATGTCGGTGTCGCGGGCGCCGCCCTTGATGCCCTGCCGGAACAGGCCGAGCGCTTCTTCGCTGTCGATGCCGAGCTTGCGCATCTGGACGCTGTACTCCTGGAACGTCTCCAGGAGGTCATCGGCGTTCGGCCCGAGCTTCTGCATGCCGACGGTGATGACGTCCAGGGCGCTCTTGGCGTCCGGGGCGAGGCGGTTCTTCATCATCGCCGAGACGGCCTGCGTCTGCATCGACATGTCGGTGCCGAAGGTGCTGGCCACGTCCGCCATCTGCGAACTGATCGCCTTGAGCTGCTTTTTCGTGGCGTCCGGGGGGACGAGTCCGGCGTTGATGACGGACCGGATGACCTCTGCGCCCTCTTCGACGGTCTCGGTGATGCCCTTGGCGTACAGCTCCCCGGCGATCTTCCCGTAGCGGGCGCCGTCCTTGGTGGTGGCGCCGAGCTGGGCCTGCAGCCGTGAGGTGATGTTCGCCTGGTCGATGGCCTCAGTGATGCCCGCGACGAGAAGGGCTCCGGCGGCTGCGCCTGCTGCGGCGGCGCCGATGAGGAGCTTCTCCTTCAGGCTGCCGCCGGCCGCCTGCCCGGCCTGCTCGCCCGCGTCCTCGGCGGGGCCGATGAGCTGGCTTCGGATCTCGTTCCCGATGCCGCGTACCGAGGGGATGATCTGGAGCGTGGCGTAGCCGACGTTCGCCATGGCACCCCCTCGGTATGCGGTTGTCAGGTGATCTCGCCCGCGGCCAGGGCGCGTTTACGTTCGGCCGCCCGGCGCATGGCCCGCTGCCTTGCCTCCTGGCGGGCCGGTCCGGCTTTGTCACGCTGCGGCTTCTTGCCGCCGACGCCGGGCCGCGGGAACGGCTTGGGCCTCGGTGACTGCTCGCTGCGCTTGCGGCCCTCGTTGCTGCGCTGCCAGTTGGCGGTGCGCAACTCGTCAATGACCACGGCGGTCAGGTGCTCTTGCAGGCCCCAGACGCCGTCTTCGTCGCCGAGCGCTAGGCGGGTGCGCGCGTCAGGGGGAAGCTGGCGGATGTACCCGCGGAGCTCGCGCCACGTCAGCAGCGGCACACCGTAGGTGTCGCGCCGGAACAGGTCGGACAGGCGGATGCCGTAGTGGTCCCGCAGGTCGGCTTGGACCGCCTCGCCGTGCTCCCTCAGGAGTCGGACGAGGCCTGCGATTCCCCCAGGCCGCAGTGCTTCTTGTAGCCCTCGAACAGGGCCTTCATCTTAAACTGCGGCATCTTCACCTTGCGGAACTCGGTGTACTGCTCCTCGCCGAGGGCCAGCTTGAAGATGCCGACGGTGGCGCCGATCTCACCGCGCTCCGCCCCCTCCATCAGCTCCCACACGTCGAGGGCCTCGGAGTGCTGGAACTCCCAGCGGCGGGAGTTCCAGTGGACTCGCCACGGGGTCAGGTCGACCTCGGCCTGGACGGCGTCGAGGTTGAAGTCGAACGGCTCGTTGTCGGCCGGCTTGCTCGCGGTTCGGGTGGTGCTCATCGCGGTTACTCGCTCTCGTCTGCGGGCTGGGTGATCTGGATGTTGCGGGCGGGCAGGGTGAGCCTGACCAGCCCGGAGCCGTCTGGCTCCAGGGCCACTTCGATGCGGTCGGCCTGGACCATCCACGGGAACGGCTTGCCGTCGATGTCCACGGACCCGCCCGGCTGGACGCGTACCGTCTCGGCGACCGGGGCGGCTTCGGTGCGGAAGCGGGGGGCCGCCTCCTGGATGAGGACAGCGATGAGCCGGCTGCGCATGCTGCGCGGCAGCTCGTCGCTGCCCTTGATGAGCCCGAGCTCGATGGCCTTCGCCCGGATCTCGGGTTCGGTGAACTGGACCTTCATGGTGTGACTCCTCGCGGTTCGGTGTATGCACCGGGGACGCGGCCGAACCGCGACGAACCTCCGCGTCCCCGGCGGCTCATCAGGTGACGGTGACGGCGCAGGTGTCGGACTGCCCCTCGTAGGTGGCGGTGATCGTCGCCGATCCCGGGTCCACGGCCGTCACGAAGCCGGCGCTCACCGTCGCGTCGGCCGGGGCTGAAGACGCCCAGTTCGCCTGGGCGGTGACGTCGGTGGTGGAGGCGTCGTCGTAGGTGGCGGTCGCTGTCAGCGCGCCGATCTCACCGTCCGCCAGGGTCAGCGTCGACGGGGTCACCGACAGGCTGGCCAGGGTTGGTGTGGTCTGCCGGGTGAACAGCACACCGCCGCCGGTGGGGTAGATGGTGGCGGCGAACGTCATGGACTCGAGGTCCGCTTCGTTCTCGCCGTGGTCGCCGTCGAGGGACACCTCGGCGTAGTTCGCCGAGATGAGGCGGCGGACCTTGTCGCCCTCGCGGGTCTCGAACGCGACCAGCACCTTCGCTGGGCGGGGCACGACGATCTGAGTCGCCGACGAGCCCGGCCACAGCAGGCTGTACGTGGTGGCGTTGTCCTCCAGCGCCGTGAAGCTCTTGGTCAGCTTGAAGTGGTTGCGGGACGTGCGGACGAGGATGCCGCCCCAGGCGAACTTGTCGTCGGTGTCCTCGTCGCGGGACTCCGGGAAACCCTCGTCGCCGTCGAGGAGACCGACCAGATCCCAGTCGACACCGAACGGGGTGCCCGCGTTCGCGGGCAGGGTCGCGGACAGGTTGGTGGAGATGTAGACGTCCGCGTCCGTCCACAGATTTGCCTTCAGCGGGTCGCCGGCCACGGCGTCCTCCTCATCTCGGTACAGGGGGTGGAGTCGCGGTTCGGCTTATGGAGTTATTCGAGGACGTCCGCGCGCACGTTGACGCGCACGGTGAAGGTCGACAGGTCGACCCCCGAGTCGGGATCGGTACCGGGCAGCGGGCCTCCGTTGGGGCGGACCGCGGACAGCACGCTGCCGTCGTGGCAGACGAGCAGACCCTGACAGAGCATCGCCAGGTCGTGGGCTTGGTCGGCGTCCTCGTGCCACGCCGTGACGCGCAGCAGCACCCGCGACATCGCCATGGAGGAGTGCGGAGCATCGCCGTCCTTGCGGACCAGCACGTACCGGAACTGTTCCTCCGGTGAGCGACTGGACGGCACTCGGGTGCCGACCGTCACGTCGGCTGCGAACGGCTCCGGCCGCCCAGCCAGAGCCGTTCGCAGCACCCCCGCACCCGCGGCTTGGGAGTCCTTGAAGACGAGCAGTCGCTTCACTGCCCGCCCCACGCCTTGAACTCGATCCCGGCCTCGGACACCGAGCGGGTGAACACGCCGTCGCGAGCCTGCCAGCCCATGCCGCGCGCGTGCGCGATGGTCACGCTGGCCGCGCCACGGTCGGTGGTGTAGGCGCGGATCTGCACCGGTGTGCCCGGGGGCAGCTTCGCCCGCACACGGGCGCGAATATCCTCGGCCGCCCCGTCAACCATCTGCCGGACGCCGTCGCTGCGGAGCACCTCACGCACCCCGCGAGTGTCGAGCTCGAACTTTTCCAGCACGGCAGCCTCCTATCCGGTGGCGCGCACCATCACGAACTCGATGTGGTGGACGGCGTCGGTGGACAGCTCGGGCCAGGCCGCGACCTCGCCGTCCACCTCGTAGATCTGGCCGCGCCAGTCGATGCGGTCGGTGGCCTTGATGTCGGGGCTGGTGCCCTCGGCCGACTGCACGCGGTAGCCGGTGACGACAGCGTTGCGCTGCTCGTCGTCGGTCTCGGCCTGAGTGTTGGGCTGGATGTTCAGGTCCGTCACCGTCAGCCGGTTCACCGCACCAGGCGACCAGTCCGGGACGGTGTTGCCGCCCCGGTCCGTCTTGGTGCTGGCCCGGACCCGCACCGCGCTCTGATTGAACATCATCAGGCATCGCTCCCCGTGCGAACCTTGTGCCGAGCAACGGCCTTCGACCACTGGTCCGAGACACCGACCGCAGCAGTCACACCGAAGGCGACAGACTGCCCGCCGACCGCCCGGGACTGCACGCCTGGCACGACGTTGTACATCGTGCGGGCCTGGTCGATGACGACTTCCTGGACGTCTTCCGGGATCGGGTTCCAGCCGTGGCTGTACTTCACGTCCAGGCAGCGCAACCGGTCGGGCCAGCACCGGCCGCCGAGGCGGCGCAGCAGGCCGGCTTCCGACCACGAGTAGTCGGTGCCCTCGACGAGAGTCTCGCCGTCCAGTGCAACCGACGTCACTGCGGTCGTCGGCCACACCGGCAGCAACAGCGACTCGCGGCCGTTGCCGTCCAGCGTCACCTCGTCATCGACGACGAGGTCCACGTCGTGGCCGACTGCCCCTCGGAAGCGGCGGGTTGCGGCCCTCAGCGCAGCCAGCAGCTTCGGGTCGTTGGGCGGCTTGCCCAGCCACACGGACAGTTCATCGGGATCGGCCAGGAACTCAGTCGCCACCGCCCTCGCCGCCCTTGCCCCGCGGCGAGCGAGCCTTGTTGGACGACGTGGCGCGGGCCTTGTTCGGAGCCACCGCAGCCTTCTGCCCGTCCGCCGGCTCGGCGCCGACGAGATCATCGTCGCTCAGGCCGCGCAGCTCGGCGTCGGCTGTGCTCAGCTTGAGGATCGTCTCGTGTCCGGTGCCGGTGGTGAACCGGTACTTCTTCAGCGGACCGCCCACAGCGGCCACCTCCTGGATGGGGATGTCGAGTGCCGTGACGTCGGAGGGCGGGCCGCACGTCGCATGCTCAGCGCCGCACGGGCACCGCCCTCCAGCCGTCTGCCGGACGAACAGGCTCACGGCGCGAGCAGTCCAGCGGTGCGCAGTGCTGCGAGCAGGCCGTTCACCTTGGTGCGCAGCGCCAGGTAGTCCGCGCGCAGCGCGTCGTACTCGGCCTTCGTCGGGGTGGCTCCGGCGGCGACGACCGACGTGGCGGCTGCCGCATCGGCGACCGCTGCCGCCTGCTTGCCCTCGCGGGCCGCGCCCGCTGCCGGGTTGAGGTATGCCATGTCATTCCTCCGGTAGCTCGCCGTACAACTCGCGGTACCTGGCCAGCTGGTGCTTCAGCTCCCTGAGGTCCCGCCAGTTGTCCAGCGCGGTGATGTACGAGTGGTCGGGTCCGGAGAGAACCGCGAGGTTCTCGGGACGGTTATCAGCCTTGTCGCGATTGATGTGGTGCACCTCGTCGGCCGTTTCGAGGCGCCGACCCAGGGTTCGCTCTGCGACAAGCCTGTGCTCGAGGAGCCACCCGTCGTAGCACGCTGGGTGATCCGGCTCCCAGACCATGACGTAGCCGGCCGCGTTGATTCGAGCCGGTCGGCCGTTGTGCTCTCGATCAAGTACACGAACCATTCGGCCGTTCGCGTCACACACCTTGGAGCAGTACTTACGCAGGGAGGATCGGCGATGACTGAACTGATCTCCGCACGCGGCGCACACCGTCGTCACTCTGTCTGCACGCTGCCCCTGGTCGTGACACTGCTTGCTGCAGAACTTCTGTTGCCGCCCCAGGGGGTGGTAGATCTCGGCGCCGCACTCGGCGCAAGCGACAGTCGCACCCCGGCGCGGCTTCGACCCCGCGCTGTTCCTGCACTCGGTCGAGCAGAACGCCCGGCCAGTCTTCAGGCGAGCCAGGTCTGAAGCGCGACGCTCCATCTGTTTGTTGCAGCCAGCGCAGGCCACGACAAGGCGCTCGACCTTCGGCCTGCCAGTGCGAGCCATCTCGACCTCCGAGGTGCAGATTTTGTTCTCTGCACTCTATCGGGATGGCTTGCACCGGTAGAGCTATTTGTTCAGATCAGGCCGTGAGGTCGATCTCAACAAATGCATTGGGCTGGAGCACCCCGAAGGCTGCGCGCATCTCCGCCAGGATTGCGACGAGGTTCCGGACGAAGAAGTCCAGGTGACTGTCGGTCATCTGGATGGTGGCCTGCTCGCGGTCCCACAGGATGGCCTTGCGGAAGTCGCCGACGTAGCCGGTGCCCGCCGGAACCGCCTCAGTCTCGATGACCGGCAGCCCCCACAGGGTGCCCGCGCCGCCGGTGCCGGCCGGGCCGCCGAAGTAGTAGCGGGCCTCGTTGTCCTGCAGCAGGTCCAGGGTCTCGAGGTCGGTGGGGTTGAGCAGGTAGGCGTTGGCGACCGACCGGCCCACCGTGCGGACCTTGGTCTTGGCCTTGCGGGTGGTGGTCAGCGCATCGGCGTCCCACGCCTGCGACTGGATGCCGCTGACGTTCGACAGCCCCTCGAAGTTCTCGCCGGTGCCGTCGCCCTGGACCATCTGGTCCTCGAGCTCCTCCTCCAGGCCGTAGCGGAGGAACGCGTCGATGAGGGTGCGGATCTGCGCGGCGTCGGACAGGGCCCGCTTGGTGACGGGCATCCAGTGCGCGATCGTCTTGACCGCGGTGGTGACCTTCGCGAGGGCCAGCCCGGACTCCGGCTTATAGCCGCCGCCGGTGGCGTTGACGAGGGCTCCCGCCCCGCCGGGCGCGGTCGGGGCCGCCGAGCTGGTGGCCTCGGCGACGGGGGCCGCGTTGTTCGTCACGGAGGTGACGCGCACGTACTCGACCGTGTCGGAGGTGGTGTTGCCGTTGGTGACAACGTCCCGCATGCGCAGCGGGCGCTGGAAGACGTCGAGACCGACCTGCAGACCGCGCCAGTCGTTCTGCACGAACGCGCCCGCGGAGGTGTCCGAGCCGCCCGTCACGAGCGACTTCACCCCGAACATCTCCGACTGCACGCGCTGCTTGGCGCCGAAGGTGCCGCCGCGGGCCTGCGCCAGCAGCCCCTTGTACTCGGCGGACTCGGTGAACTGCTCGCCCAGCGACTTGCCGCGCTCGGGCAGGTGGAAGCCGGACGCGGTGCGCCGGGTGCCGTCCTGCTCGGTCTTGGCGTTCAGGGCGATGTCGTCGCCGAGGTCGGCGAGCGTCTTCTTCAGCTCGTCGTTGCCGCGGAGACGCTCGATCTCGCTCTTCGCTTCAGTGGCCTTCGCCATGTGCTCGCGCAGTTGGCCGGCCTCTTCGGGAGTGAAGTCGCGGTCGCCGTCCTCCTCGGCCTTCTTCGTGATCTCTCGGGCCTCGAGGAGGTGGTGCTTCATGAGCTCCTTGAGCTCATCGATCTTGCTGGGCATGTGATCCTCATTCCGTGAGCGAGAGCTCCAGCTCCTTCAGCTGCAGCTCGGTGCGCAGACGGGCAGAGGCGGCGGCCTTGGCGGCGGCCTCTTCCTCGATGCTGCTGTCGATGTCCTTCTCTCCGGTGTCCGTCTTGGCGGGCGGGGTGTCCTCGGGCGTGGCGGAGGGCTGTTCGCCGTCGGCCTTCTCGGGACCCGGCTGGCCGGGGGCACCGTTCTTGCTGGGTGCAGCCGTCGCCTTCTCGGGCGTGGCCGCGTCGAGCACCTCTCCGATCGCCGTGTGTGCGGCGAGGAGGGACTCGAAGTTCTTCTGGGACAGGACCCGGCCGGCCTTCGCACCGGAAGCCACACGCGCCGCCTTCACGGCGAGGAGCTCGGTCTCCTGGTTCGCCCCAACAAGGCAAGGGCCAACCTCGTGGATCTTGAGCTTGCGAAGTTCGTACACCTCGCCGCCGTCCCGCTCGCCCCAACCTCCGTCGAGGATGTCGTAGGCGAAACTGAACTGAGTGACGCGGCCATTCTTGAGCAGCCGGAAGACCTGCTCGGCCTTGGGATTGCTCAGGTCGAGTTGCCCTGTCACGACTAGTCCAGCCGTCGTCTCTTTCGCCTCGGTGACCGAGCCGATGTGGGAGAACGGATCACCCCAGTCGTGGGACCAGATGACCGGAATCGGGTTACCGGACTGCTTCCAGCGGGCCAGGTCATCGGCAAAGGCACCCGGCATGACCACATCCCCGACCGAGTCTTCATTGCCGAAGACGGAGACGAGGGCGGTGAACTCGCCCGCCCCTAGGCCGTCCTCTTCCCCTGCGGCCTTCACCCGCGCGGGGGCATCCTTCGTCTGCACGATCAGTCTCCCCTCGCGTAGTCGAGAGTGCAGTTGCAGTTCACGAGCTCTTCAGTCCGGCCCGACCCGTCACCCGGCCAGCGCAGACCGTTCGAGAACACGTCGTCGAGCGCGACGACCTCACCGTCCTGCGCCTTGTGTGAAGGCCGCGGATTGCGGCCACCGGTCCGCCAGACCTTCCTGACGAGACCTGACGCCGACGCCGCGTCATGGCCCCCGAAGCTGCGCAGCTCGGTCGCGGCGGTCGCCGCGCGAGTGACCGCCGCCGACGCCCACGTCGCTGCCGCACCCTGGAGAGCCTCACGCCAGCCTTCGCCGCCCTCTTCCTGCACGCGGGTGACCGCCTTCAGGCCGGCCTCCTCGTGCTGCGCCGCATACGTCTGGGCGGCGGCCAGAATCCAGGCGAGCATCACCTCGGCCGACCAGTTTTCCGCCTCGGGGTTGTGGACCTCGAGGACTTCCCACGCGCCGAGCTGCGCCAGCTGATAGCCGTGATCCGCGAGGAGCGCCTCCAATTGGGCGACCCGGGTAGCTGAGCCGGCAGCCCACAGGGAAATCAGGTCCGGCATGCCGTCAGCCTTCGCGCCAGCGGCAGTCAGCAGACGGGACGCGGCACGCTCGGTGAACTTCACCAGCGCCTCAGTGAAAGCGTCCCGCTGGCCCTGCACGGTGCCGAGCTCAGACGGCCTGCCGCTCTTGACCAGCGCCAGGCCACGCCCTTTTGGGAGCGCCTCCGGCTCCGGAGCCGTATCCCGGGGCGACGCCAGCCCACCCTCGGTGACGTTCATCGGCGTGATCAGCGAATCCCCGCCCTCGATGGACGGCAGGTTGTTCCGGGCCCGGGTCTCGTTCACCGTCATCCACGGGCGGCCCGTCGCCGTCGACGCCGCGACCGCCTGCTCCTCGAACGAGCCCCGCAGCTTCGAATCGATGTTGAACTCGCAGTACACGTCCGCGTTGCTGCCGGGCAGGTCCGGCAGAATCTGAGCGGCGATCTCCTGCTGCAGCATCACCATCCACGGCCCGAGCGTGTCCTGGTACAGGTGCGCGTGCTGCTCTTTGATGTTGCTGTACGTGGCGTGGTCGAGGATCCCGATCAGCGGCGGCGGGATGAAGTACGCGGCGGCGCACTCCTCGCGGGTCAGCTTGCGGGCCTCGATGTACTGGGCCTGCTCCGGGTTGAAGCCGACCGTCTTGTAGTCCATGCCGTCTTCAAGGATCGGCGTGCCGCCCTCGGCGCCGCCGCCAGAGGAGAACGTCCGCCACATCTCCCGGAAGCGCGCCTTGTCCTTGGCGTCCCAGTCCGGCGCGGTGTCCGGCCGGACGATGACGCCCGTCAGACGGGCGCCGCCCTTCCACATCTGCGCCCGCTGCTTGGCCGCCTCCGACGACTCCAGCAGCAACTCGCGCAACGACTCGATCGGCGACGAACCGACCGTCAGGTTGTCGGGCGCGTACCCGTGGATATGGATGACCTCATCCACCGCGAAGTCCCGGCCGCCCGCCGTCTCGTAGTACTCGGGCCTGATCCAGTTCCCGCCGTAAGGGCGGATCAGAGACGGAGGCACCGGCAGGATCCGCAGCTGCCCGTTCAGCCTCAGCTTGATCCCGAACCAGTCGTCGTACAGGGCGACATCGGAGACGATCCGCTCGACGAACCGGTACTGCGTCATCCCCGGCATCGGCTCCGCCAGCAGCCGCGGCAGCGGGTGATCCGTCAGCCGTTGCCGGTCCGTGTCACTGAGCCGACGGAACGTATGGATGCCGAGCTGGGCGATGTTCCGGGCCAGAAAGCCGATGACCGTCCGCACCTGCGGCTGGGTACGCCAGATCGTCTCGTACTCCCAGGGCGCCGCAGGCAGCGGCATCGCCGCATACCCGGGCGTCACCCCGGCCCCGGTCACCGCGAGCTCGCCGGAGGAGACTACGAACGCCATCAGCCACCCCCGCTGGCGAGCACCTGAGTGAACTCGACCTTCGCCCGCTCGATGACGACCTCGCCGTCCACCGGCTGCGGGGCGCGCCCGGCCTCCAGCAGTTCGACATCGCGCAGCACCAGCAGCGGGCCACGCCTCGCCCAGAGGATCCCGCTGAAAGCCTTGTCCGCCAGGTTCACGACGACCCGCTTGCGAACCGCTGTACGGCGCCACGCGAACATCAGCGACCTCCCCCGGCCGCTACACGACCATGATTTCGTCCTCGTCCGCATAGCGGGACTTCCGCCGCGGTGGCCGGGCCACGACCTCAGCCATGGCCGTAGCCAGCGCCGACACCGCATCGATCTTGTCGCCGCTGTTGGCCTTATCCGGCTTCACGTTGCCCGCCGGGTCCATCGCGACCGCCAGATTGTCGACACACCAGCGGGCCACCGGATGCCCGCCGTGCCGCAGAGCCGGCGCCTCAGGCGTGCCCTGCAGCGTGAGCCGCTGGATCTCCTTCAGGACCGGCGACATGGTTGCGAAACCCTGCCTGACCTTCACCATCGGCGCCCGCTCGGACACCAGGTCGTTCGTCAGCTGGCTCGCGTTCCACGGGTCATAGCCGATCGACTTGACCTTGAAGAAGTCGCGGTCCCGGCGGATCTGCTCCTTGATGAAGTCGTAGTCCGCGACGTTCCCCGGCGTCGCCACCAGGAAGCCCTCACGCACCCAACGGGAAGCCGCCCCAGCCGTCCGCTTGTCCAGCGACCTGAGATTGCCCTCAGGAGTCCAGAACCGGAACACCGCATCCAGGGTGCCCGTCCGGTCGTCGGGGAACAGCCAGCACAGCGCGCACAGGTCGGACGTGCTCGCCAAGTCCAGGCCGCCATACGCCTCCCGCCCCTTGAACACTGCCTCGTCCACCAGGCCAGCGTTCTTGTCCCAGTCCTCCAGGCGCAGGAACCGGGTGCTCTGCTTGGTGCGGATCCCCAAGTGCAGGCGCAGGTACTTCGCCAGGTCGGCCGGGCTCTGCTGCGCCTCGGCCGCCGCGCCCTTCAGGTACGCCGCGGACGGACTCACCCCGTAGCCAGGGTTCGCCTTCCGCTGCGTCTCCACCGAGAACGGATCATCACCCTCGTCCGCGCCCCACACCACGCCGTAGGTGTCCGGGTCGTGCAGCGCCCCGCGTGCCAGCTGCTCCACATACTGGCGGCGACGGTCATAGATCGACTCCTGCTTACCCTCGTCCGCGGTGGTGATGATGACGACGAGCGGCTGCCGACGCGAACCGGTGCCCGTCTCGATCGTCTCCACCAAGTCCGGCGACTTGTGCACATGCAGCTCGTCGATGATCCCGCCGTGCACGTTCGCGCCGTGCAGCGCCTCCGCCACCGACGAGACGACCGTGAAGTACGAGCCGGACGCCGGGTGCGTGATCTTCTTGGTGAAGGCCTTGACGTTACCCTTCAGCGCGGGCGCCCGCTCGGCGATCGTCTTGATCGGGTCGAACGTGTAGCGGGCCTGCTTCTCTGACGTGGCCGCCGCATACACCTGCGCGCCCGGCTCGCCGTCCGCCGCCATCAGATACACCGCGATGCCGCCCGACAGTGTCGTCTTGCCGTTACGGCGCGGCACATCCACATAGAGCTTGCGGACGATCCGCACGTAGCCCTCGGCCTCGTCGTCCCAGCGGACGTAGCCGAACACCGGGGCGATGATGTAGGCCACCTGCCACGGGTCCGGATCCAGTGGTTTGCCCGCCCACTTGCCCTGCGTGTGCCGCAGCAGATGGAACGCAGTCAGCACCCGGTCCACCCGCTCCGGGTCGAACATCGCGCCCGGCGCCTCCCGCGGGCTCGGCGTCTGCACCTTCGGCCGGCAGTCCGGCAGCGGAATACCCCGCTGCTTCATGTACCAGGCGACCTCGGGGCTGATGCCCAGCTCAGCCGGATCCGGCGAACGGGTTCGCTTCGTCCCCATCGTCCGCCTCCTGCCGGCCCACCTTGCCCTCGGCCGACGGCGTCAGTCCGAACTCACCCGCCCACGCCCGCAGCTCCTTCGACGCCGCCTCGATCACCGCCACGGCGGGATGCCGCACCTGTCCTTGGCTGTTCCTGGCAAGGACCGAGCCGTCTTCCTGCATCTGCCGCTGCGCCTGCACCAGTCGGTCCCAGCACAGGCAGTACGCGGTCAGGGCAGACCGGTCCACCGGCTTCAACAGGTCCAGCCGCGCGAGCTCCGGGACCACGCGCTCCCACTCGGCGCGCGCCTCCTCCGGCAGCCACTCCGGCGGCTCAGGCGGAACGCGCCTGAAGGCCGGCGCCTCAGCGACCTTCCGGCCTCCCGAGTCCCGGCCAGGACGAACGCCTTCAATCAGCTTGAGGCCTGCAGGCTTCCGCTTCGGTGAAGGCATCTCGCAGCTCCCTCCGGCAGCGGTCGATCACCCTTCTGCAAGTTGCATCTCAGGTGCGAGCAGGCCACGTTGTCCCAGGTATGGGTGCCGCCTCGACTTAGAGCCACAACGTGATCCAGGCTTGCGCTCATCGGATCCGGGTAGCGGAGCAATCGATCGACGTCCTCGCCACAGAGGTAGCACGTCCACCCGTCCCGATCGAAGACCTTGCCCGGCTCGATCTCATCTACCTGCGTTGTGTAGATCTGCGCCCTGCGACGCTTGGAACTGGCTTTCCTCTTCTCATCCCACGGCCGGGGCTTACGCGGCCCATTGGCGACGTCGGGCTTCAAGCGTCGATAGGTGCGCCGCCTGCAGGCGACTGTGCAGTAGGACTGCGCCCCAGCTGGGTCCCGGATGTCAACGCCGCACCCCTTGCATTGGATGAGGGTGCGGCGCCTACTCGCCAACTTGCACTCCTCGGAGCAGAAGGACTTCTGCGGCCACCTGATGGCTGAACCGCATTCCCCGCACGCATCCGTCAAGCAGGCGGCGCACCGGTCATTGCCCTGCCTCGGACGGCACCGCTTGCCGCATGACGAGCAGCGCTTGTAGCCATCGCTGTGCGCCGGGCACCGCCTCGGCAATCTGCCGCGCGGCTCGGCCCAGAACTCGTAACCGCATTCTTCGCAGGTACCGCTCCTGAATCCGAGTATGGGAGCAAGGGCGATGAAGAAGCAGTTGCCACCCGAGCAATCATGGCCCGGCGCCGTGTGCTTCTCGTAGTGTTCGGCGGCGGAAAGGAGCTCAGCCAGTTCGGCTTCAGCCTTGGTGTGCGATGCCATCTCGCCTCCCCCAGGCATACGGAAGCCCCGATACCTGGGAGGTCATCGGGGCTTCCTCCCTGCGGTGATCAACCGCAGGCGTCTCTAGTTGACTGGTGACGCAATGTGACGAAGGGGGGTCTGCAGCTTGAATGCGCGCCTTCCGGATTGACCGCGGCGCTGTCCAGACGATCTTCCGCCGTGATTTCGACTCCCCTACCCCCTCAGACTGGGGAAGGATCCTGGCCGTTGATCACTCGGAAAATCATCGCCTGCGCGAGCAATTCTACCCTCACAGACGCCAAAAGTGCAGGTCAGAGGCTGATTTTAGCAGCTCCGAGACCTCGAAATCGACAAAACCGCAGGTCACAGCCCTACGACGTGAGCCTAGAGCCCTCGATTCGTGTCCGCCGACGCTGATCCTCGGCGCTCTTGACGTCGTGACAGTCCCCGCAGAGGCTCTGCCAGTTCGCCGGGTCCCACTTCGAGCCGCCCTCGGACAGGGGCAGGATGTGGTCGACCTGGGTGGCCTTCGCCCCGCATCGCCGACAGTCCGGCTCGTGGTCCAACTGCCGCTTGCGCGCCTCACGCCACTTGCGTGTGCTGCCCGAGCCCCAAGCCTTGGACCTGTTGGCCCACGCCTTTCGCCTGTGCGCCTCGCAGCGCCCCTCAGTGGTCAGCTCTTGGCACTCAGGGTCAGCGCATCGGGAGGGAGGAGCAACGGGCATGCCGACCTCCCGAGCATGGGCCAGCCCTGGCCCGAGGGTGAAGTCGGCCAGGGCTGGGGATCGTGGGCTACTGCTTGTCGACGCCTGTCGCTTCCCCGTTGACCATGGTGGCGAGGATGCGGGCCTGGGCTTCCTTGCGTGCGGGCACGGGGCAGAGCATGACCTTGTCGCCGTTCTCGATGGTGATGAACAGCTGGTTCATGTCCTTCTTCAACGCCAGGGCGAACAGCCCAGTGAGTAGTACGCGCGTGGCCGTGACACGCTTCCCGGCCTCTTCCTCACGCTCAATGGTGATACGTGCGCCCTCAACAGGCACAGGATCCTGGTTGGGGGCCCTGAACTGTCCCCCCATAACGGTGAGGCCTGCCGAGGCTGCTGTGGCGGTGATCTGCCGCATGCGCTTGGCTGCAGCCTTCTCCTCGTCGGTCTTCTTGCTGCCGAACACGGCGGCCCCCTTTGATCGCGGTTCTGAACAGCCCATGGTGGCTGCTGTGCTGCCGCGTGTCAGGGGTGTCGCTGAATTCGGATCAGGCCGTGGTCTGATCGTCGATCAGGCCGAGGTCGGCGAGCGCCGCGGCAAGAGATTGGGCCGCAGTGCCGTCCGACCACGAGCCAGTCACCGTCGGTCGGCTGACCGGGGCCGCGCCGAAGAAGCCTGCCTGGTTGGTCGCCCCGTCGAGGCGGTGGAGTGGGGTGCCGCTGCCGTCGCGCACCTCAACGCGGGAGTTGTGCACGAGGACGGGAGCGGTGAAGTTCGCGCCAGCCAGGAATGCTTCGCCGGTCTCGATGTTCTGGACGCGGGTGAGCAGGTCGCCCACGAATCCGTCGATGGCTTGGACGGTGACGATCGTGGCGAACGTCGCCGTGGCGTAGGCCCGGTCGCCGTGCGGGTCGGTGGCCGCCACATGCACGGACACGGCAGCCGCGGCGGTCCCGGCCGGGTCGGCGTCGACGTCGGCGGCGCTGAGCGACACCGCGCCTTGCTCGCCGTTCACGGACTGCACGAGGTTCGTCGCCGGGTCCCCCGGATCGCCCTTCGGCCCCTGGGGTCCGGCCGGTCCGGCGGGCCCGGTGACGACGACGTACTCGCCCTCGGCGGGTGCGGTCGGCGCCACATCGGCCAGGTCTACGGCCGGCGTGGCGGCCGGGAGGGACAGTGGGTAGGAGCGGCCCGGCGCGTCGTACCAGCGCTCGGTCACCCGGTACGTCCAGCCGCTCGGCGTCACATCGGGGTCGTCCGTCGCCAGCAGGCTGATGCTGAACGCGCCGTTGTTGTCGAGGACCACCTCGGCGCCGCCCACGATCAGCGTGTCGTGCACCGCGGAAGTGAGGGTGTCCGGCTCGGGTCGGAAGATGATCCGGCCGGAGTACGGGGTGCCGTCGGGGTGCTTGTAGGTGCCGGTGACCGTGACGGTACTGAGTCCGGGAGGCAGTGCCACTGGAAACCTCCCGGACGTTTAAGGGGCCCCGCCGTCCGCGGGACCGGCTCGAACGGCGGGACGATCAGGCGGCTCGGGTGGTCTTGCGTCCGCCGCGCAGCGGCCGGTTGGCTCCGTTGTCCCAGGCTTCTTTCTCGGCGTGGGCGAGAGCCAAGCGGTGGTAGAGCTTGGGCCCGTTGTCGCCGGCGTCGACGGCTTCGAGCTTGCCGCGGTGTTCCCAGACGCGGATGGTGCCGGGCTTGATCTGCAGCCATACGGCGGCTTCGCGTGCGGTCATCAGGTCGGCGGGGTCGATCTCGTGGAGCGGCGGGTTGATGAACACGGGGCCCTCCGTCCACGGCAAAGGCCCCCGCATAGCGGGGGCCTAAGTGGTTTTTGGGCAGGGTGTATCTGCCGCGATCGACGTTACAGCGTGGCCCGGATCTTGTCCATGAGCGCGGGTTGCGGTATGGCCACGTCCACCTGCACGTCGATTCCGTACTGCCGGAGTGCGGCTTCGAGCGCCACCTGTGCCCCGCTGTCCTCCCATGCCCGAGCCATGCCCGGGTCGTCGAACTGCAGCCGCAGCACGCCGCCGTCGACGCTTGGGGTGGCGTGGGCGAGGAGCAGGCCGGTCACATGACGGCGACGATCAGCCGCCCGCACGATCTGCGGCCACCAGACGGGTGTCGACATGTCTCCTCCTACTGCTGGTTGGTGGTCTTGGCCCACACGCCGCGGGTGCTGCTGTGGACGTTGCGCTGGTCCTGGTAGACGGTCCCGCTGTAGTTGTTGACGGTCGGAGCGGGTGCAACCTGCTTGGTGCGCTTGACGAAGGCACTGAGGGCGGCGATAGGGACGGCCAGACCGATGGGGGCGCCGAAGACGATGCCGCACACGACGGGGTCGGCGACCTGGGATGCCGCCATGACGAGGGCGACGCCTCCGCTGCAGAGCGCGGTGGAGACTCCGGTGGACAGGACGCGCACGGCGTAGTCGACGGCCGCCTTGCTCTGCGGGGGAATGCCGGGCTGGGCGACGGGCGGCGTCGGACCGAACGGGGGCAGCGGGGTGTCGTCGCGGAATGCGGTGGCGATGAGGCGGTCCGCGCGCTCCTTCGCGTTGACCTCCTCGCTGGCGGGGATGAGGGGCTCGTTCACGGGGGCTCCTAGGCGGCTTCGGCGATGTCGGTGGGTTCGGCGGGGGCTTCGGCATGGTCGGGGTGGGCCCAGATGCCGCGGTCGACGGCGACGGCGAGGCCCTTGTTCTTGAGGCGGGTGAGGGCGTTCTTGACGGCGCTGATCGTGAGTCCGGTCTCCTGCGCGATGGTCACGCGACCGACGGGCCGCCCGCGTTCGGCGAGGAACGCCGCGACGCGCTCGTCGGTGCCGGCGGGTGCTTCGGCTTCGATGGCGGCTGCGGCCTGGGCGATGGGGTCGCTGGACGGGACGAGTTGCGTCGCGTCGGCGGCCGTGGTGAACGCGTCGTCGGGCAGGACCGGGGTTTCGCCGCGCAGGCGGGCGGCGAGCCGATCGAGGCGCTCGCTGTAGGCCTTGCTGCAGACGTTGCCGGCCGACTTCTCGACGGTGGGTGTCTCTCCCGTGGTGGCCCAGTGGGCGGGGTCGCGGTCGAAGTGCGCCCGGAACTGGGCTTGCCGGTTGTCGGGGCCCTTGATGAAGCCGAGACCGGCGGTGGACGTGCCGTCGGGCCAGTACATGGGCAGCTGGCTGGGGTTGACTTCCCAGCCGGGCAGGCCGATGGAGTCGGTGAGCGCGGAGGCGGTGCGGAACATGACGGTGTTGCCGGACTGGAGCTGCTCGCGAATATCGGTGGACTCGGGGCCGGCGCCGAACATGTTGGCCTTGGGGCCCTGGAAGACGAGTCGGAGCTTGATGCCGCACTTGCGGGCCATCAGCACGATCTCCAGGACGAGTGCGACGGCGCCCGGGAGGGCGAGGACGCGGTGGGCTTCGTCGATGGTGACGGAGATCAGCGGGTCGGGGTCGTCCACAACGAAGTGGTCCCGGCCGCGCAGGACTCGGCCCTTGTGGTCGGTCCACTCCATGAGGGAGTAGCGGGCGGACCGCTCGTACATGACGTTGCGGACGTCGTACAGCATGGCGAGGCCGCCCTGGGCGGTGTCCTCGTACCAGTCGACGGCTTCCCGCCAGCGGGGCAGGGACTGACCGCCCTGCGGGTCGCACACCCACGACACGATGCCGTTGTGGCGTTCGGTGCCGAGGAGCATGTCGAGGAATCGACTCTTGCCGCCGTCGGTGGCGCCGTAGACGACGCTGTGGACGGGGCCGGACGGCTTCCAGAAGGCGTATCGGGCGGGCTTGCCGTCGTAGAAGATGCCGACTTCGGCCTGCCCGGTGGTCTTGTTGAGGATCTGCGGGCCGGGGTGGGTGGTTCCGTCCTGGAGGGGGTTGCGGTTGAAGACGGCGATGATGGCGCGGCGGGCGGACTGCCCGGCGGCTTTCTCGATCTGCACCATCTCTTCGGGCAGGTCGAGGGCGCCGGCAATGTCTCCGGTGGCGGTGACGGCCTTCCGCCAGGTGCCGTTCTTCAGAACGAGGACGGCGGTCCAGCCGTAGTCGGTGGTGACGACGTCAACGAGGCGGGAGCCGGGGAGGGGGCCGTCTGTGCAGGCGACGTTGTCCTGCCAGTCCTGCAGCTGCTGGCTGAGCGCGGGCGCGGGTGCTGCGGTCTTCTTGCCGCGGCGCCACCAGTAGATGCCGTGGCCGAGTCCCCAGGCGATGACGAGCGCCGGGTAGGCGCTGTCGCCGGGCTGGAGTCCACCGGTGGCGGCCATGGCGGTGACGAGGCCGCCGCCGGTGGTGACAGCGGATGCGGCGGCAAGGAAGTCGGCGCGGCGCGGGAGTCGCTTGCGGAGGCGCTTCTTGCCGAGGCGGGCGTCCCAGCGGCCCCAGGCGACGGTGGTGACGGCTCCAGCCGCGGTGGCGGCGAGCGCGGTCTTCCATCCGTCGTCGGGCATCGAGAGGGCGCTGCCGGCGGCGGCCTGCAGGGCAGTGGCGTAGAGGGGGGCCATGCCGCGGCGGGTGCGGTAGGCGACACGCAGCGCGCGCCGGGCGGCCTTGTTGCTCTTACGGGAGGAGCCGCGCGTGCCGGCCGCCGGGCGGGTCTGCTCGTCGGCGGGGAGCTTCTCGACGGTGATGGTCTTCGGCATGGCGGCTGCTACTCCTGCGGGTTGGAAGTCTCAGAGGTGGGGCGGCCCCGGCGTGGCGGCCGGGACCGCGGGGCGGGTCAGACGTCGGCGGTGTAGGCCTGCTTGGAGGCCATGCGCCCGCCGGTGGCGGCCACGGACTCCTGGATGCCGCCGTGGCGGGTGTGGATGTTCTTGGAGGACTGAGCGGCGAGGGCGGCCTTGTCGGCCATGGCCTTCTGCAGTTCCTGGGCGGCGACGAGCGCCGTGGCGCACATGTCGCGCAGGGAGGCCAGCTCGGCGAGGGTGCCGCCGTCGTCGCCGAACTCAAGGCCGGATGCCTGCTCGATCATGGCTTCGATGGCGGCCATCTCGGAGGCGGCCCGCTGGGCGATCGATCCGGCCTCTTCGGAGGTGGTGGTGGCTTCGGCGGCGGTCCTGGCGACGGCGTCCTTCAGGGTGTTGACGCCGGTGATCTCGGGGATGTTGGCGAGGGCCATGGGTTCTCCTGTGGTGGTGTCGGGTCGGTTGTCGTTCTTGATCAGGACGGGCTTGAAGCCGCTGCCGGTGGGGCCGGCCTCGGGCTGGGTGGGGAGTTCGGGGGCCGGGGCGGCCGGTACGGGCTCCGGCCTGGTCTCCTCGACGGGGGCGGGTTCGGCGCGGCGTAGCTTCTCGGCGGCCCGCTTCTTCGCCTTGGGCCACTCGCGCTTCCATCCGCGCACGAAGCCCTTGCAGAACGGGCCGGCTGCGGTGGCGCCGGTGGCGGCCCAGGCGGCGAGCTTGGCTCCGGTGCGGCGACCCTTCTTTGCCGACACCTTCTTGATCCGCTTCTTGTGCTTCTTCGACACTTCGCCGATGGCGTTCTCGATGCCGCAGGCGCAGGCATAGGCGATGGCCAGCAGCAGGATGAGACCGAGCACGTCAGCCCCCCATCAGCCACATGACGAGGGATCCGACCTGGGTGGCGATGAAGCCGAGCGCTGAGGCGGCGATGTCGCCGAGCGTGCCGGGGATCATCACGGTCAGCGGCGGGACGAGCGCGGCGAGGATCAGGGTTCGGGTCTGTACGCCGCTCATGAAGTCGCTGACGAGCCAGATGAGGGCGGCCATGGCGACGGCGAACATGATGCCGAAGCCGGTCCACTCCCCCGCCAGGCCGTCGACGAAGCCGTCCACGGCGGTGGTGGCCTGGTTGATGAGCTGCCCGGCCGGGGTGGAGACGAGGCCGATGGACGCGGTGAGGACGAGCAGGGTCTGAATCTGCGGACTCTTGATCTTCGCGGCGAGCCGGTTGATCCACGGGAGTCGGTCGGCGACGTACAGCACGCCGGCCGCTCCCAGGCAGGTTCCGCCGGTTGCGGCGGAGATCCCTGCGTCGATGGCGGACATTTCGGGGTACCCCCTTGCGGTTACGGTGAGTTAGTGGTTTCCTCGCGTGCGCGTGCACGCGAGCGGGCGCGTTGGGGTCCGTTGGATCGGCCCGGGACGGCTTGAGCCATCCGTTGAGCCATTACGGACCGTTAGCTTTCGGTGAGGGTCTGGCGGAGCTGGTCGAGCGTCTGGGTCGCCTTCTCGGCGGCGTCGGCCTGCCAGGCGTCGGGCAGTTGGGAGATCGCCGACCGGAGCTGATCGATAGCGACCGCCAGGACCGCGGACGGTCCCTTCGTCTCGGCCTGCTTTCGGCGGTCTCCCAGGAACTGGGCGGACCGTGCCTGTCGCAGGGCCTTGCGGGACGGGCGGTCGGCGGTCGCCATCGGATTGCCTCCTTCGCTCGGTCGGGATCTTCTGCGGTGGTCCGGGTCTGCTTGCCGGGTCTGCGAATGCGCCGCTCACCGGGTTACTCACCGGGGTTGACCTGGGATTTTGCTGGTTCGACTGCTTCCGGCAGTCTCAGCAAGGACCAGAACCGCGGGGTGCTGGGCCTCACTGGCTATGCCGGACTGGCGTCAGGCGACGGGGGTGCTGGCCTCGCGGGTTTCGATCTCGCCCCAGATGCGGCGCACCCGGTGCTCCCCGCCGATGAAGCGGTGACGGCGGAACTCCTTCTGCGCCTGCCGGTAGGAGCGGGGCGGCTCCATGGCGTAGCGCAGCCAGCGCAGGACGACTTCGAGCTGCTCGTCGGTGAGCGTCACACCCGGGACGGGCAGGTCGACGCCGGCGATGTCGGCGAGGTCCTGCAGCGTCATGGCGCCCTCGACGGGAGCCTGCGCGACGCCCTCGACGGTGTCCGTTTCGCTCACGGTCACGGGGGGCGGTGTCACGGCCTCGATTTCCGCCTTGGCCTGCGTGACACCCGTGACACCACGGTCTGTCACGGTCGTGACGGGCCCGGCCGTGACGGCGGGGCGTGACACGGTCAGCGCCAGGTCCCGCTCGGTGAACGCGAGGGCCGCCACGCCGTGATCCTTCTCCGACTTCTGCAGTCGCTTCTCGGCCTCCGACCGGGCCTTGTTGATCTCGGCCTGGGCGCGGGTGAGAACGTCGGCCCGGGCGCTCTGCCGCTGCATCTCCCCGAGGTGGCCGGCGGTCTCGGTGAGGACGTCCGTGGTGGCCTCCGACCGCAGATGCCGGGCGTCGGCCGCGGCCAGGGCCCGGGCGTTGCGGTCCGCCGCCGACTGCTCGGCAATGACGGCCGCGGTCTCGGCATCCGCCAGGACGTTCCCGGCGAACAGCCGCAGCCCCATGAACAGAGCAGCCGCCACCGGCACGAACGCGAACACCTGGGCGTGCCCGAGGATCAGCAGCGTCGCCGTCGACGTGCCCACCGCGACAACCGACAGGCCCAGCATCACGGCGATACCGACCGTGGACCGCTGCCGGATCGCCACCTCCGACATGCGCAGCGCGCCGATCCACAGCGCGTCGTACACGACGGCGATCGACCAGCCGGCGATCAGGCCGACCGTGCCGTGCAGGCCGAGAATCTGGCCCAGCTGCCCGCCAACGGTCACAGCGACCAGCACCAGGGCGGCCAGAGTGAGCAGCTTCTCGATCACCGCGAACACGTCCAGACGGCGACCCGCGGACTTCATTCGACTCGTGAAACTCATGATCCCTCCTTGCAAGGGGTCGAGTAGGGGATGGGCCTGGCGGCTGGTCAGCTGCCGCGGGCCCAGCGGAAGAGGCCGATCACGCCCTCGGTGACGTCCGTGACCCGCCCCGACTCCAGCTCGGTGGCCCGGTCCTCCAGCTCCTTCGCAGCGGCGTCCTTGCCGCGCCTGCGCAGCCCCTTCGCCGCTTCACGGTTCTTCTCGGCCTGGTTCTTCATCGCGTCAGACATGGGTGTCCTCTCGGATCAATGGATCTTGAATGGGTGGGATTGGGTGCCGGGCGCGGCAGGGGGATGGACCCAGCCCGGCGGATCAGGGGTGCCGCTGACAGGCGCGCTGGCACGGGGCACAGGCGTGGCACGGGCGAGCAGCGACCCCAGCCTTCGCCTGCAGCGCCGCCTTGCGGGCGCGGCCTGTCCAGATGAACGCGATCCCGACGACGACGATCGCCAGCAGAAGGCCCGCCATCACGCGACGTCCCCGAGGGCGGCCCCGTACAGCTCGTCGACCAGGGACTCGCCCGGGTTGGCCTTGTCGTAGCGGGCCGCCTCGGCGAGCAGCGCCAGCTCGGTGAACTCGTCACCGGCGGCCAGGTAGCGGCGGATCAGATCGGTGCGGTACGCCGCATCCGACGACGGCGCGGACGTGATCAAGGTGAGCGTGGGCATGACTGTGGATCCTCACTGGTCAGGTGGGTAGGAAGGGGTTGGGAAGCCGCGCTGACGGAGGCCGCGGGGGAACGTCATCCCCGCCAGCGCGGCGGTCAGGGGGTTAGCGGGTCGCGTTCCGCAGGCGGTCGGCCAGGTAGCTGGCGAGCGCCTGGCACGCGCTGCAAGTCCAAGAGAGGCCGAACCAGCCGCCGCAGCGGTCGCACTGGCTCACCGGCCTCCACCGCCCTCAGCGGGGGCGACGACGAGGAACCGGTCCGACGACAGATCCATCACGACCGTCGCGGGCTGGCCCTGGGGGCGGAACTCGGCGGCCTTCTCCTCCGCCGGCCAGCTGCCGCGCGGATGCGAGGCCGGGGACTCGGCGAGGATCTCGCGGGCGCTCACGCCGCACCCTCGATCAGGTCCAGGCGGCCGGCGTCGGCGAGACGGGTGCGGCGCATGGCCAGCTCGTCCTGCACGTCCGCCAGCCGGTCGAACTCGCCGGGCGCCATCCAGTCCGTCGACTCGGACAGGCCGCGGTAGGTCTGCGCGGTCGACGCGTAGCTGGAGGCCAGCATGTCGGCCAGGGTCTCCTCGGCGTGTGCCAGCGCAGCGGCGGCAGCCGGAGGGAGCGGGGCGGTGAAGCCCGTGTGCTCGGCGCGCTCGGGCGCCGGGGTGATGGTTGTGCTGGTCATCAGGCCACCTCCGTGGCGGTCGGGGTGATCTCGGATTCGCCGAGGTACGCGTCGACGGACGACGCCCAGCAGCGGAAGCCCCGCCGACGCTGCTGGCCGGAGCCGAGGCGCAGGGCCTTGAGTCGGCCGCTCTCGGCCAGGCGGTAGACGGTGGCGACGTGCACCTGCAGGCGCTCGGCGACCTGCTTGGCGTTCAGGAGCCGGTCCGCTCCTCTGGTGCTGGGGGTCTCGGTCTGCATGCGCACTCCTACGGCGTTAGGCGACTCCTTCGAAGGAGTTCCGACATGGGCAACCATGACACTCCTTCGAAGGAGTCGTCAAGCTCGCCGAGTGAACTGAGTTCGCAGTGTCGTGAGCGCACGAAAAAGCCCCCGCAGGCATCACCTGCGGGGGCTGGAAGACAAGCAGCTCAGAGGGGGAAGTCGTACTCCACGATGTACTTGGCGGCATCCAGCGTCATCTCGTTGACCTCCAGCGCCCGGCCGTCCTCGTCCCGAACGATGCGCTCGATGAGGATCACCGATGCGCCAGCACCAAGCTGGAGAGCTTCGGCTTCGTCGGGCATCGCGATCCGCGCACGAAGGCGCTCGGTCGCCTCGACGGGCCGCCGACCGACTTCCGTCAGCCGCGCATACGAGCCGCCCGGGCCCGTGTTCTCCTGGTCGACACCAGCCTCGGCGGCAAGGTCAGCCGGGAGGTAGGACGTGGCGAGCTGCAGGGGGCGCCCATCCAGGGAAAACACCCGGCGGCGGCGACATACCCGGTCGGCGCCCAGGACTGCGGCGACACTGTCGGGGGCCACCTCGTCGGAGGTGACCTCGACCTCGACTTCGGGCTCTCGGCCCTCAAGGTCGACGCTCCAGATCGAGCGGCCGGCCTCCCACACCTCTCGCGACAACCGCTTCTGGGCGTTCCGCACGAGCTTCTTCGGGTCGAGGACGTAGACACCCTTGCCCTGCTTACTGGCGGCAAGGCCTTCCGCCTTCAGGAGGTCGAAGGCCTGCCGGACGGTCGATCGGGCGAATCCGCGCCCCTCCATGAGGTTGGCCTCGCTGGGCAGCAGCGCGCCAGGGGCCAGCGCGCCCGACTGGATCTGGGCACGGAACTCGGCGGCGAGCTCCCTGTAAAGGAACCGCCCCGGCTCCCCCTTGCGTGGTGCCAATGGTCCTCCTCAGAACGACTTCTTCGAAGATGCTAGTCGTTGCTCTAGAGCACCTGCGAGCTGGGCGAATTCTGCACAACCGCTTGACTCCTTCGAAGGAGCTACGGCACGGTGAATGCGTCACCGAACACGCACCAACACTCTGGGTTAAGACCCCAGGGCACGGAGGTCGCATGCCCAAGTCCACGGAAAGCACCGTGCTCCACCGCCTCTACACCACGCGGCAGCCCGAGGGCCTTCCACTCTTCTTGGACGAGCTCTATCCCAAGTTCCTCTCCGTGTTCCATCACTTGGGCGACGCTGGCAGTTGCCCCAACGGGGGCCCGGGTATCACCTACGGCGACTGGGACTTCGAGTGCGACGGAGGCACCACTCTGGTGCGCTCCGTCGAGTGGGGCGAACCGCAGACGCCCGTGCCGACCGCGCTCTACCGCCTCCGGGACGACGCCGACGTCCTGCTTTACGTCGGCATAACGGACAACCTGGAGCGGCGCTACAAAGATCACGCGAAGGACAAACCCTGGTGGACGGAGGTGGCCGCCCGGTCTGTCGAGTGGTTCCCCACTCGAAACCACGCCGTCGCGGCCGAGGCGATAGCCATTCGCGCCGAGCAGCCTCGCTACAACGTCCACCACAACAGCGCGGCTGCCGCCTGATCTCGTCGCTGCATCTCGACACGCCGAAGAAGTGTGCTGTCGGTCACGTCATTCGCTATTCCAGCAAGTGCGCCTACTGCTTCAACCTGGGGATTCGCGAGCCCTAAGACTCCGCGAATTGCAGAGTGCTGGAGCATCGTTCGCCGAGCCTGGCTAGCGTCAAGAACGCGAACGGCCGGGCGGTCATCACCCGCCCGGCCAGTTCGAACAGCGAGTCATCACCTCGCTGCCCCGCAAGTCCGTCCCGTCAAGAAAGGACTACGCATGTCGAAGTCTACCTGCGCCATGCCCACCCAGCGGAAGACCCCGCCCGTCGACCTGCTTGACGCGCCGCTCGCCGACCTGCTGAACGCCTTCGACGTGGAGCTGGTCGACAGCAGCATCACGGACGCCACGTTCTTCGGCGCCCTGGTGGAACGCCGTGACGGCTCCCGGTTGCTGTCGATGCCGCCCGGCCGGTCGGCGTTCGAGCGGGACACGGCGGCGCGGATGCTCCTCGCGGAGAGGTTCGGGCTCGACGCCCCGCCGGTGCCGGCGCCGCTCGAGGTGTCGCGCGTCTGAGCATGCGTGAAGGGCCCCGCATCCGGGTGGATGCGGGGCCCTTCGTCATGTGGTGCGTTCGATGGCACGGCAGGCGAGTGCGTCGGCTTCGATGTCGACGGCCGCTCCGGCGCCGTGGAGGTCACAGTCGGGGTCGTCGGCGAGGTTGCGGCAGCTCTCGGCGATGGCGCGCATGAGGGCTACGACGTCGTCGCAGGCGAGGTAGGCGCGTCCGTCGCTGCCGCTGTAGACGGGCAGCTTGTCGGCGGCGTGACGGGCGCTCATGCCGCGGCCCGCCGTTCGGCGTCGGCGTTGAGTTCGTCGGGTGTCCAGCATCCGCCGCAGGCCGTGCACCGCACGTAGCGATCCCAGTCGGTCTGCTGGAGTGCGAGGAGCCCGCACGACTCCCGGGGGCAGGGCCTCGAGATGGCTCGCGTCCGCACCTCGACGCTGGCGATACGGCGGATGGCCATGGTCACATCCCAGAGTTCCGCCGCCACCTCCCCGGCGAATTCCTGCTGGCTGATCCACCCGAGCTGCCCAATGAGGAACCGGGAGAGGCTGGTCTCGTTCCAGGCTCGGGGCTGAGGGATGCCGGGGCGCTCCTCCAGCACCAGCCTGGTCCAGTCACCGAGGACTCCGACGAGGGGCCTGCCGCCGACCTGGTCGCCGTAGGGGTCGTGCACGTCCCCGGTGGACGCCGGCCCGACGAGGTTCAGCGTGTCCAGCCTCCCGGGCAGGGGCGCCTCCCTGGTGCCGGTCCGCCCGGTCTCCCCGGTGCGTTCCCGCTGCATGCTGCCTTCGCGGAGGACGATGAGCGCGGCGGGGATCGCGGTCAGCTGTGCGCGCATGCGGTTGAGGTCGGGCTGGCAGATGACCATCGCGGCTTCCAGCTCCCAGTCGCGGAGGGAGCGGAGGCAGGTCGAGAGGATGCAGACGGCGGTCATGGCGGCTCCTGTCGTGCGGGTGGGTCAGTCGTCGGCGAGGATCAGGCTGGCGATGCCGAGCCAGGTGAGGACGGCAGCGATGGCGCCGACGATCGCGGCGAGTTGGCCGTCGCTGGTGAGGCCGTAGGTGATGCCTCCGGAGATGGCGCCGAGCAGGACACCGAGGATGAAGGTCGGCATGTCACTCGCCCTCCTTCTCCAGCGGCCAGCGCCGGTCGTCGGCTGCTGCTTCGCGGACGCTGGGGCCGGCGTTGTGGGCGGGCTGGAGGGGCTGCAGGTTGGCGGCGTCGAGTGCGGCGTGGACTCCGCGCCAGATGGCGGCGTTGCGGTGGGTGGCGGTGGGCGGCATGTAGTCGCCGAGTTCGCCGATGTAGGCCCACACGGCTTCGTAGGCGGCCTCCCGCGGGTCGGTGGCGGCCTGCTCGGCGCGTTCGGCGGCTTGTTGGCGGGCCCAGTCGACGGGACCGCGGGGCTGTGCGCCGTTCTGCGGGCCGTTGAGGGGGTCGGAGCCTCCCGAGACACCAACTTCGGGGGTTGAGGCCGCGAGAGAGGCGTCTGTGCCCTTTCCTGGGGCCTGTTCGGCGGTGTGGCGATCGGCGTTCACGACTCACTCCGGGGTTCTGTGGCGTTCTGGGCGGTTTTGGCACTGATCTGGAAGGCGGCGAGCTCGACGGCTTCGGCGATGGACAGCTCGCCGTCGGCTTCGGCCCACAGTTGGGCGGCCCGGCGGGACAGTTCGTCGGTGAGCGCCTGCTGCTCCGGCGTCATCGACGGGCGGCCCTTGCGGCAGCGGCGGCCGGGCGCGAAGTCGTTGTCGGTCATGCGGCTGCCTCTCGCTGCTCGTCGGGGATGTGGATCTGATGCGGGCCGAGTTCGCCGGTGACCACCGCGATGGCGACGGCGTTGGCGCGGTCACGGGCGCCCAGGGCCTGGAAGATTTCGGCGAGGTGCCGGTTGACGGTGCGCTCGTGGATGCCGAGCGCGCGGCCGATCTGGGCGTTGGTGTGGCCGTTGGCGACGAGGGCGAGGACTTGGCGGCGGCGCTCGGTCAGGCGCCTCACGGCCGCCTCCCGGGCCGGGGCACCCTGCCGCGGATGTCGAGCACCCCGTCGGCGCGGGCGAGCAGCAGCAGGGCGCGGCGGAGGACTTTGGCGGGGTTCTCGCCGCGGCGGGCGTAGGCGGCGAGGATCGCGGCGCTGCCGTCGTCGGGCAGCCAGCGGATCGGCGGGCGGGTCACGACGTGGCCTCGGTGCCGGGCTGCGCCTCGTCGGCTACGAGCGCGGTGTACGCCTCGCAGTCGTCCCACGAGTGGTCGCCGCCGCAGTGTGCGCAGCCGGGCTCCCCCTCGGCCTGCGCCTCGTCGGCCTTGATACCGAGAATGTGCACCGGGTCCATCGGTGGCTTCCTCTTCGGCATCCACTCGCACGCGCAGTCGTCGGCGCAGCCGTAGACGCTGTGTTCGTCGGCAGGGTGGGAGCAGGTGCAGCGGCGCTTGCCGGGCTGCGCCTCGTCGGCCATGCGGCGCAGCTGGGTCATCACGTCGAGGGCTCCCTGCTCGCGCTCGATCTCGTGCTGTTCGTGCCGCTTGATGGCGACTCGCTCGGCCACGTCGGCGGCCTCACGCAAGCCGTCGGCCCGGGACACGGGCGGCGGCAGCACGGCCAGCACGGCGTCGGCCGCCGCGCGCTCCTCCGCGCCGTGCCCGCTGTCCAGCACCCACGGGCGCAGCGCCTCGGCGATGCGGTCGCGCAGCGCGGCCCGGTCGGCGGGCGCGGACTTCGGGCTGTCGAAGGCTCCGCCGTACATCACCTCAAGCTCGTGACGCATGCGCCCGTTCTCGGTGCGCAGCTGCTCGACCTCAGCGGCGAGCTCGGCGGGCGGGGTGTGGTCGGTGGTCATGTGTGGCTCCAGGGGTGGGGCCGCCCCGGTGCAGGGGCGGCCAACGGGCGGACGGTCAGGACTGGGCGGGGCGGTACGCCGTGCAGCCGCACAGCAGGCAGACGCCCGCGTCCGGCTTGTGCTCCGGCTCGATGTGGCTGCACGCGCATGGCGTGTACTCCGGTCCCTCCTGCGGCGGCAGGGTGGTCAGCTCGCCACGGTGCTGGAGTTCGTCGAGGAAGTGGTCGGCCACGGCGTGCACGGCGTCCTCCTGCTTCTTCGGGCCGGACCGGGCGTAGTGCTGGGCGTGCGCACCGACGAGGGTCAGCGCGGTGCGCAGCACCTCCGTCGGCTCGTCTCGGAACGGTCGGTCAGTGGTCATGTGCTGCTCCTGGTGGTGGCTGTGCGGGCGGGGGTGGGTGGTGTGGGACGCTGGGCGGAGGCCCGCGCTGCTTCGGACAGCGCGGGCCGTCTGCGTGGTCACGGGGTGGCGGGCTCGCCGTTGGTGGTCGTCGCCGGGGTGACGGCGCGCTGCATCTCGTCGTGCATGGCCTCACCTACGGCGGTCACCAGGTAGTCGCGCGCCTCGGCGTGCATCCGAGGGTGGAAGGCGAAGTGCACTCGCACGATCGGCTGCTCTCCCGCGCTCCACGTCAGCTGGTGCTCGTCGGGCTCCAGCCCGTCGGCGCCGAGGTTGACGGCCCACTCGGACACGTCGGCCGCGCCGTTGATCAGGCGGTGGATGTCGCGCTGCGCGGCCTCGAAGTCGTGCGGGGCGAGGGCGTCCCACGTGTTGCCGGTGATCGGCTCGGTGCCGGTGGCCGGGTCGGGGTCGACGATGGTCGAGTCGATGAACGTGTATTCCATCTGCTCGCCGACGCCCATGAAGTCGGGGTCCTCGCTGGCGGTGGCGTGCTGGCGGGCGGCTTCGGCGCGGAGGTCAGCGTCGGTGTACGGGCGGTCGCTCATCGGGTGCCTTTCGTGTCGGTGTGGTGGGCGCTGTCGTGGTGGGGGCAGGCGGCGGGGCGTCAAGCGGCGGGGTCGCGGAGCGCGGCAAGGAGGCGTTCACGGTTGGCGAGTTGCTGGGCGGGCGAGAGCGGCATCCAGCCGGCGGGTGGCCGGTAGTCCTTCACCCGCCCGGTGGGGACGGCTTCTAGGTAGAGCCGGCCGAGCTTGTCGGCGGGCGGCATGCGGAGGGCCTGTCGGGCGCGGGCGACGGTGGACTTGTCGCAGTGCAGGCGGTGGGCGATGGAGGCGTTCGTGTGCCCTTCGCGGATGAGGGCGGCGATGTCGGCGCGGACCTTCATGCGGCGGTCTCCTCGGCTTCCTGGTAGCGGCGGGGGTGGACGGCTCCGTCGGGGAGGGCTATGCCGTCGTGGTGGCACGGCACTCCGGGTGTGACTTGGCAGGTGGGGCAGCAGGCGACGGTGCGGGCCCATGCGCGTCGGGCGGTGCGGCGCTTGAGCAGCCAGACGCGGGTCACGCCGCCTCCTCGAGAGCCGCGGTCTCCTGGGGCTGGTGCAGTCGGCGCTCGGCTTCTGCGACGAGGGCGAGCAGCGCGGGCCGGCAGGGGGCGGTGTTCATGGCGCCGGTGCAGTCGGTGGCGGGCGGGATGAAGCCGTTCCACATCTCGGGTGCGCTGCGGTTGATGGGCGGCTGGGTGAGCTTGGCTGCAAGGTCGGGGTAGCGGAGGACGAGGCCGCGGCGGTGTGCGGCGGCGCGCTGGGCTTCGGCCATGTGGTGCTTGATGAACCGGCCGATGTCGCCCTGCTGAACGAGGGTGCGGGCGTCGGCGAAGGCGAGTGGGTCGCTCATGCCGCCATCCCCTTCCGGCGGTCGTCGCCCTTGAGTGCGACGCGCTCGCACATCTCGGTGAGGCGGGATGCGATGCGCTCGCCGAGCGCTTCACGCAGCTGGGACGGGGGGACGTTGCTGGTGAAGATGCCGGGCTTGCACTGCTCGTAGCGGTGGTTGATGAGCCGGTAGGTGACCTCTTCGGTCCACTCGGTGAGCTTGGCGGCGCCGAGGTCGTCGACGAACAGGACGTCGGTGTCGGCGATCGCCTCGAAGGTCGCTTCGCTGTCGCGGCCGGCACGGGGGCGGAGCTGCGCGTAGAGGTCGGCGGCGGTGTAGGCGGCCCAGCCGGTGGTTCGGCCGGTTTCGGCGATGGCCCGCAGCACCGCGTAGGCGTAGTGGGTCTTGCCGGTGCCGGTGGGGCCGACGATCAGCAGGGAGCGGGTGTCGTCGGGGTTGGTGACGACGGACTGCGCCCAGGCGGTGGCGATGGCGGTGGGTCGGGCCGTGGAGTAGCGGCGCGGGACTTTGCTCTCGAAGTGGGTGACGCACTTCTGCCGCTGTTCTTCGGCGCACTTGAGGAAGTGGCGGCGGACGAAGTCGACTTCTGCGGGCTGGAGGCTGTTGAGGTCGGCTTCGTGGCGGAGGTAGGCGTCGATGCGGGTGGCGCCTTCGCGGCTGCCGCCGGGGACGATCAGGAAGTCGGTGACGTCGGGGTGGACGTAGCGGCCGGGCGGGACGCCGAGTTCGGCGAGGTCGAGGCCGCGGCGCTTCTGGCTGGGCGGGATCCACTTGTCGGACATGCGGGCTCCTTAGATGAGGGGTTCGTCGTAGACGTCGTGGTTCTCGGGGTTCTGGAAGGGCTGCCATCCGCCGGCGACGGCGCGGAGTTGTGGGCGGCCGTTGGACTCGGGCGCGTGGTCGTCCTCGTAGCCGCGGGCCTTCAGCCAGTTGGCGGAGAACTTGATGTAGCGCCAGTCCTCGCCTGCCTTTTCCCGGGCATAGGCGACAGCAGCGGAGGTGATCTTCTGCGGGTCGACCCCGTCGAGGACGGCAGCGGTCCAGAGCTCGAGGGTCTTGTCGTAGTCCTTGCTCTTCGGGTAGAGCGCCCAGAAGTTGCCGAACTCCTTCTTCTCGTCGGCGGTGATCTGGCGGGCCGAGGGAGAAGGGGTAGCGGTGGCTCCCCCTTGCGTAGACCTCTCTTCCTCGTGAGGAGCTGAGGGGACTGAGGAGAAGGGGGTAGCGGTGGCTTCTTCAGAGTGAGCCGTGGCTCCTTCTGAGTGAGCCGTGGCTACCCCTTGGGGTAGCCGTGGCTCCCCCTTAGGAGTAGCCACGGCTACCCCTTCGAAGGGGGGGACGATGAACGTCATACGGACGCCGGGTACGGCATAGAGGATCCGACCGTCCTTGCCCTTACCGATCGGCACGCGGAACTCCCAGCCGGCGGCAGCGAGTCGCTTCAAGGCGTTGCGGACTACCACGGCGTCCTTGGCTCCGGTCCATCGCGCGAGGTCCTCAAGGGCGACCCAGCTTCGGCGGGTGTCCTCGTTGGCGTCGTCGGCGATCTCCAGGGCCACGGCGCGCTGCAAGCCGGTGATGTTCGACCCGAGTACTTCGCGCAGTTGGCGTCGGAGCTGGTAGCCCATCGGTCTCTTCTCTCGGAGGGTGTCTGTGCTGGTCACTGCCTGGTTAGGGACAGCCCTCATGGGGGCGATGTGGCCTCTGGGGCAGGGGCTTCGCCTCCTGCTGAATTGTACAACCCGACGGACATTACAACCACGCTTATGTGTATCCTGGTCGCATGAGTGAGTCCGGGATCCGACAGCTGGGCGTCTCCGAAGCCCGCGCGAACATGACCGAGGTCATCGCCGAGGTACGCCTCCTCGGCCAGCCCGTTGCGCTCACCCGCCGGGACAAGCCGCAGGCGATGCTCATCTCGATGGACCGCTGGAAGCAGGCCGCCCTCGACGCAGAGGTCCGGCCCTTCCACGACGACGTCGTGCGCCGGCTCAAGTCCCTGATCGAGGACAAGGAGTTCGCCGAGGTGCTCGAGCGCAAGGACCCCACGCTGTACGAGGTTCTCGAGAACAACGCGCTCTGATCGCATTCCTCCTCCTCTCCTCCGGGCCCCGCGGTTGCGGGGCCCTTTGTCGCGTGCCGTCGGGGTGTGGCGGGTCAGGGTCCGGCGCGCGGCCGGCAGCGGCCGGTCACGCGGCTGCCTTGCTGCGGGCCCGGTGGACGGTGCGGCGGGAGCAGCCGACGCGTTCGGCGATGACCGCTGAGGACAGCTGCTGCCGGTCGAGGCGGACGATGGCTGCGCGCCGTTCCCGCGGGGTGAGCCGTTCGGGCGGATCCCCGGCTGCGGCTCGCTCGATGGCGATCTCGTCGGGTTGTGCGGCGGGCCGCCGGGCGCGGATGCGGTTGCATTCGCGGCAGTAGAGCCAGCCCCTGGAGTCGCGGGCCGCGTTCTCGGGGAACGGGTGGCCGTGCCTGCAGGCCGGGCTATCCTCCGCGACTCGCTGCCGAGGCTTCCCGGCGGTCACGCCGCCACCCCCAGGTCGTATTCGGGGTGCTCGCGGAAGGCGTGGTCGAGGTAGGACTTGTGGATGCCGAGGCGCTCCGCGGTGGCGTGCCGGTCGAGGCCGGTCGTCCGCATGATCCAGTTGGCGTCCTGGGCAACCAGCTCCCGCTTCGTCACGCCGTACAGCGGCTCGAAGTGGAGGTCGTCGATGGCGCCGACTTCGTCCCAGTACTTCGGCGGCGGCCAACGGCGGTCTGCGGCCTGCTTCTTCGCCCGCTTGATGCTCGTCGCAGAAACTCCGTGCCGGGCCGGCTTCTCCTGGCGCATCTCGTCGTAGGCGTCGGCGATGCGCTGGGCCGTGGCGGCACGCATCTTGGGCGCCTGGAAGATCGTCGTGCGGTTCGACGGGTGCAGTCCCGCGCGGCGGGCGGTGTGGATCGTGGGCCAGCCGATGGCGACGAGGGCCTGGAAGCGGCGCAGGCTGCCGATGGGGTCGACGTAGCCGGGGGTGTGCTGGTCGAGGGTGACGGCGAGGAGCTTCTCTGCGACTTCCTGCGTGCAGCGGCGGCGCCGCGGGGCGGCGTTGCCGTAGTCGTGCTGGGTGAAGCTGCGGACCGACTTGTAGGTGAGGCCGGTGACCGCGGCGACGCGGTGGATGGTGATTCCGGCCGCGTGGAGCTTGAGGAGGTGCTGGCGGATGGGTTCGGCGTCCAGCAGGGGCTGCCAGGTTCCGTCGGCGATGGCCCGTTCGCGGTCGCGGCTCCAGGCGTTGTACCGGTCGACGCACTCGGGAAGCCGGCACCGGTAGTCGGTGTAGCAGGTCAGGGTGTTGTGGTGGGGCGGCTGGCGGTGGGTGGTCACGGCTTGGTCTCCTCTCGGCGTGCGGTGGGCAGTGCGGCGATGCGACGGCAGGTGATAAAGGCGTCGGTGTCGGTGCCGGGCTGGTTGTCGGGTGCGGCGGGGAGGTGGCGGCGTTGGCGCCAGACGGTGCGGGCGGCCATGACGCCTCCGGCGGCGAGCCAGGCGGCGGCCAGCCCGGCGAGGACCCTCATGCGGCGGCCTCCGTCCGGTCTGCGGCGGTGCGGCGCCGGTAGACCGCTATGCGGTGGCCTTTGGTGGCGGGCGCGGTGGACGGAACGAAGTCGCCGGTGTGGATCAGGTAGTTGTGGCTCATGCCGCGGAGCACCCCGGGGAGGACGCCACCAGCCACCTCGGGCAGCTGGCCGCGCAGGTCGTTGGCGGAGACGGTGTCGTGGTCCCGCATCCAGATGAGGACGGCTTGGGCGACGACCTTGCGGTCCCAGTCGGAGGCCTGGCGGACGAGCTGGGCGAGGGTCTTGTCGCGGGCGTCAGCGGCGACCTGCTCGGCGAGTGTGAGGCGGCGGCTCATGACGCCTTCCCCTTGAACTCGGCGAGCTCCATTCCTGCGGCAGGGCTGAAGGGGACGGCTCCGACGACGGGCCAGACGGCGACGGTCTCGTCGGGCTCGTAGCCGGTGGAGCCCCACCGGTCAGTGACCATCCAGCGGGCGGGGTGCGGCGGGGAGGGCCAGAGGACGGCGAGGCGCGTGCCTTCCGGGGAGCGGCGGACGGAACCGATCAGGTCGGCGAGGGGGACGGTGGGCTTCTTGGCCATGAGGTGTGGTCTCCTTGGGGTGAGAGGCCGCCCGCACTGCCCGCGGGCGGCCGTTCGCGTGTGCGGGCTACTGCTGGGGCTTGAACTCGGTGATGCGGGCGCGGATGTAGTCGCCGAGGACGGTGGCGCCACCGTCGGGCGCGAGCATCGGGGTGGCCTGCAGGCCGCGGGACTCGACCTCATCGGCCAGCTGCCGCAGTTCCTCGGGGGTCGCCTCAGCGGCGGTGGCCCGGTCGATGTACTCGGCAGGGTCGACGCCGGCCGCGCCGTCGTTCAGCCAGGCGAGCATCGTCTTGGCGACCGCTCCCCCGTCCGGCCGGGCGATCCGGGCGGAGTGCAGCTCGGGGCATCGGGACTTGATGACGGTGAGCGTGTTGTCGGTGTCCATCAGCCCGACGACGTCGAACTCGTACTCGATGCCCTTGCGCTGCTCCGGCCTGGTGCCCTTGCGCTGCGGCTCCAACTGGCCCCGGTCGTTGCGCTCCAGGGACCACTCGGTGTGGGAGCGCATCGTGGCGATGACGTGGCCGGGGAAAGACAGCAGGGCATCCACCATGGAGTTCTGGAGGGGGGTGCCTTCCTTCCAGCCGCCGAAGGAGTTGTTGCCGTAGCGGGCCTTCGCGGCGCGGTCGACCTGCTCGAGAGTGCCTTCCGTGCCGGACCAGAAGTGGGTGAGGGAGTCGATGAGGACGGTGCCGTAGCCGGCGTTCGCGGCGGCGGCCAGGGCCTTGATGAGGTCGCGCGGATCGAAGCGGCGCAGCTGCAGGGTGTCGAACTGCAGGCCGTGGACGCCCGCGTACTTGGATGCGGAGCCGCGCTCGGTGTCGATGACGGCGAAGCGCTCACCGAGGCCGCGGGCGATCTGCAGGCCGGTGTAGGTCTTGCCGGCGCCGGAGACGCCCATGAGGGCGAGCCGGGCCTTGATCTTCTCGCGGGTGGCGGGGGCGAAGGTGAAGTCGCCATCGCCGAGGTCGGCGCCGGCCGCGGCCTGCTGGCGGTTGTTGAGGCGGTCGGAGATGCGGGACACGGGGTCTCCTATCGGGCGGGCTGGAGCTGCTTGGTGGTGCCGTCGTCGTTGGCGACGCGGTAGGCGATGCGGCGGCCGAGGTGCATGGCGTTCTTGCCGGTGCCGAGGGCGGCGAGGAGGCGGGACTTGGCCTGCGTGTACTGCTCGCCGACGGCCTTGTACTGGGCGCCGATGACCTCGTAGTCGCTGGCGATGGGGCCGGGGATCTCGACGTCGACCGGGTCGTAGCGGTGCGGCTGCACGCGGAGGGTGTTGTACGTGTGGTCGCTGCCGTCGATCTCCGGAGGGACGCCGCGGCGGACGTCGTCGAGAAAGCGTTCGGCGGCGTCGCGGAGGATGCGCGCGTCGTCCTCGTCGTACTCGACGACGTACTCGCGGTAGTCGTGGCCGGAGATGAGGACGGCGAAGTCGGTGCGGCGCAGGCCGAGGACGTCCATCTGCCAGATGACCTGGCAGCGGTAGTGGATCGGCACCCCGTCCTCGGCGCCGGACGGGCCCCACTCGTCGCCGAACGGAGCCGTCTTCACCTCCAGCAGGCCGACCGCCTGCTCCGGTACGTCGAACTCGCTGGCGGGCTGCGGGTAGATGAGCCGGTCGGGGGTGGCGCGCTGCCACTCCCTCTCCCGGTGCATCCAGGTGCCGGCGGGGGCGGCGAGCTGGCCGGGGTGTTCGTCCTGCCACTTGATGGCGACGGCGTCCTCGAGCCGGTTGCCCCACTCGACGGCCGGGTTCATCTCGAAGGGCGGGGTGGGCAGGCCGGCCTTCTTGTGCCAGAGGGTGAAGCGGCTCATCCACGGGGAGAGGCCGACGACGGCGGCGATCTCGGTGGCGGTGATGGTGAGCCCGGTGCGGGCCTCCTCCCACGCCGCCGTGCCCGGGGTGAGGTGCCCGATCAGGACGCCGTCCGGCACGGTGCCGGTGGGTTTTGTGGTGCTTTCGGTGCTCATGTGACCCTCCAGAGGGTGTGCTGATTGGCGGCGGCTCACCCCGTCCAGGGGGGTGAGCGGGGTGAGCCGCCTCGGGTGGCGGTCGCGGAGTGGGGGGCTCGACGCGACCGCCGGCTATGTGGCTGTGGTTCAGGCGGCGACCGGCTCGGCGTGCTCGTCGCGCTTGGCGGCCTTCCAGGCGTCCAGCTCGCGGCGCACTGTGAGGTCGTGGGTCTCAGAAGTGCGGACCGGCATCTGCATGCCGATGAAGTCCGAGGCGAGAATCAGCGTCGGCTTCATCTCGCCGACGCACCACATCGACACCGGACCGGGCAGGTTCTTCCAGGCGCCGAAGAACTTCGGGGTCATCGACATCTCGGCGGCGGCCGTCTTCTGCTCCAGGAGAGGAAGCAGGTACTTCCGCCACGACATCGGCTCTTTGTCGGGCTGGGACAGGTTGATGGCGATGCGGCTGCCGGACTCGCCGGAGAGGACGAGGTGGGTGTCGGTGCGCTCGAGCTCGATCGGCTTGGCGTCGAGGAGCTTGACGGCGGCTTCGACCTCGGGCACCTGCATGCGGTGCACGACTGCGGTCCACGGCTTGTCGCCCACGCCGGTGAGCTGAGTGCGGGAGATGGCCATGGTGAACCGGTTGGTGGCCATGGCGTACAGGTGGCGGCCGTCGTGGTCGAAGGTGATGCACTGGACGGCCTCGGAGTCGATCAAGTTGCCGACGTGCGGTCGGGTCTGGGCGACGAGGCGGCTGAGGGTGCGGTCAGCGATGGTGATCACGTCAGGGTCTCCTGGTCAGGCGGCGGCTTTGGCGGGGTCGCGGATCGGGACGACCGTGTACCGGTAGCCGTCCTCGTCGACGGGTTCGATGACGGCCGGGGCGATCGGCTTGGTGAGGGAAAGGCGGACCGGGCCGCTGATGGGGGCGAGGCCGTCGAGGAGGTAGCCGGCGTTGATGGCCATCTCGAAGCTCTCGCGGTCGCCCTCATAGGTGGCGTCGGCCGTGACCCGACTGGAGGCGTCGCGGCCGGCCCGGAAGGTGACGTCGCTGCCCGCCGTGTTGATCCACAGGAGGGTGCCGCTGGACACGGTCATCGCCGCCTGGATCGCCGCGGTCAGCTCGTCGACATCCCCGGTAATCTCCCCGGTGAAGCTGGTGGGGATCTGGGTGTCGACCTTGTGCGGGAACAGGGACGGTTCGATCAGCAGCGTGGACACGGCCCGGCTGTTGGCGATCAGCGCTGCGGTGCCGTCACCGGCCGCCGGCAGTGCGATGCGCAGCTGGTCGCTGAAGGTGCGGGCGTTGTCAGCCATCACCTTGCCCGGCACCACCCCGAGCCCCTTGTCGTCGCCGTCCCACGGGAGCCAGGCGGTGGCGATGCGGAACCGGTCGGTGGCCGACAGCATCAGCTTGTCGCCGACGACCCGCAGCCGGATGCCGGTCATGCCGGCGAACGAACCGGACGCCTTCGAGTCGATGGCCCGGTGCACCCGCTGGTAGGCGGTCGCGAACTCCGCCCCGTCCACCGTGCCCTGCGCTTCCGGCAGGCCGGGCAGGGTCGGGTAAGTGCGCGGGTCGATGGCGGGGATGTTGAACTCGGCGGCCGGTGTGGTGACCGCCAGACCGTCGCCACCGGTGAGGGTGACATCGGCCTTGCGGAGGCTGCCGGTGATGTCGGCGAGCATCTGCGCCGAGGCGACGATCACGCCGGGTTCGTCGACGTCGGCGTCGAGGGTGGCGTGTGCGGCGGTCGCGCCGTCCCACACGCTCACCCGCAGGTGACTGTCGCTGGCCTCCAGGCGGGCGCCGAGCAGGACCGGGTTGGCGGCCTTGTTCGGCGCCTGCCGGGCCGCCCACTTGGCGGCTGCGGCGAGCTCGGGTTGGGGGATCGTGAGACGCATCAGGCGGCGTCCTCGATCTCGACGTGCTCGGTCTCCTCGACCTCAACGCGGGGCTCGGGCTGGGCGTAGCCGCGGGTCTGGATGTCGGTGATGGGGAAGAGGGCGGGCTGCTCGAACTGCATGGGGTTCTCCATGGGATTCTGGTGTCGGATGCCCCGCCGATTCGCCCGGCGGGGCGTTCGCTTACTGGGCGGATGAGGCCTTCGCTTGCCGACGCCGGGCTCGGTTCGCTTGAGTGCATGTGCGGCACCGGCGCCGCTCTCGACCACCTGGCTTGCTCGGCCCCTGCCGCTCGGTGTTCTCCGGGGTGAATGCGTGGCCTCGGATGCAGTGCGTCTTGGTTCTGTTGTTCGCTCCTCCGCCGCGGCCCCTCAGGCGGTTGACCGCGTCGGTGACGGCCTCAAGGTGCTCGGGATTGACGCAGCGGCGGTGGATGCAACCGAATCCGCCTGTGCACTGCGCGTCGCGGTTGTGGCAGGCGTGGTCGATCACGAGCCCGTCAGGTATGGGGCCGACGTGGACCTCGTAAGAGACCCGGTGCACGTACAAGGGCTTGCCCCTGAGATAGATCACGCCGTACCCCTTAGGGGCCACGTGACCGGTCCACCACCAGCAGGTGTCCGTCTTCTCGATGTGGGCCAGCAGGCGTTCACACAGAGGGGCACCTGAGCGTGACGTGCCCACCAGGGATACGAAGGTCCCTTCGCGCTTGAGCTTCTTGTAGAGGCGCTTGTAGCAAGGCCGGCATCGTCCGCGGACGCGCTTTCCGGTGATCTCCGCGCCGCACTCGTCGCAGGCCGGATTGATCGTCATCACTTCACCTGGCCCGGGTCGGTGACGGGCCGGATGCCGAGGGCGTCCCAGAGGGGGCGGACGTCGATCGGCGCGGTCGCTTCGTCCTCGGGCCCGTCGACCGGGCGCACCATGCGGGGCACGTCGATGCGGTGGGCGTTGGCTTCGGCGGCCAACTGGGCGGAGAACCGGGCCTTCAAGGCGAGGGCCTCGTCGCGCCACTGGTCGCGTTCGGCGGTGAGGTCGTCGATGTCGGCCTGCTGCTTGACGACCAGTTCCTCCGCCTCGCCGAGGTGGTGGTGGGCGACGGTGAGGTCCCACCGCAGCAGGGCCACCTCGTCACCCGCGGCGCCGAGCGCGGTCTCCAGCTGCTGCTCGCGTTCCCGCAGCCGCTCCACCTCGTCGACCGCGCGGCGCCGGCCGTGGCCCTTCAGGGCCGGTATCAGATCGGTGATGCTCACGCCGCTTCCCCTTTGCTGGTGGTGGAGAAGTCGGCCTGTGTGCGGTGGTGGAGTCCGTCGCGGGTGCAGGCGGTGCAGCTGTCGCGGTAGTACACGGAGTTGCCGCGAACCTGGGTTACGGTCCCCGTCACGGTGGTGCCGCATCGGGAGTCGACGATGGTGTCGCCGACCTTGAAGTTGATCGGTGTGTCCAGGCGGGCGATGCTCACGGCGCCTCCAGTCCGGTGCGGTCGATGTAGCCGGCGGCTGCCGTGGCGGCGTAGTCGCGGGCGGTGGTGAGCTCGAAGTTGCGCTCGCGTTCGAAGGCCAGCTCGGCGGAGAGGAAGGCCTCCCGCTCCCCCAGCCGCTGGATCGCGGCCCGCATCTCGGCGTTGGTCATGGGCCGCCGCACGGTGAGGCTGTTGGTCGCGGCCGTCCAGGTCTGCGGTCGGTTCCAGTCGGCGCCCGGGTAGGCGCCCTGGAGGAGGGCGGCGATGCGCTGGGATCCGCCCGCCTGGAAGCGGATGATCTGGCCGTTGCCGTCGAGGGCGCGGGCGAGGTAGTGGCGGACGCTGCGGCCGGTGCCGTCCATCCAGATCGGGGTGACGAGGATGGTGGCCGCGTCGGGGGCGATCTGGTGGAGCCGCCAGGGCAGTTGGTGCTGGTGCCGGCGGCGGCGGGCCGCGGACGCTTTCCGGGGGCGCGCGGGGAGGGCTTCCAGAACGGTGGTCATTCACGCCTCCTCGGCGCGGACGGTGCTTTTGGGGGCGAGTTCGAGCGCGTGCCTGATCACTCCGACCCACTCGGGAACGGGCAGCGGGTCTTCCCAGCGGCGGGCTTGCCGTTCGGCCTCGTCGCAGACCTTGGTCACGGCCTCGACGCTGCGGCTGAGGTAGGCCATCTCCTCGGCGATCGTCGGCTCCGCGCCGACGTACTTCGCCAGCGTCGCCTTGAGGCGCTCGACCTCCGCCAGCAGGGCGGGGATGTCCTCGCGGGCGTGAACCATCAGCTCCCACTCGCCGTTCGGCAGGTCGACGAGTTCGGTGGCGGGCCCGGCGCCGGTGTTGATGCGCGACACATAGAGGCCGTGCCCGCAGTCCTCGGAGCAGTCGCAGTACTCGTAAGCGAGCGTCCAGGGCCCCCTGCTGGCCTTCTCGACCCGGGCCGCGATCTCCGCGAGCCGCGCGTCGTCGAGCGGCTGGGGCTGGTCGCCGACCGGCACCGGCAGCGCACCCTCAGCGGCCACAGCGGCGGCCGTCTCCTCGGCACGGGCCTTCGCGAACTGCTCCTCGGTCACCGGGTCGACGTGGCTGAGGGCGATGCAGGCGCTGTGCCCGTCGACCCAGACAACGTCGGTGTGGCCTCCGAGGACGGACGCCTTGCTACGGGTCCGGGTGACGAGGCGGGTGTCCGCGCCGTCCTCCGGCCGGCAGCCCGGGTAGGCGAACACCAGGGCGCCGACCGGGTACAGCTCGTTCCACTGCTCGGCGTTCATGCGGCCACCTCCGCCGTCTTGCGGGCGGCGTCGTACAGGTCGATGCCGTGGCGGATCGCGTAGCAGCAGTGCAGGAAGCCCGGCGTGAAGTCGCTCATCTGCCACTCGTGCCAGTCGGCGAAGTAGTACGGGTACTCGCTGGTGTCGCCCTCGGGGCGGAACGAGAAGTCGTGCAGAGCCCGGTGAGCCTCCGACTCGTACTCGACGTTGTAGTCGGCGTCGTCGCTGAAGAAGTGCTCGTGCACGGCCTCGCGCAGTTCCCGGTTGGCGGCCCGCCACTGCGGCCTGACCTGCCGGGCCAGCTCCTGCCGGACGCCGGAAACGCTCCTCACGTCCTCGGGCGTGAAGCCCAGCTCCTCCGCCTGCTCAGCAACGCGGGTGTCGAGGTCGTCGCGCATCCACTGCGCGATCGTCGACGCGATCTCTGCCTTCAGGAGATCCGGGTCAAAGCCCTTGATCTCGTCGCGGCCCGCGCGGACCTTCTCGGACCAGTAGCCGGGGTTGATCTGCCCGGTGAAGGCGGTGCGGCGGAACAGGTCGAACATGTCCGGGGTGGCGTCGATGTCGAAGTGGAACGTCCAACCGGTCTTGACGACGAGGTTGTACGGCCAGGTGATCAGCTCGAAGGCGCCGAAGCTGCCGTGCTCGGGGTTCATGAACTTGAGGTGCCTGTACAAGCCGTCCTCGTGCTTGACGGTCATCTGATGCTTGGCGGTGTCCCGGGCGAACCGGCCAGCGCTCTCGGAGTAGTCGCTCATGCGGCACCGCCGGTGGCCTCGTAGCGGGCCCACATCTCCCGGTCGGCGGCCTGCGCCTCCCAGTACGTGTAGAGCAGCTCGTTGAACGCCTGCTCCTTCTCGGCCTCCGGCAGCCACTCCAGGGCCAGCCGGCCGATCTCCTCGACCTCGAAGCCCTCCGGTCGGGTCGCCAGCAGGGTCTCCTCCGCCGCGCGGAACATCGTCTCCAGCGGAGACACCATGCGGACCTGCGTCGTGATGCGGTCGAAGTCGTCCAGCGGGTTGTGCTCGGGGTCTGGAATCATGGACACGGCGGTCCCTTTCGTTGCGTGCTCTGGATGGGGACTGCGAGGTCGGCGCGGGCTTGGCGGTTACGCGTCGGCCTCTTTGCCGCTCTAGGCGGCGGCGCGGGCCGGCGTCTTGGCAGCGACGGGCTTGGCGTACTTGTGCGGGAGCACTTCGCCCTGCGCCTGGATCTGCCGGATGTGGGCGGCCGTCAGGCGCGGCGTGCGGCCGACGTAGGTGAAGGGGATCCGGCGGGCGCGGATCTGGTCGGCGACCCAGTTCTCGGTCTTGCCGAGGATCTCGGCGGCCTCTTCGGGGGTGAAGCAGCGAAGCTCAAGGCTCTCGACGGCCTGCTGCGAGGCCAGCTGCTCGACCACCGAGGCGAGTCGGAGGATGAGCATGGTGTCGACTGCGGTCGTGAACTCCCCCTCGCTGACCGCGGTGGGGGGAGCCAGGTCATTCCTGGTCACGGGATGTCTCCTTGTGAGTTATGGCGGTGATGGGCACGTTCAGGCGCTCGGCGTAGCGGTGGAGGGTTTCGTCTCCCGCTCCCTGCTGGTCGCGTTCGACCCGGGAGAGGAAGCCGACATCTCGGCCGATGTCTTTTGCGAGCTGCTGAAGGCTGATCCCCCGTGCCTCGCGGATGGCCTTCATTGCGGCTCCGTTGGGTCTCACGAGACACAACGTAGACCCATCAAGGAGAGAAGCGCAAGAACTTCGCTGGGTTTCGTTGGGTGTTCATTGGGTTCCAGTGAGCGCTCAGTGGGGCACGGAGGGCCTACCCATGGCCAGAGGTGCACGGCGCGCACAGGCGCACTTACAGGGCGCAGGCGCAACGAGGGGCTAACGAAGCAACAAAAGAGACCCCTTAAGACCGATCAATCCTGGTCAATTGGGGGATTTGATCAGTGCGTGTTGCCAAACCGTGCGGCATCATGAGGGCCATGACAGAGGACCGGACCAAACTGCAGTGGCCCAAGCTCGCAACCGCCATCCGGGCGGCACGCGAAGCACGCGGCCTCTCGCAGGTCGCCCTTGCCGAACGCGCCGGCATCAGCGAAGGCAGCGTCCAGAACCTCGAAGATGCCAGCCGCCGCCCCGGCCGCATCCCCCCATCGCTCACGAAAGTCGAGCCCCACATTGGGTGGGCCGAAGGATCCGGGCTCGCCATCCTCCACGGCGGCGAACCCACCCCAGCGCCCGTCGTCCACGACATTTCAGCCAACCTTCGCGGCGGCGCGGACAAGCTGCGCGGCAAGCTGCCCCTGCGGATCGTCGACGAGCTGGAAAGCGACGATCCGCTGCTCGACTCCACCGTCATCCGGCTGCCCGGCGCCAACGGTGTCCGCATGACCGTCGTCGTCCACGGCCAGCCCGACGCCACCCCCGAACAGATCCAGGAAGCGCTCCTCGCCTGGCGCCGCGCCGAAAGCCAGCTGCACGGGCTGCCCGACGGTGACGACGAACCGCAAGCCGCCGACGGTTCGTAACCGCACGCACACTGTTTGCGTCCGACCCCTCCCGTCCCTCAACAAACTGTGATCTCATGGCAGCACCACGAGGGAGGGGCACCCGCGGCGGTCTTGGGGGACCAATGTGTGTGCGGGTAGTGCGCGTCTCGGGTATGCCGTTTGAGGGCCAGATCCTGATCGAGGATCACGGCGACGACGGCTTCGTCATCCCCGTCGACCGTAAGCTGATCACCGAGTGCGGTGCGCAGCGCATGCAGGAGCTGCTGGACAGTCACATAGCCGGCGGCCAGCAGGAGCTGGACCACTCGACGGTCATCTCGGCCTTGCGCGCCGCCAGAGGTTGATGCGCAGTGCACGGCTCGGCGAGGTGATCCATGGCGTATGCGGAGAAGCGCGGGAAAGCGTGGCGCGGCAGATACAAACTGCCCGACGGCACCTGGGGTTCAGTCACCCGCGACGACAACGGGCAGCCGTTCACCACGAAGACCTCGGCCAAGAACTACGCGGCCGGCCTCGAAACGGACGTGCGGCGCAAGACGTTCCTCGATCCGCGGGACAGCCGCATCACCGTCCGCGAGTGGGCGGACCTGTGGATCGAGTCGGTGGAGCTTGCGAACCGCAGCGACAAGACCTACCGGCAAAGGCTGCGGTCGGTGATCCTCCCCCGCTGGGGGGACGCCGCCATGGGCGACATCACCGAGGTCGCCGTCAAGACGTGGGAGCAGCAGCTGCGCAGGCAGTACAAGCCCCGCTACGTGAAGAGCGTCATGTCAGTGCTGCGGGTCATGTTCGACGATGCCGTCACCTCGAAGGTGCGCGCCGACAACCCGGTGCCCACCCTCAAGTCGCGGCGCCGCGGCCGGTACAAGGGCAAGCAGCAGCACGACGAGGTCGTCATCGCCACCCCGCGCCAGGCCTACCTGCTGGCCCGCAACGCCCGCGAGATGCGCGGCCTCGTCGGCTACACGCTGGTCCTGACGATCGCCTACTGCGGGCTCCGCATCTCCGAGGCGGCCGGGCTGCGCCGGGAGCACCTGGTCCTCGACGACCAGGGGCAGGGATGCCGGCTGCTGGTGCAGGAGCAGAGCCAGTACGTCGACGGCAAGAAGGCTCAGGTCGCGCCGAAGTACGAGTCGACGGGCAGCATCATTCTGCCGCCGTTCCTCGCCGGGCTGCTGCGCGAAGCGCTCGCCTCTCACACCTCGGAGTGGGTGTTCCCCAGCGCCACGGGCCGGAAGATGGACACCGGGGCGTACTTCTACGCGGACATCTGGCGGCGGTTCGTCGACGGCCACCAGGCCGTGCCGGACCGTCTGGGCCGGCCGTCGCGCATGCCGGACATGAAGGCGGTCGCCGGGATCGAGAACCTGGTGCCGCACGGGCTGCGGCACTCCATGAAGGTGTGGCTGGACGAGCTGAAGCATCCGCGGGTGGCGGTAGAGGAGCGGATGCGGCACACCATCCCGGGCGTCGAGGGCACCTACTCGCACACGACGCTGGCGATGGAGAAGGACATCGCGACCGACCTGCAGAAGCTGTGGGAGAAGTCGACGGCCCTGGTAGACGACCCTGCGGAGTGGGAGCCGGCCCGCCCGCGACGCAAGAAGTAGGGCGGGGAGATGATCTCCCAAGAATCTCCCACACCCAACGAGGATGCAAGGAAGAGTGGGCCTGCGACATGATGGTAATGGCAGCTGAGCTGGGCGTTAACGGTATGCCCGTCGGTTGCCGTTAGCCGTATTACCCCCCGCCTCGGACGATCCCCCGCGTCGCCCGAGGCAGACGGCATCACCGGCCCAGAACCGAGAGGCCTTGGCCGGACGCTCTGAGTATAGTTGGCTGGCAGCCAGTCAACACAGGAGTTACAGCATGTCTCCGCGTAGCGCCTCGGTCAATGAAGAGTTGCGGCGGCGTTCCCGGGAGCGGCTCCTGCAGGCCGCGGTCGAGCTCGTGGGCGAGCGCGGTTACGACGCGACGACGCTCGGCGACATCGCGGACAGAGCGGGCTCGGCCCGCGGTCTGGTGTCGTACTACTTCCCCGGCAAGCGCCAGCTGGTGCAGTCCGCCGTGCACCGGCTGATGCACCGCACGCTGGAGGAGGCGCTGGAGCGCGAGCCGCGCACCGAGGACGGCCGGGAGCGGATGGCCCGGGCCATCGACGCGATCCTGGGCCTGGCCATGGACCGGCCCGTGCTGATGCGCCAGCACATGGCGGGGATCCTGCAGGCCGAGGGCTTCATGCAGTGCCCGGAGCAGCGGCGGCTGGCCGAGCTGCTGCGGGACACCATGGCCCGGCACGGTTCGCCTGACGTCGACAGTGACTACCCGATGATGCGCGCCCTGCTGATGGGCGCCGTGTACGCGGCTCTGGTGCCGGGGGTGCCGATGCCGGTGCCGGTGCTGCGGGCCGAGCTGTTCAAGCGCTACCGGCTCGACTGGAAGCTGGGCCTCCCGCCGGAGACCGGAGCCTGCGGCGGGAGGGACGACAAGGATCTGTCGCGGTTCTTCACGACCGGGGCCGCACCGGAGTGCGGTCCGCCGGCTCAGTCGAAGTAGTCCGGCTGCGTCTGCACGTTGAGCTCACGCATGTGGACCCAGCGGGCCGGGTCCGTGCGCCGGTCCTTGATCTTCAGGACGTCGAAGCCCCGCGCGTACTCGTTCGAGTAGATGTAGCCGTTGTAGTAGTACGCCGACCACGAGCCGCCCGACTTGATCGTGTCGGTGGTCAGCGGGCCGCGGTCGAAGTAGGCGATCTCCTTCGGTTTGGCCGAGTCGGTGAAGTCCCAGACGGAGACGCCGCCCTGGTACCAGGCCTGGACCATGATGTCCTTGCCCTTGACCGGGATCAGCGAGCCGTTGTGGGCGACGCAGTTCTCGGTGTCCGCCTGGTGGCGGGGGATCTTGAAGTAGCTGCGGAAGACGAGCTTGCGCTTGTCGCCCTTGCCGACGACGTCGTAGATGCCGTCGGCACCACGGTCCGGGCCGACCTCCGCGTTGCAGGTGGCCGCGCCGCCGCCGCCCAGCTCGTCGGTGAAGACGACCTTGTTCGCCTTCTGGTTGAAGGTCGCCGAGTGCCAGAACGCGAAGTTGACGTTGTCCTGCACCCGGTCGATGACCTTCGGGCGTTCCGGATCCTTGATGGAGAACAGGATGCCGTCCCCCATACAGGCGCCCGCGGCCAGGTCCTTCGACGGCAGCACGGTGATGTCGTGGCAGCCGGTGGTCTTGGAGACGCCCGGGTTGGCGGGTCCTCCCGGGTTGCCACCGCCGTCCGGCCCTTCCCCGGGGAACAGCACGGGGAAGCCGACGACCTTCGCCTTCTCGGGGGCGTTGCGCGGCACCTTGATGACGGAGATGCCGTCGTGCGGCGGCTGGCAGTCGGGGTAGGCGGCGTTCGGCGAGTACGAGGAGACGTACACGTAGACGCTGCGGCGCTCGGGCACCAGCGTGTGGGTGTGCGAGCCGCAGGCGGTCTCGACCGCGGCGACGTACCTCGGGTTGCGCTTGTCGCTGATGTCGAAGACCTTCATGCCCTCCCACGAGGACTTCTCGGTCGCCGGCTGGGTGGTGCTGGAGCAACTGCTGTCGCTGCGCGAGGAGTCGGTGGACAGGAACAGCAGGTTTCCGGAGACGGAGATGTCGTTCTGCGAGCCGGGGCACAGCACCTGGGCGACGGTCTTCGGCACCTTGGGGTTGCTGATGTCGAAGATACGGAAGCCGTCGTAGTTGCCGGCGAACGCGTACCTGCCCTGGAAGGCGAGGTCCGAGTTCGTGCCCTGGAGCACGTCCTTGGGGACGTGGGCCAGATGCTGGATGTTGCCGGAGTGGACGATCTCGTCCTGGCCGGGTATCTCGCCGCTCCGGATGGCCTCACGAACCTCGGCCTGGGCGCTCTTGGAGACCTTCTTCGGCGCGGACGGCGCGTCCCCCGGGTCGGGGGTGGCCGCTGCCGGTGCCGCTGTGAGGAGCGCGGCCAGCAGCCCACCGGCGGCAGCCACAACTCCCGCGCGTCTGCGGCGTGTTCTGCGGTCGTTCAACAGGATCACTGTTTTCCTCCCTGGTTCCGTTCACTGCGGAACGGTTCACGCACCACGCAGTATCGTCTTCGCCATGCACATACCAACAGGGGGCAACAGAATCACCAAGACGTTTTCCGATCAATGACCCGCGGAAACGTGCCAGTACGTCGTCCGCAACACAAGGTGTTTCCCAACTCGCCTGTCACAGGAGGTCGTTGTGCTGTTCCGCCATTGGTCCCGGGCGTCCGCCGTCGCGACGGGGCTGGTCGCCCTGGCCGTGCTCGCGGCCGGGGGCTGTGACTCCGGTCCGGACCGCAAGCCGGCCGCCGCGGACGGGCCCGCCGTGATCGCGCCGGGTGAGCCCGGCGAGGCGAACCGCACCCTGTCCGCCGAGGAGGCCGCCGGCCGGCGCGCGGAGAACGACTCCCCCAACTCGGCCGACGTCGCCTACGTCCGCATGATGATCGAGCACCACGAACAGGCCCTGGTGATGACGGAACTCACTCCGCAGCGCGCCGGGTCGAAGGATGTGAAGCGGATCGCCGAGCGCATCGCGGCCGGCCAGAAGCCCGAGATCGAGGCCATGAAGGGCTGGCTGAAGTCGTACAAGAAGCCGCTGAAGGCCGAGCGGCACGAGCACGCCGCGATGCCCGGCATGGCGACCGAGACCCAGCTGAAGAAGCTCCGCGCGGCCGAGGGGAAGGCGTTCGACCATCTCTTCCTGACCTTGATGACGACCCATCACCAAGGCGCGATCACCATGGCCACGGACGTGAAGGGGCAGGGCAACAACATCCGCGTGGAGGAGATGGCCGACGAGGTGATCGCCCAGCAGACGAGCGAGATCACGCGGATGCGGAACATGCTCTGAGCTTGTTCTTCAGCCTCTGTCCGCACTCTGACGTTCCCCCGTTAATGGGGTGATCACGGCGAGCTGGTCCGACACACTGGTTCGATGCAGCACGATGATGAACAGCCGTTGCCTGGCGGCAACGTAAGTGATGGTGTCGTTCGCGTCGGAGACACCGTTCGCCGTCCGGCCGGACCATGGATTCCCTCCGTGCATGCCCTGCTCGCCCACCTGAACGAGGTGGGATTCAGCGCGGCGCCTCGCCCACTCGGCATTGACGATCAAGGACGTGAGGTCCTGACCTTCATGCCGGGACATGTGGTCTGGCCCGACCGGTTCTCGCTGATGGACCCCGCTCGACAACTGGCTCGCGTTGCACGCCTCATCCGCGACTTCCACGATGCCGTGCAGGACTTCACGCCCCCGTCCGACGCGCACTGGCAGACACTGATCCCTCCCGAGGGCAGCGACATCATCGCCCATGACGACCTGGCCCCCTGGAACCTCGTGGTCGCAGACGAGACGCGGTGGGCCCTCATCGACTGGGACGCAGCAGGTCCCGGCTCCCTCCTGTGGGATGTCGCATACGCCATTCACGGGTTCATCCCGCTGTCCGCACATCCAGACTGGCAGCGCCCGGACGCGGCGGAACGACTGAGAGTCTTCGCCGACGCGTACGGTCTCGATGAGTCCGAACGTCGTCGGTTGGCCCCTCTGTTGGGGCGCCGTACGCGTTCCATGCACGACTTCCTGCGAACTCAGGCCGCCCAAGGTGTCCAGCCCTGGGCAAGGCTGTGGGCTGAAGGCCACGGTGACGCCTGGCGAAACGACGCCGAATACATCGAGCAACGCGAAGACCAGTGGGTGCACGCCCTGCTCGCCGGCTGAGCTCGCGGCCAGCAGCCGGCACGGGGGGCTGCCGGGCCGTCACGTCGACCGCGAGGACGAGGCGGGTGCCGGCGGCCTCGAGCTGGTGCAGCGCGGCCGACGCCCGGCGCAGCCCGCCCGCGTCGGCGCGGCCATGGTTCAGCGCCCGCATCATGCCCGTGTCCGCGGCGGTGCTCGGCCGGCGGCGTCCGGCAGGCCGGCCGGCGATCTCACCGGCCCGTTCTCGCGGAGCGACGCATCCCACAGCGGACAGCGCGTCATCGCGCCGGGTCGGGAACGCGTGGAAGTCCTCCCGGAGGCGTGATGTGACCTGCCCACCGGAGCTCAGGCCAGGGACTCGAAGTACGCCTTCTGTGCGGGGTAGTAGTCCTCGAAGTCGGGCCGTGGCCCGCCCGTGCGTGCGGCGGTGAGCATGTCCAGGTAGTACTCCCAGCCCGGGCCGGTCTGGCCGAGGTGCTCTGCGGAGGCGAGGTGATGGACCAGCCGGAGTTCGGTGGTGCCGTCGGTCTCGGCCAGCAGCAGTTCCATCGACCAGAATCCGGCGTCGTCCTCCATCGAGACGGCGAGCCGGCGCGGCGGTTCGCAGGCCTCGATCCGGAGTGGGCACCAGGGCGCCGACTCCTCGAACGCCATCTGCACCTCGACGGTGCGGCCGGGCGCCGCCTGGCCGCGCCACGGGCCGAACCAACGGGCGGTGCGCTCCGGCTCGGTGACACTCGCCCACACGTCGTCGGCGGAGGCTCGGTAGACGCGGGTGAGGATCAGGTCGTGACCCGTCGGCGTGGGGACGAGCCGTCCGGTGGGCTCATGGGTCATGCCGTGTCCTCCTTGGGGTGGCGTGCGGTGTGCTGATCGCCGGCGGGCTCGGCCCGGTTGCGGTCCCGCCGGGTGCGGCGGACCTCGGTCTCCAACGCCGCCAGACGCTGCGGCCAGTCGACGCGCTGGGTGTCGAACCGGGTGAGCCAGGCGGCGAGGTCACCCAGCCGGGAGCGGACGAGGGAGTAACGCCGATGGCGTCCGATCTGCTGGTCCCGGACCAGGCCGCTCTCCCGCAGTACGCGCAGGTGGCGGCTGACCGCGGGTCGGCTGATGGCGAACCGGGCGGCGATGTCGCCTGCAGTCAGCGGGGCGCGGCGCAACATCAACAGGATCTCCCGGCGCACCGGATCGGCGATGGCGTCGGCCACCCCGCTCAGGTCATCCACACCAAAAGCGTAACCCATAGGTTACGCGTCAGGCCAGCCGATCCCAAGGTTGCACCCGGCACAGTGGTGGGTTGACAAGCCGAGGACGTCCGGAGCCGGGCCTTCGCGCGTTCACCTCCGGGCGCGGCGCGGCGGCAGCAGGCCCGCGTCCCGGGCCTGGCCGATCAGCCTGAGCGACGTCCGGCGACTGTGCCCGGTCGCACCCATCACGGCGAGGACCGGGTCGGCACCGTGCCGCTGGGCCGCGCGGTACTCCTGCGCCACCAGCCCGCGCCCCTCCGCCCCGCGCGGCCAGGCCGGCCGCGCACGGCGCCCCTGCCCCCGGCTGCCGCCGGGCGCGGTGGTCAGCGCCTCGGCCACCGACTCCTCGATCCAGTCGGCGAGCACGGCCAGGTCGTCGAGTGACAGTGCGGGCTGGGCGCGCACCTCCTCGACGCAGACGCACCCGCCGCCCACGACGGCCAGCGCGTCGACCCGGGCGCCGTCCGCGAAAGCCAGCCGGAACTCGAACCACCGCGTGGTGCCCTCGTTCTCCCGCACTTCCCACGCGGGGCGCACGGAGACCGCACCGTCCGCCGGAGAGCGATCAGAAAGATTCAGAAAGGATGCTTCCAGCACACACCGAACGTAACTGCATGATCACATTCCCTACAGATCGGACACGCGCCGCGGGTGGAGCACAGCACCCTGTCAGCGGAGCCCGGCGGGTGCGATGCTGGAGGCGTCAGCGTTCTCCTGGGATCCGTCCGATCCCCCCGGGTGAGGAGTTCCGCCGTGCTGCGAGTCGCCGTCGTAGGCTCCGGGCCGAGCGGGTGCTACACCGCCCAGAGCCTCGTCCAGCTGGACTCCGAGGTGCACGTGGACGTCCTGGACCGGCTGCCGTGCCCGTACGGCCTGGTCCGCTACGGCGTGGCACCCGACCACGAGAAGATCAAGTCGCTGCAGAACAACCTGCGCGCGGTCCTGGAGCACGACCGGGTCCGGTTCCTCGGCGGCGTGCAGGTCGGCCCCGGGGGCGTGCCCGTCGCGCGGCTGCGGGAGCTCTACCACGCGGTGGTGTACTGCGTGGGCGCCGCCACCGACCGCCACCTGGGCATCCCCGGGGAGGACCTGCCGGGGAGCTGGTCGGCGACGCAGTTCGTGTCCTGGTACAGCGCCCACCCGGACGCCGTGGACGCCGGCTTCCTGCGGGACGCCCGGTCGGCCGTGGTCATCGGCGTGGGGAACGTCGCCGTGGACGTGACGCGGATGCTGGCCCGTGGCCTGGCGGAGCTCACCCCGACCGACATGCCGCAGGCCGCCCTGACCACTCTGGCGGACAGCGGGGTGACCGAGATCCACATGGTGGGCCGGCGCGGCCCGTCCCAGGCCCGGTTCACCACCAAGGAGCTGCGCGAACTGGGCACCCTGCCGGGGACCGACGTCGTCGTGGACCCGGCGGAGCTGGCCCTGGACCCGGGGTACACGGACCCGTCCGCACTGCCCGCCCCACAGCGCCGCAACGTGGAGGTGCTGCGCGGCTGGGCGGAGACACCCCCGAAGGGCGCCCCGCGCCGCATCCACCTCCGGTTCTTCCTCCGCCCGGCCGCCCTGCTCGCCGAGCAGGGCCACGTGGGCGCGGCGCGGTTCGAGCGGACGGCCCCGGACGGCCACGGCGGCGTGACGGGCACGGGCCGCCACGAGGTCATCGAGGGACAGCTGGTCCTGCGCTCGGTGGGATACCGCGGAGTCCCCCTGGAGGGCCTTCCGTTCGACCCGGCCACCAGCACGGTCCCGAACCTGTCCGGCCGCGTACTGCGCGAGGGCGTCGTCACCCCGGGCGAGTACGTGGCGGGCTGGATCAAGCGCGGCCCCACGGGCGTCATCGGCACGAACCGCCCCTGCGCGAAGGAGACGGCGACATCGCTCCTCGAGGACGCGCCGGCACTCATCCTGCGGCCCGCGCCCGACGATCCCCTCCCGGCTCTGCGCGCGGAGGGAGCCGACCCCATCGCATGGCCGGGCTGGCAGTCGATCGAGCGGGCGGAGGCGGAACTGGGAGCCTCCCTGGGCCGCGGAGTGGTCAAACTCCCGGACTGGCAGTCCCTTCTGAAGGCCGCAGCAGGCAAGGCGCCTTAGGGGTTCTCTCACCATGAGCGTCCGATCAGGCCGCGTGGTCTGGTGCCGTGCATCGCAAGGTGCCGGAGAGACCGGCGGCGGTGTGAGGCCGGTGGTAGTTGTAGTGGACGTTCCAGAAGGGCATACCGTCGATCCGCTCCCGCCGTGGGCCCCGGCGGCGCAAGCCGAGCAAGCTCCACGCCGACAAAGGCTACGACTACTCCCACCTGCGGCGATGGCTACGCCAGCGCGGCATCACCCAGCGCATCGCCCGTAAAGGTGTCGAGTCCTCGCAACGGCTGGGCCGCCACCGCTGGACCATCGAACGCACCATGGCCTGGCTTGCCGGCTGCCGACGCCTTCACCGCCGCTACGAACGCAAAGCCGACCACTTCCTCGCCTTCACCAGCATCGCCTGCACCCTCATCTGCTACCGCAGACTCATTTCCCGATCCGTCGGCGGGCTATCCGACGAACAGATCCGCGTTACGCACCCTCGACAGGCAGTCCCGCAATGAATTCTGAAAGAGCGGACGCTTGTGGCGGCATCTGCCCTTGCAGGAATGGCTGGTAGTGCTCGGCGACGAGACGACGCAGGTCGGCCTCGGCCGGTTCATCACCACTGAGCTCAAGGGTGACCTGATGCGGCTCACCCGTCATGCGCAACGGTCTGGCGAGGGCGTCGAACCCACAGGCGTACTCGTCGGGCATCTCCCACCATGCCTCGGCGGACGCTCGGTCCTGGAGGACGTACATGGAGTGGTCGTCATCGAAGAGGACCACGGGACCGATCGGTGTAGTCACTCGTGGAGTATGGCGCAACCCGCAGGTCAGACGTGCACCACAGCAAGCTCGAGCACTACGTTTACGCGCCGAATGAGATGACGTCTCGTGCCGTGGGCGGCGAAGAACGCGCGGGCGCGGCCGAGGAACGCCACGGTGGTGGCCTTCTCATCGGGAAGGGGCTCGGTGTAGGACAATCGGGAGAATCCGTCGACGGCAGAGTGCAGGTAGACGTACCCGGCCTTGGCGCCACCGGTCTTCGCGCGCTGTGCGGCCCTGGCCTGCTTGGAGCCGCGTCCGTGGGCCCGCCACCCGCCGCCGTCGGGGATCCGTCCGACCTTCTTGACGTCCAGGTGGACCATGTGGCCCGGGTAGTGGGCCACGATCCGTTTCGACGGGCGCCTGTTGGCCGAGCCGTCGGGGTCGAGGAACCGGCGGTGGTTGATGCCCAGGCGCGCCAGCCACCGGCCTACTGTGCGCTCGATGATCTGCACTCCCCCGCCTGCGGGTTCGAGGGTGATCCGGCGGGCGGACCACTTGTTGTCCCGGCGCAGATGCTCGATCCGTTCGACGACATCGGGTGGGGTCTGGGTCGGTGAGGATCGCGGGACGCTTGGGCGGTCCTGCAGTCCGAGTTCGCCGTGCGTGTCGTACCGGTTCTTCCACTTGGACAGGCAGGCGCGGGAGACACCGGCCTCGGCGGCGACGTGCGCGATCGGACGGGTGCCGCGGCGCTCCACGAGCCTTCGGCGTCCTTCGACGGTCAAGGGGCGTTCGCGTGTGTCACCGGAGCACCTCGGTGCTCCGGCCGGCCGTGATGGCGGTCAGGAGGGGGAACGCGATGAGCAGCGCGACCGCGACGAGGAGTCCGCTTGCCCAGAGCGGCCCGAGGTCCCCGGCTTCGGTGCTGAGGGTGGCCGCAGCGATGACGGGGCCGACGGCGGCGCCCACGTTGAGCGCCGCGGTCGCATACGAGCCGGCCATGATGGGGGCTCCCGCGGCCTCGTAGAGGACCCGCGTAATCAGCGTGCTGCCCAGCGCGAACGACAGTGCGCCCTGCACGAACACGAGGATGAACAGGGCGACCGGCTCGTTGGCCAGCATCGCCAGGGCCGGCCAGCCGATGAGCAGCAGCGGGCCGCCGACTGCGATGACCGGACCGGGACGCCGGTCGGACAGCCGGCCGGCGACAGTGACGCCCACGAAGGAACCGGCGCCGAAGAGCGCCAGAGCGACAGAGATCCACAACTCGCCCAGCCCGGCGCTGTCGGTCACCACGGGGGCGAGAAAGGTGAGGCTTCCGAAGGTTGCCGCGTTCACCAGCGCGCCGAGCAGCATCACCAGAATCAACCGCGGCCGTGTGAGCTGGGCGAGCTCCGCTCGCAACGCCGGCCTGCCAGTCGCCTCATCCTCATCACGTCCTGCTGGGATTCCCTTCAGAATGCCGAGAGCTGCAGGCAGGCAGAGAGCGCCGACAACCCAGAACGTGGCCCGCCAGCCGAGCAACGCGCCGAGCACCGACCCACCAGGGACACCGGCGATCGTGGCCACCGTCGTGCCCGACAGCAGCACGGCCAGCGCACGTCCCTTCCTGTCAGGTGGAACCAGCGTGGCCGCAGCCGTCAGAGCGACGGCAAGGAACCCTGCATTCGCGAGAGCGGCGACGACCCGGGTGGCGAACAGGACCGGGAAGCTCGTGGTCATGGCGCCCACGGCATGAGCTGCCGCGAAAACGAGGACGAACCCGAGAAGGCTGGTGCGCCTGGGCCAGTTGCGGGCAAGCGCGGCCACACATGGGGCACCGACGATCATGCCGACCGCGAAGGCCGAGGTAAGCGTTCCGGCTGTCCCGACTGTGACATCGAGATCTGAGGCGATGTCCGGCAAGAGGCCGGCGAGCATGAACTCCGAGGTGCCCATGGCGAAAACCGCCATGGCAAGCAGATACAGCGGGAGAGGCATCGAGTGGCTCCGAGGTGAGGAGAAGCACGAGAAGGTCATCTCGTCACCACGGCCAGCCCCAAGGGCACACTCGCCCGGCCGCAGAATGCGGCGCGACGACAGGGCTACGAGCTCAGTGGTTCAGGGGGGCTGACGGCGTGACGGAAAGCCCCCGCCTTGTCTGACTCAGGACTCGACATGGCCCGCACGCTACCCGACCGATGCCCGTCGAAGCATCTTGGTTTCACTGACATCGGCCTGTGGCACCCACGTCATGTCCCGCAACGACCAGGGCTCTTCGGCAACGCGGCGAGGCGCGGTGCCAGGCCGCGCGACCCGGGCGGGCACAGTGAGGACCCCTTAGCGGCGCGACAGGCGACGACCTTGGTCACCGGCGGCGCGGGCACCCTCGGCACCCACGTGGTCCCGCCCACCCGCAGCGTCAGTCGGTTCAGCCACCGAGACGGACGGCCTGCCGAACAGCGGCGTCGAGAAGGGCATCCAGCAACCCCGGGAACAACTCCCCCAGGTCGTCCCGCCGCAGCGCGTTCATCTTGGCCGTCCCCCGGTACACCTGCCGGATCACGCCGCTCTCCCGCAGCACCCGGAAATGGTGCGTGGTCGTCGACTTGGTGACGGGCAGCTCGAAGTGCGAGCAGGACAGCTCGCCACTCGCACCGGCGAGCTCCCGCACGATCCGCAACCGCATCGGGTCCGAGAGCGCGTGCAGCACCCCTTCCAGCCGGATCTCGTCACGCGCGGGATGCGGCAGGTCACGACTGCTGACGGCGGGGGGCGTCACGGCGGCTCCACTCTCTCGGGGACTCCATGGTACGAGAACCCTCGTAGTTTGACATCCGCCGTACTACGATGCCTATCGTATGAGTCGACATCGACCCCGTGACGAATGGAGTCCGCCGTGACCGCGCTCTTCGAGCCCTGCACCCTGCGCGATGTGACCATCCCGAACCGCGTGTGGATGCCTCCGATGTGCCAGTACTCGGCGGCGCCGGAGGGACCGGAGACCGGGGTCCCCGACGACTGGCACTTCGCGCACTACGCCGCTCGCGCCACCGGCGGCACAGGCCTGATCATCGTCGAGGCCACCGCGGTGTCCCCGCAGGGCCGCATCTCCCCCTACGACCTCGGCATCTGGAACGACACGCAGGTCGAGGCGTTCCGCCGCATCACCCGCTTCCTCGCCGCCCACGGCACGGTGCCGGCGATCCAGCTGGCCCACGCCGGCCGCAAGGCGTCGACGGACCGGCCCTGGAGGGGCGGCACCCCGGTCGGACCGGACGCCCACGGCTGGGACCCGGTCGCCCCGAGCCCGCTCGCCTTCGACGACAAGCACCCGGCCCCGGCCGAGCTGACCGCCGACCAGATCAAGGACGTCGTCGGGCAGTTCGCGGCCGCGGCCCGCCGCGCGCTCGCCGCCGGCTTCGAGGTCGCCGAGATCCACGGCGCCCACGGCTACCTGATCAACGAGTTCCTCTCCCCGCACTCCAACCACCGCACCGACGCCTACGGCGGCTCGTACGAGAACCGCACCCGCTTCGCCCTCGAAGTCGTCGACGCCGTACGGGAGGTCTGGCCGGACGACAAGCCACTGTTCTTCCGCGTCTCGGCGACCGAATGGCTCGAGGACGGCGGCTGGACCGCGGACGACACGGTCCGCTTCGCCGCCGACCTGCGGGCCCACGGCATCGACCTGCTGGACGTCTCCACCGGCGGCAACGTCTCCGGCGTCCGCATCCCCACCGGGCCCGGCTACCAGGTGCCCTTCGCCGCCCGGGTGAAGAACGAGACCGCCCTGCCGGTCGCCGCGGTCGGGCTCATCACCGACGTCGAACAGGCCGAGAAGATCCTGGCCAACGGCGAGGCGGACGCGGTCCTGCTGGGCCGTGAACTGCTGCGCAACCCCTCGTGGGCGCGGCACGCGGCGCGGGAACTCGGCGGCGAGGTGCGGGTGCCGGACCAGTACCACCGGTCGGTCTGATCCGGCACCCGCTCCAGCACGCGGGGAGGTGCGTCAACCGGTCGCACACGCCGTTCCGTTGAGCGTGAACGCGGCCGGAGCGGCGCTGTTGCCGCCGTGACCGGCCTGGTAGCCGATGCTCACGCTCGCCCCCGGAGCGATGGTGCCGTTGTACGAGACGTTGGTGGCGGTGACCGAACCGGACGACGGCGTGTAGGTGGCACCCCAGCCGCCCGTGACCGCCTGCCCCGCGGGCAGTGTGAAGCCGAGCGTCCAGCCGTTGACGGTCGTGGTGCCGGTGTTGGTGAGGGTCACGGAGGCGGTCAGGCCCGTGTTCCAGGCGTTCACCGAGGCGGTCACCTTGCAGGCGCCGGGCTGGGGCTGGGGGGCCGGGCCTGAGTCGTCCAGGCCGAAGAAGGCGAGCACGTGGGGCGCCATGCCCTGGGCGTACAGGTTGTGGCCGACGCCCTGGAGGCTGACGGCCTCCACGGGGGCCCGGTCACCCGTGCCGCCGTAGCGGGTGCGGATCCAGCCGGACTGGGGCGTGTCGGTCGTGGTGGGCGTCTGACCGACGCCCTGCACGTTCGTCCACTGCTTGATCTGCTCCCCGAAGTTGGGGTAACGCAGGACGTCGTCCTGGGTGCCGTGCCAGATCTGCATCCGGGGGCGGGGGCCGCTGTAGCCGGGGTACGCGCCCCGGGCCAGGTCGCCCCACTCCTTCGCGGTGCGGGTGATCGTGCCGCCCGAGCAGGCGCTGTTCCACTCGGAGCCGTCGGTGGTGGCGAAGCAGCCGAACGGGACGCCCGAGAAGGCCGCACCCGCCGCGAACACGTCCGGGTAGTCCCCGAGCAGGACGTTCGTCATCATCGCGCCGGAGGAGATGCCGGTGGCGAACACCCGCCGGGTGTCGGCGTCGTAGGTGCGGGTGACCCAGTCGATCATCGACTTGATGCCCACGGGATCGCTGCCGCCGCCGCGGCGCAGGGCCTGGGGCGAGGAGACGTCGAAGCACTTGCTGCTGCGGGTGACGGACGGGTAGAGCACGATGAACCCGTACCGGTCGGCGAGCGTGTCGTACTCGGTGCCGTTGTACATGTCCGGGCCCGAGCCGGTGCACCAGTGCACGGCCACCACGACGGCCGGCTTCGGAGTGACGCTCTCCGGTACGTACAGGTACATCCGCAGGTTGCTCGGGTTCGTACCGAAGTTCGTGACCTCGGTGAGGGCCGCCGCGGATACGGCCCTCGCGCGGGCGGGCTCGCCTGCGGCTGCCGCGGGTGTGGTGAGCACGGTGGCCGCGAGTAACGGCAGCAGCGCGGCGACGAGCGCGAGGAGGAGCGACCTCAGGGGTCGTCTCCTCGTCGTGGGGTGGGGGGTGGCAGACACGTCCGGTTCCTTCCGTTGAATGCGGTTTCGAGGACGTCGTTCGGGCGGTTCGGCCATGCGTCGGCCCGCATCGACGCCACCTCTCGTGAAGGGAAGCGTCCGTGCGGCATGGTGGCATGGGCATGGCTCTCATGGAAGCGCTCCCACACAGCGTCGCCGTGACCAGGACCGGCCGAATACGTTCTGCGCGAGGCGTTGACTAGAAAGCGCTTGCCCCCTACGTTCCGTTCAGCAGCGTGACCCGTTGGCGCGAACGGGCCGCGTTCAGTGCGCAGGATGAGCAACATGACGAACGTCATTCACGTAAGTGATTGCCGCCAGCCCCACCCCTTAGAGGCCCCCACGGGACGGACGACCACCGGAAGGCCCTGACCCCCTCCACCCCCACGACAGAAGGAATCGGGACATGACTTCTGCGACACGACCGCGCGCCCGCAGGCGCACGCTGACCGGCACACTGGCCACACTGGGCCTCACGGTTGGCATGGTCATGACCACCAACGCGCCCACGGCGAGCGCCGCGACCTGGCCGACCCCCAACGGAAGCCAGGGGACCTCCTCCACCATCTCGGTGTCCGGCACCAAGGACTACGGGATGAAGCGGTACTACGGCACCGGGGGCCTGGCCGGTGACGGCCAGGAGGAGGGCCAGGACCCGATCTTCAAGCTCGCGAACGGCGCGGTGCTGAAGAACGTCATCCTCGGCGCCCCCGCGGCCGACGGCATCCACTGCGAGGGCAGCTGCACGCTGCAGAACGTCTGGTGGGAGGACGTGGGCGAGGACGCCGCCACCTTCCGCGGCGGCAACGGCGCCACCTACAAGGTGATCGGCGGCGGCGCGAAGAAGGCGGCCGACAAGGTCTTCCAGCACAACGGCGGCGGCACGCTGACCATCTCCAACTTCGCGGTGCAGGAGTTCAAGACGCTCTACCGCTCCTGCGGTGACTGCTCCACGCAGTACACGCGCAAGGTCAACCTCAACACCGTCGAGGTGACCGGCACCGGCTCCACCGCGCGGCTCGTCGGCATCAACGTCAACCGCAACGACGTGGCGACCCTGCGGAACATCACGATCCGCAACGACTCCGGCCGCAAGGTCGTCCCCTGCCAGAAGTACAACAACAACACCGCCGTCGGCTCGGGACCCGACAGCAAGAACTGCCTCTACTCCACCTCGGACATCTCCTACAGGTAGGTCCCACGCAGTCTCCCCCCACGGTGAAGGCGGCCGTGCGGAGCGTCCCGGCGGGCGCTGCGCACGGCCGTCCGCGTCAGGTGCCGCGCACGCGCGCGCGCACCTCTCCGATCAGCTCCCGCCGGTAGCCGGTGTAGGCGGCGCGCAGTTCGGTGCCGGGCCAGTCGGCGGGCAGGAGTCCGGGCGGCAGGACGGGGTCGGCGAGCAGGTGCCGTACGACGGCGGCGAAGGCGGTCAGGCGGTCGGCCGGGCGGGGCGCGCCGGCGATGTGGGCGAGCAGGGCCCGGGCCGTGGCGGACCAGGCGTCCAGCGGCCACAGGGTTTCGGCCAGCTCGCCCGGGGCCCCGCCGGGGCGGGCCGTGTAGCGCTGGACCACCTGGTCCAGGTCACCGGGGAGCGTGCGGGTCAGGTTGGCGGGCCGGAGCCAGACGCCCTCGCGGAGTTCGGCGAGCCGCAGGGCGGCCAGCCGGGTGCGCAGGTCGGCCCGTTCGGCGGGGCCGCGTCCCGTCGCGGTGACCACGGCCATCTCCCAGTCGCCCTCCCACGCGCGCGTGTGCGGGTGCACGGCGTCCTCCTGGCGGCGCTGGCGTTCCAGCAGCCGGTCGCTGAGGCGGTAGCCGCCGTCCGTGCGCCGCAGGTCTCCGGCGGCCACCATCCGGCTGAGCGCCGCCCGCAGGGTGGAGCCGCCGACGTCGAAGCCCTCCACGAGCCGCACCAGTTCGCTGACCGGCAGTTCGGGGGGATGCGCCCCGAGGAGCAGGCTCAGCACGACCGACCGCGCGGACAGCGGACGCAGATCGAGCGCGCTGGACCGCGCCGGGACGTTCATGGGCATGGTCACGTACTGTACGCGGCGGATTCCGATGTTGCAGGATTGCTGCAACCGCAGACATGGTGCAACACTCGCGGCATGGTCTCCACACTGGACGAACAGCATGCGTACGGCGGACCCGCCACGCACGACGTCACCAACCAGGCCCCGCCCCTCACCCCGTACGACGCCTCCGACGACACGGCCCTGCTGGAAGGGCTGCGGCGGGAGGGCGCCGGGTGGGCCGAGGAGGACCTGCGGCGGCTCGGCCGGCTGGCGGGAAGCGCCCAGGCGCAGGAGTGGGCCGACCTGGCCAACCGGCACGAGCCGGAACTGCGCACCCACGACCGGTACGGCAACCGCGTCGACGAGGTCGAGTTCCACCCCAGCTGGCACCATCTGATGCGCACGGCGATCGGGGAGGGACTGGCCGCTGCGCCCTGGGCGGACGACCGGCCCGGCGCCCATGTCGTCCGGAGCGCGGGCGGACTGGTGTGGGGGCACACCGAGGCGGGGCACGGCTGCCCCACGTCGATGACCTACGCGGCCGTCCCGGCGCTGCGCAGGCAGCCGGAGCTGGCGAAGCTCTACGAGCCGCTGCTGACGAGCCGCGAGTACGACCCCGCCCTCCGGGAGCCCACGGAGAAGCGCGGCCTGCTGGCGGGCATGGGGATGACCGAGAAACAGGGCGGCTCCGACGTCCGGACGAACACCACGACGGCCACGCCCACGGCGGAGCCCGGGGTGTACGCGCTGCGCGGGCACAAGTGGTTCACCTCGGCGCCGATGTGCGACCTGTTCCTGGTGCTGGCACAGGCCCCGGCCGGGTTGTCGTGCTTCCTTGTGCCGCGGGTGCTGCCCGACGGGACCCGCAACACGTTCCGCATCCAGCGGCTGAAGGACAAGCTGGGCAACCGGTCCAACGCCTCCTCCGAGCCCGAGTTCGACGGCACCGTGGCCTGGCTGGTCGGCCCGGAGGGGCAGGGCGTGAAGACCATCATCGAGATGGTCAACTGCACGCGGCTGGACTGCGTGACGATGTCGGCGGCGCTGATGCGCAGGTCCCTCGTGGAGGCCGGGCACCACGCGCGCCACCGCAGCGCGTTCGGCGCACGGCTCGTGGACCAGCCGCTGATGCGCAATGTTCTCGCCGACCTGGCGCTGGAGTCGGAGGCCGCCACGACGCTCACCCTTCGGCTGGCCGGGGCGGCCGACCGGGCGATCCGCGGAGACGATGCGGGCGGGGCCGAGACGGCGTTCCGCCGGATCGCCACCGCCGTCGGCAAGTACTGGGTGACCAAACGGGGCCCGGCCTTCACCGCGGAGGCCCTGGAATGCCTCGGCGGCAACGGATACGTCGAGGACTCGGGCATGCCCCGCCACTACCGCGAGGCTCCCCTGCTGTCGATCTGGGAGGGCTCCGGCAACGTCAACGCCCTCGACGTGTTGCGGGCGCTGAGCCGCGAACCGGGCACCGCCGAGGCCCTGTTCGGCGAGCTCGCCCTCGCCCGGGGGGCGGACGCCCGGCTGGACGCGGCCGTGACACGGCTCAAGACGGGGCTGTCCGAGGCATCCCGGACGACGGCTCGCCGTCTCGTGGAGCAGATGGCGCTGACACTCCAGGCCTCCCTCCTCGTCCGGCACGCCCCACCGGCGGTCGCCGACGCGTTCTGCGCGACGCGGCTCGGGGGTGACTGGGGGCACGCCTTCGGGACGCTGCCGGAGGCGGCGGGCCTGGACGCGATCGTGGAGCGGGCACTGCCCGGAGGGGGCCGCGACGCCGGGGCGGGCTGACGGGGCGGACCGGGCCGCCGGGCTCCGCCCGGGCGACATGGGCGGGGTCGGGCCGGCTCTCCTGGTGGACCGTCTCTACTCAAGCCATCGTGCGCACAGTTCGCGCACTGTCACCTCCCGATTCCGCTTCGCTGTCAGTGCCGTGGTGCAGACTCCCCGTCAGTTGGCACTTCGGCTGGGGGAGGACGACGTGTTCAGGGGGATCGACGAGGTCGACTGGGCCTCGCTGCGCCATGCCAACGGCAGCGCGGAGGACGTGCCCGGATTACTGCGGGGACTGGCCTCCGCCGACCCGTCCGAGCGGCAGACCGCGCTCGACGGGATGTACGGCGCCGTGCACCACCAGGGCGATGTGTACGACTCGACGCTCGCCTGTGTTCCGTTTCTCCTCGCGCTCGCCGCCCGCGAGGAGGTGCGGGACCGGGCGGAGGTGCTGGAGCTCCTCGTCAGCATCGGCGACATCGGTGATGCCCGCGATGATCTCGCGGCGAGCGTCCGTGCCGCGCTGCGCGCGCACTCCGACGTCTTCGTCCGGCTCGCCGGAGACGCCGACGCCGGAGTGCGCCGGATGGTTCCCGGGGCGCTGGTGCGGTTCCTCGACCGGCCGGCGCGGGTGCTCGCCCTGGTGCGGGAGCGGATCACCGTGGAGCGGGACGACCGTGTCCTGCTGGCCCTGGCCGAGAGCCTCGGCCTGTTCGCGCGGCGGCACCGGCTGACCGACGATGCCCACGCCGCCGAGGCGGTGCGCCTGCTGACCGAGCTGAGCGGGCCCCCGTACGGCCCCGGGCTCCGGATCGCCGCACTCGGCCAGCTCGCTGGTTGCGCCCCGGATCGGCTCCCCGCCGATCTCGTACCGGCCGTCGTCGGGCTGCTCAGGGACAGATCCGGGCAGCGGACCCGGGCGGGACACCCGTACGACGGCCCCGGTCCGGACACGCTCGCCGGCCGGCTGCTGCGGCTGCGCCCCTCGGACGAGGAGGGCTCCCGGCTGCTGCGGACCCTGCACTCCGCGCTCGGCAGCCGGGTGCCCGACCGGGTCGCCCTGCTCTGCGGGCAGTTGACCAGCCCGGACCCCCTCGACCGGTGCAACGGTGTGTGGATGACGGCCGGGCTGCTGCGCGAGTGGCGTACCGGCGGCGCCCAGCCGGTCACCCTCATCGGCAACCAACTGGGTGCGGAGGAGGGCCGGTTGCACGACGCGGCGGTCGCCGTCCTGGTGGAGCTCTTCGAACTGGCCGCGCCCGCAGCGGACCACCTCCACGCGCTGGTGACGTACCGTCCCGAGCTTCGTGTACGGCACGGGGAGCGGGGTGCGGCCCTGGGCGGTCCGCTCAGGGCACTGGCCGGGACCGGGGACACGCGGGCCGCACCGGTGCTGGCCGAAGTGCTGGCCGGCCCGGTCGTACCGGACGACCTGGGGCTGGTGATACCCCATCTGGGCCGCGCGGCCGTGCCTCTGGCCCCGGCGTTGCGGCGACGGCTCGCCCGTGTGCCGCTCGACGCGTCCGGCATCCACGAGCGAGCCGTTCCCCTGCTGTCGGCACTCGCCGCACTGGGCGACGTCGCGTCCGTACCCGCGGTCCTGCGTCTGCTGCGCGGCATGCCGGACGGGCTGCGGCGGCGCGACACCGTCACGGAAGCCGCGGTCGCGGCCCTCGGCGCGTTCGGCGACGCCGCGCGCGAGGCGGCACCGGATCTGCGCGGTCTGCTGGAGACCGACTGCGCCGTCGCGGCGGCGGACGCGCTGTGGTCGGTCACGGGCGACGCGGAGGCCGTGCTGCCCGTGCTGCTGCGGGAGCTGACGGGCAGCGGGAGCGGTCGCCGGCGCCGTGCGGCGGCCGTCCTGGGGCGGCTGGGCCCGGCGGCCCGACCGGCCCTGCCCGGACTGCGCGAGCTGGCCGGCTCCGGTGACGCGTGGGGGCGGGCCACGGCCGCCTGCGCGGTGTGGCGGACAACCGGGGAGCCGGAACGATTCCTTCCCTCCCTCCGCTCCACGTGGGCGGAGCACCCGCGCACGCGCCGAACGATCGTGGAGTGCGTCTCGGCACTGGGACCGGCGGGCGCGCCCCTGCACGACGCCCTCCGAGCGGAGCTCGCCTCCCCCCGGCGGCACCGCACCGACCCCGGCGGCTACGGCATACACGAGGACCTGGGGCTGCTGCGGGTGTGCCGGGAGGCGCTGGCCGGGCAGGGGCCCCGGTAGGGCCTCACCCCGTCGTACGCCCCCACATCGGGCCGAAGCGGGACCACTCCACGTCCCACTGGTCGATGCGGCGGCGCTCCAGACGGCTGCGGAGGGCGCGGCCGGCGACCAGGGGTACGGCCGCGGCGCCAAGGCCCGCCACACCGCCGATCAGGGAGGCCCGCACGCGGGCCTGGGCCTCGGTGACGGGCCGGGTGACCTGGCGGCCCTCGGGGTCCGTCCACACGGTGACCGGAGCCCCGGCGGCACTGCCCGCCGGGACCCGCAGCTGGCCGGAGTACTCGGAACCGTCCGCGGCGGTCCAACGCGCCGTCGCCCACACCCGCTCGGCGCGGGACACACGGGCGTCGCCGGAGGCCGTCCCGGGAGCGCGTTCGGCGAGCCGGGCCACGAGGGGGCGCCACTCGACGCGTTCCCGGGCCATCCCGTCCTCCACGGAACGGCTGACCGTCGTCCCGGCCAGCACCCCGACGCACACGGTGAGCGTCCACACGCCCAGGACGACCCAGGCCTCCACCCTGTCGGCACGGCGCTTGAGCGGATTGCGCCGCCAGCGCCACCACCACACCCCCGGGCCACGTAACGCCATCGAAGGCCTCCTCCTCACGAGCCCACGACCATCCCGCCGCTCTTCCCATACGGACGGCGGCGCCCGGATGCTCACAGCACCTACCCGACGTGACGGTCCCCACCGGCCCCCGGGCTCCCTGCGAGTGCCCTCCGGGGCCGGCCCGCGGGACTCTGCCCCGCGCCGCCGACACCCCGCTGACCTGCGCCGGAGCCCGTTCCGGAGGTGACTGTCAGTGGTCAGGTGCAGACTGGCCGGTGTTCGGGACGAAGGCGTCAAGGACGACGCCGCGGAGGTGATCGGCATGACCGAGGTACTGCTCGCCGTGGGCACGCGCAAAGGCCTGTTCATCGGGCGCCGGCGAGGTGGTGGCGTATGGGAGTTCGACGAGAGCCCCTACTTCAACGCGCAGGCCGTGTACTCGGTCGCCATCGACACACGGGCCGGAACCCCGCGGCTGCTGGCCGGTGGCGACAGCGCGCACTGGGGCCCGTCCGTGTTCCACTCCGACGATCTCGGCCGGACCTGGACCGAACCGGCCCGTCCGGCCGTCAAGTTCCCCAAGGACACCGGGGCGTCCCTGGAGCGGGTGTGGCAGCTGCACCCGGCCGCCGCCGAGCCGGACGTGGTGTACGCGGGCACCGAACCGGCCGCGCTGTACCGCTCGGAGGACCGCGGGGAGACGTTCGAGCTGGTCCGGCCACTGTGGGAGCACCCCACACGGTCGAAGTGGGTGCCGGGAGGCGGCGGTGAAGGCCTGCACACCGTGCTCACCGACGCGCGCGACCCGAAGGCGGTGACGGTCGCCGTCTCGACCGCCGGGGTCTTCCGCACCCTGGACGGCGGCGCGAGCTGGACACCTTCCAACTCGGGTGTCTCCGCGGTGTTCCTGCCCGACCCGAACCCGGAGTTCGGCCAGTGCGTGCACAAGGTCACGCGGGACGCGGCCACCCCGGACCGGCTGTATCTGCAGAACCACTGGGGGGTGTACCGCAGCGACGACGCGGGTGCGCACTGGACGGACATCGGCGAGGGCCTGCCGTCCACCTTCGGCTTCGCGGCGGCGGCGCATCCGCACCGGGGCGACACGGCATACGTGTTCCCGATCAACGCCGACGCCGACCGGGTCCCGGCCGACCACCGGTGCCGGGTCTACCGGACGGCGGACGCGGGCAAGAGCTGGGAGCCGCTCTCGGCGGGCCTGCCTCAGGAGGACCACTACGGCACGGTCCTGCGCGACGCGATGTGCACCGACGATGCCGACCCGGCGGGCGTCTACTTCGGCAACCGCAACGGCGAGGTGTTCGCCTCGGCGGACGACGGTGACAGCTGGCGGCAGCTCGCCTCCCACCTGCCGGACGTGCTGTGCGTGCGGGCCGCGCTCGTCGGCTGAGGCGCGGACGAGGCGGGGGCAGGTTGCGCACAGGCGTTGGCCACCGGTTGATCGACGCTGCCCGTACGGCAGTAGGGTGACGCCCGTGGCACCACGACCCTTGCATGAAATCGTCGAAGCGGGCTGGGCGCAGGCCCTGGAACCGGTGGCCGAACGCGTCGCCGCGATGGGGGACTTCCTCCGCGCGGAGATCGCCGCGGGACGCACCTACCTCCCGGCCGGGCCGAACGTTCTGCGGGCCTTCCAGCAGCCCTTCGACGACGTACGCGTCCTGATCGTCGGTCAGGACCCGTACCCCACTCCGGGGCACGCGGTGGGGCTGTCGTTCTCGGTCGCGCCCGAGGTGCGGCCGCTGCCCGGCAGCCTCCTCAACATCTACCGCGAGCTGAACACCGACCTGGGGCTCCCCCAGCCGTCCAACGGTGATCTCACGCCGTGGACGCAGCAGGGCGTGCTGCTGCTCAACAGGGCCCTGACCACCGCCCCGCGCAAGCCCGCCGCGCACCGGGGCAAGGGCTGGGAGGAGGTCACGGAGCAGGCCATCCGGGCGCTGGTGGGGCGCGGCAAGCCGCTGGTGTCCATCCTGTGGGGCCGTGACGCCCGCAATCTGCGTCCGCTCCTCGGCGACCTGCCCTCCGTCGAATCCGCCCACCCCTCCCCCATGTCGGCCGACCGGGGCTTCTTCGGGTCCCGCCCCTTCAGCCGGGCCAACGACCTGCTGATCCGCCAGGGCGGCCAACCGGTGGACTGGCGCCTGCCGTGACCGGGGTGCCGGAGGGCTCCGGGTTTCTCGCCGTGGACTCCGGCGGCTCCGGGCTGCGGGCCGTGGTGGGGACCTCCGAGCGCGGACCGCTGGCCCGGCGGGCGTCCGATGCCCCGGTCCGCACGGGTGACCGGGGCATCGACCCCGAGCACTTCATGGCGCAACTCGTGCCGTTGGTGCGTGCCTTGACCGCCGAGGCGGGACCGGTGCCGTTGACCACCGTCGTCGTCGGCGCAACAGGGCTGGCCTCCTTGGGTGACGGGCTGCGCGCCGAACTGCCCGGCGCCCTGGCCCGGGAGTGGGGTGTGCGCAGGGTCGCGCTGGCCGCCGATGCCGTGACCGCGTACGTGGGTGCGCTCGGGCCCCGCCCCGGTGCCGTGATCGCCGGCGGTACGGGACTGATCGCGATCGGCACCGACTTGGCGGGCTGGCGGCGTGCGGACGGCTGGGGGCATCTGCTCGGCGACTGCGGGGGCGGCGCCTGGATCGGGCGGGCCGGTCTCGAGGCCGCACTGCGCGCCCACGACGGACGAGAGGACGGCTCGACCCGGCTGCTGGCCTGTGCCGAGGAGGTGTTCGGGCCCGTCGCCGGGCTGCCCGGCTCGCTGTATCCCCGCCCCGACCGGCCGGCCGTGCTCGCCTCCTTCGCACCCCACGTGGCCGCCTGTGCGGACGGGGATCCCGTCGCCGCGGGCATCCTGCGTGCGGCCGCCCGGCACATGGCCGGCTCCGCCGCCGCCGTGTGCCCTTCCGGCGGTGAGCCGCGCGTCGCCGTCACCGGCGGCCTGTTCCATCTGGGGGACCCGCTGCTCGGGCCCCTGGAGGAAGAACTGACGCGGCGGCTCCCGCAGGCACGCCGGGTGCCGGCCGAGGGCGATCCGCTGCACGGTTCGGTGCGCATCGCGGCCGAACTGAGCACCGGTTCCCTCGCGCTGCCGGGTGACGAGACGATGCTGTACGTGACCACCCGTTCGGGTGATTGATCCGATCACGTCCCCTCCGTACGTAACTCATCAGACAAAACAGGACGGATACCGCTCACCTGCACCCTCCCCGAACAGGGGAACCCAGGAAGCCAGTAACATGCGGCGCCATGAGTTCCCCCACTGGGCCCGCGGATGGCCTGCCTGTACGAATGCCGCGCCCCCGCCAGCCCGGACGGCACCGCCGTCCCGAGCCGCTGGTTGCTCCCGAGGGCGCGCCCGCGCTCGTCCTCGCCGTGCCGGGGACGCCCAGCAGCGCCACGCGCAGCCTCGCCGAGGAGGTCGTGAGCATCGCCCGCTCCGAGCTGCCCGGCCTCGACGCCCGCATCGGCTACCTCGACGGGGACAACGCGGAGTTCCCCTCGCTGCAGGCCGTGCTCGTGCACGCCGCCGAGGAGCGCACGGCCCGTTTCGAGCAGGCCCGCGCCGCAGGTATGGACGTCAAGATGCCCGACGGCCCCGTCGCCGTCGTCGTACCGCTGCTCGCGGGCCCGGACAGCGCGCTGCTGCGCCAGGTCCGTCAGGCCCTGATGGAGAGCCGTGTCGCCGCCGAGCTGACCGACGTCCTCGGCCCGCACCCGCTGCTCGCCGAGGCGCTGCACGTGCGGCTGTCCGAGGCCGGTCTGGCTCGCGCCGACCGCGCCCGGCTGTTCACCGTGGCGACCGCCGCGGACGGCATCATCCTCGCTTCCGTGGGCGGTGACGAGGCCGTGCAGGCGGCCGGTATCACGGGCATGCTGCTCGCCGCGCGCCTCGCCGTGCCGGTGATGGCCGCGGCCCTGGACCAGGAGGGCTCCATCGCGTCCGTCGCCGAGCAGCTGCGCTCCTCGGGCTCGCAGCAGCTGGCGCTGGCGCCGTATCTGATCGGTCCGGAGATCGAGCAGGGTCTGGTCGAGGAAGCCGCGAAGGAGGCCAGCTGCTCCGCCGCCGAATCGCTCGGCCCGTACCCGGCGATCGGCAAGCTCGCCCTGGCCAAGTACACGACGGCACTGGGCATCTCGCCGCAGCAGGCGCAGAGCGCGCCGGTGCGCTGACGCGAGGTGCTGCGCGTCACGCCCCGAGGGCCCGCTCCGGTTCGGAGCGGGCCTTCTTCGTCGGGTGAGGCGCCCGGCCGGGCACGGGCGGATCGGGGCTGCTCCGCAGTCCTCAGCCGAGAGCCACGCACGAGGCTGACGTCACCCTGATCGAGCCGCCTCGTCGCGGGATGCCCGTGGCCGGGTCGACGGCGAACCATGTCACGTCGCCGGACCGCTCGTTGGCGACGTACAGGAAGCCGTCGGAGGCGGCGAGGGCGCGCGGCCAGTGACCGCCGCAGGGCACCGTGGTGACGAGCCGCAGCTCCTCGCCCCGGACGGCGAGCACGGACAGGACGTCCTCGCCGCGGGTGGCGGTCCAGACGAAGCGGCCGTCGGGAGAGGCGACGATGCCCGACGGGTAGGCGTCGCGCGCCGGTGCACCGGGCAGGACCGGGGTTTCCGACAGCGGCTTCAGCATGCCTTCCGCCGCGTCCCAGCGGCACACGGTGACGGAGGGGCTCAGTTCGTTGACGACGTACGCGTACGGGGCTGCCGGATGGAAGGCCAGGTGGCGCGGCCCCGAGCCGGGGCGCAGAGGGCTCTCCCGGTGCAGGGTGAGAGCGCCGTCCGTCAGTGTGCACACCCGCACCGAGTCCGTGCCGAGGTCCACGCTGACGGCCCAGCGGCCGCTCGGGTCGGGCTGCACCTGGTGGGCGTGCGGCCCCTGCTGGCGGGGCGTGTGCGGCCCGGCGCCGCTGTGCCGGAGCACACCGGAAGCGGACCGCGCGAGGGTGCCGTCGGGGCGGACGGGGACCGCGGTGACGCTGCCGGAGCCGTAGTTGGCGGTCAGGACGTGCCCGGCGAACACGCTGAGGTGGGTCGGCCCGCTGCCGTCGACCGGCACGGGTCGCCCGGCCGGCTCGGGCGCGTCCCCACCCACCCGGTACGCGGCCACCGCGCCCTCGGCCGTCTCACTGACCGCGTACAGGGTCTCCCCGTCGGGCGCAAGAGCCAGGTAGGAGGGGTCCGGGACGGCCTTCACGCTGCTCAGCACGGTCAGCGCGCCGCTGGCGGCGTCGACCTGCGCCGTCACGATGCCGGGGCCGCCGGCCGCGGTGAAGGACCCGATGAACGCCCGCCGCCTGCCGTCCGCCACGCTGTCCCCTCTCGCCCGCGCCGCCCGGAAGGACCGCGCAGCCGATCATGCAAGGTCTAGACCAAGCGGTCAAGGGGTGGTTCACCCGGTCGGCCCCCGGCGCCCACAGAAGTACGCGGCGGCCCGGACACCGCCGCCAGGGCCTGCCCCGCCGTCGCGGAAGCGCCCTGTCGTGCGCCGACCGGCCGGCGTCGTCCGCGGCCGGCGGGTCAGCTCGACCAGGCACCCTCCGCGTCACTTCGGAGCCCCCGGCCAGGCCCCCGACCGGCGGCAAGCCCACCCGGCGGACCAGCTCGGCCCGGACCCCTGCACGTCGCACCGAAGCCCCCGGTTGCGCCCTCAACCGGCGGCACGTCCAGCCGGCGGACCAGCTCGGCCCAGACGCTCCAAGCCGCCCTGGAGCGCCCGGCCAGGGCCAACTCAGCGGCGTCTGCCGCAGGCGGGCCACCTCGCCCCCAGACGTGCTCGCCCCAGCCCTGCTCCGCGCCGCACCCCAGCACCCCAGCACCCCAGCACCCGGTCGGTCTCCCGCCGAGCCGCGCACCCCCGCGGAGCGAACCGTACGCACCGGTCGGGCGGGCTCGGCCGTAGCCGTTCCAGGGGCGCCGGCCTCCCGTCAGGCGCCCACCAGTGGCGAGCCCGACGGTGTGCGCAGGGGGCGGGCCAGTTCGGCCAGGGCTCGTTCCAGGCCGTGCAGATGGGCCAGGGCGGGTTCCGCGTGGGGCAGTCCGTCCGCGTGGACCGCGATGTCCCTGCCCTCGGTGAGGGCCTCCACGGCGGCCTCCACTCGTCGGCAGGCGGTGGCCAGACGGGCGTCGTGGGAGGCCTCCGGGTCGGCCGCTACCGCGACCAGGCCGCGGATCTCGCGGGCGCAGTCGTCGAGGAGGGCGAGCACGTGCCGGGCCCGCCGCTTGCGGCCGAGCATCGGGTTCAGCGGGTGCACGAGCGGGGCGACCGAGAGCCGGACCCGGGCGAGGAGCTGCTCCAGTTCCGCCACCCGCGGGGCCGGGTCGGCGTCGGCCGCCCCCGCCAGCCGCCGGGCGGTCTCGACGGCGCAGGCGTGCACGCAGCGCAGGGCCCGCCGGATCCAGGCGTCGGTGATGCTGTGGGTGGTGACGGGCAGGACGAGGATCACGGCCAGTGCGGCGCCGAGCGCTCCGACGCCGGTCTCGGCGAGCCGCAGGGCGAGCAGGTCCGGGCCGAGCACGCCGAGGAGTCCGTAGAGCAGTCCGGCGAGGAGGGTGACCCAGAGCATCATCCAGGTGTAGGACACGGCGGCCGTGTAGAAGATGCCGAAGACGCAGACGGCGGCGAGCGCGGCCGTGACGGCCGGGTCGCCGTGCACGGGCAGGGCCACGAGCAGGCCGAGAGCGATGCCGATGACCGTGCCGAGCAGCCGCCGGAAGCCGCGGACCAGGGTCTCGCCGCGGGAGGTGGTGTTGACGAAGATCCACCAGGTGGCGCCGACGGCCCAGTACCAGCGCTGTCCGGACAGCAGCTGGCCCACGACGAGGGCGAAGCCGGCGCCGGCGGTGGCCTGGATCGCCTGGCGGGTGGTCACCCGGGCCAGGCCGGTGCCGCCCGGCGGGGCGGGCACGGCGGGCGGGGGCAGGCGGCGCTCGTAGCACCACAGGCCGAAGCGCACCGCGGACGCGGCGAGGACGGACAGCAGGACCGCGACGTACAGCTGGGGCAGCTGGTCCGTGGTGGCGTGCAGGAACTGCGCCACGAAGAAGGTCATGAACGCGAACACGCCGAGGCTGTGCCCGCGCGGGCCCCAGCGGCGCGCGTACACGCCCGCGCCGACCACGGCCAGGAAGGTGAGGTCCCGGGCCACCGGGTGGTCGTGCAGCTGGGCCGCCGCGGTGAGCACGGGGAGGCCGACGGCGGGCAGCAGGGCGGTAGTGACGGCCTGCCCGCGGACCGTGGCGTCGGTGACGGTGAACAGGGCGAGCAGGGCGGCGAGACCGCCGGTGACGGCACCCGCGAGGGAGTGCCCGGCGAGACCGCACACGGCGACCGCGAGCGCGATGCCGAGCACCGCCCGCGTGGCGAACCGCAACCGCGTCCGCCCCGGATCCGGAGCCATGAACACCCTCTTCAGCACCGCCTACCGCCCCTTTCGGCCCACCGGCCATGACTACGCATGAAAAAGGCGCCGCGGGGTCCGCAGCGCCATCGACGCACCCATATCAGCACCTCGGGGGCCACTGGCTCAACCGGCTCCCTCTAGACTGGGCCATTGGTACAGCCGGAGCCACCGGAGGACGGCCGCGGCAGAGCCAACGGACGAGAAGGACGCGCCATGCCCGTGGACGAGCTCGACACCCGCATCCTGCGGCTGCTGCTGGAGCAGCCGCGCACGAGTGTGCGCGAGTACGCCAGAACCCTCGGAGTCGCGCGGGGCACGCTTCAGGCCCGGCTCGACCGGCTGGAGCGCGCCGGCGTGATCACCGGCACGGCGCCCGCCCTCTCCCCCGCCGCGCTCGGGCATCCGGTGCTCGCGTTCGTGCACATCGAGGTCACCCAGGGACATCTCGACGAGGTGGGTGACGCGCTGGCGGCGGTGCCGGAGATCGTGGAGGCGTTCTCGATCACGGGTGGCGGGGATCTGCTGGCCCGGGTGGTGGCGCGGGACAACGCGCACCTGGAGGACATCGTCCAGAAGCTGATCAGCATGCCCGGGGTGGTGCGCACCCGCACCGAGGTCGCCCTGCGCGAGCGCGTGTCCCACCGGATGCTGCCGCTGGTGGAATCGATCGGGCGGTCGGCCCGCGGATGATCTTTGAGAGCAGGACCCCATGAGCAAGCTCCGCGGAGCATCGGTCATCTTCGATCTCCACGGAACGCTCGTGGACAGCGACCGAACTACTACGAGGCAAGCCGCCGGACACTCGCAGGAACACCGCGTGATCGAGGCCGTCACCACGCTGCCGCCCATCGTCATCGCCGACTTGTTCGGCATCAGTCCCTCGACTGCGGAGACACGGGCGAAGTACGCCACCGACAGCTGGACTGTCGTTTGGATCAGGTAGCAGGGAGGGGACGCGGCTGATCGACACCGATAAGAGGGGAGGCATGAACGCTGCCCTCCGTCCCCGATCAGCTCCGCACCGTTTGCCCGGATTCCCAGGGGTACTCAAGGTGGAGTCGCTGGGTCGGTGAGAAGGAGCGATCATGTCGGTTCTCTTCACGGCGCGTGGCCGGTGCGCCCTTGTGGCGACCGCGCTTGCCGTCGCGTTGACCGCGAGTGGATGCGGCGGGGATGAAGACTTTTCCCTCCCGGACTGGGAGGCGCCGGGCCAGAATGGCCGTGTCGGCGACATCATGATCCGTTATGCGCACGTGGCTGAGCCGCAAGGCGAGCCGTGGCAGCCGGGAGACGACGTCCCCGCGTATGTGTGGCTCTACAACAAGGGCGGGAAGGGCGACAAGCTGGTGGGTGCCAGCACGCCGAATGCGGCATCGGTGGACATCGTCGGCTCAGACGGCAAACCGCTGCCCGGCGGGGTGGATCTGCCGGCGAACAAGCTCGTGGAGCTGGAGTCGGGTAAGGCCCATCTGGTGCTGCGTGACGTGCGCCGGCAGATCAGAGGAGGCGACTTCATGCAGTTCACCATGCGCTTCGAAGACGCCGGGACAGCCACCTTCAACATCCAGTCGCAGGTTCCCGTCTACGACGGAAGCGCATCCCCTACCGGATAGACCGCGCACGCGTGCGCGGAGCCGGCAGCCAGGCGGCCGCCGGACCTCGCCGTCGAGGTCTTGGCCGGCTCGCTCGCGGCAGGCCGTGCGGCACTCCCGGCCCTCATGAGGCTTCTCCCCGCCCTGCGGTCCTCTTCGCCCGGGCGGTGCGGGAAGCCGCAGCGAACAGCGCGCCGGCCAGAAGAGAACCCGCGACGCCCACGGCCCGGTCGGCGACGAGGTCGCCGTAGCCGACCTGCATGGTTCCCGGCGAGACCTGCTCCGCACCCCGCTCATCAGGCTCCCACCGAGTGGCAGCACTGGTCCCGGCCATGCCGACCAGGAAGGCCAGCGTCCAACGCGGCATATTCGCGGCAGCCTGCCCCAGCTCGTCCCGCGCCCCTGAGCAGGGCGAAGAAGGCGACTACGGATCCGGCTCGACCGCCTCAAAGCGCAGGTACCCGCAGCCTCGTCACGACGGAAAGGAGTACGACGCCGCCTTCCTGGCATGGGGCCTGTGTACGGCGCGGGCGGCAATGGTGCGACCACAGCCGATTGCGGGGGCAGACGGCGTAGCGGAGATGAGACGGCAGCCGTGTTTCGCTGTTGTCGCGCACGGTACCCCGCTACCTCACGTAGCTACTGGACGACCCGGCGCTGGAAAGGTGACGGCTTGCTGACCCGACTCGAGCGGTACCTGCTTCAGGACTTCCCGTTCATCCACTTGGTCATCGGCGGCTTCGGCAACACGACGTTCCTGGTCGGCAGTGTGTTCTTCCTCTTTCCCAGCCTGGAACGAATCGCACTGTGGCTGTTCGTGATCGGCTCGCTCGGCATGCTCATGGGCACCCTCGGTGAGGCATTCGTCCGGCACGAGCGCAGATCACGGCAGCAGACCACCACCTCGCAGAGGTAGTCGACGTGCGACGGTGTGCTGCCCACACCAAAGCCCCGCCTGCTGTGACGGAGGGACGATGCGGCGCGTAAGGACGGCGGAGGCATCTGATCGCACCTCCGCCGGGACATGTCAGCGTGCTGTCCGCCTCATGCGCCCGCACTCGCGTCAGGCCGGGCGGCGGTCAAGGATCTCGCCGGATTGGGCGTCCACCACGTGGACGATCGCCGCATCATCGCCTACCCCGAGGACGCTGACCAACCAGACCGGCCGGTCGCCGTGCCGTTCCAGTTCGATGGCGGTGACGACCTCGCCGTCAGGCGTATCGGCCGCTTCACGGGCCGCCTGGTCCGGCAGGACCCGAGTCTCCTCCAGCAACCGCACCAGGTCCTGCCGCTGGGAATCCGTCAGGTCGGGACCGGCGCTCGTGCCCTGCACCTCGCCACGGGTGGCGCCCAGCCGGACTGTCCGCAGTTGCCCATCCTGATCCGCGACCCGGCTTTCCCACACCGGCGATACCGACTCGGGTTTCCGGAGTTCCAGAGCCACCAGCTTTCCGGCACTCACCTCGGCCACTGACAGTCGAACTGCACGCGCATAGTCGACCTCCACCATCTCGAACCGCTCGGCGGGCTCATTCAGCGGATCGTCCCGGCCGCAGCCCGCAAGCAGCGACAAGGCCATGACTGGCACGCTGAGGACCACGGCGAGCCGTCGCCACACCCATCTGCCCTCGTCTCGCATCACGCTTGCCACTCTCATACGGGCCGACTGACCCACCCGAACTGACCGAAACGCCAAGTCCCACAAGAGCAGCAGTCCAGACGAAGCGCAGCCGGTACGCCGACGCTCATGAACGGGGCAAACCCACCAGCACGGGAACTCCCCGACGCCGGGGGCGTACGACACTCGGCGGCGCTCCAGCGTTGCCCCACTTGGCACGGTATGTAACGTGAGACCGTGTTGACACTTAAGCGGTCGTTCACCCTTCCTGCACCAACGGCCCGACCGGCCGGTCCGCCGCCACGCACACCCCGCACTGATGCATGACACGCTCCGGGCGCAGCTATGGCCCCTGCCGACGCTGGGCGTCGTACTCGCCGTCGTCGCGGGCGTGGGCCTGCCGCGGCTGGACGAACGGTTCCAGCACGACATCCCGGCATGGCTGCGGGACTACCTGTTCGCCGGCAACGCGGACGCGGCACGCTCGGTGCTGGCGACGATCGCCGGCTCACTGGTCACCGTCACGGCGCTGACCTTCTCGCTCACCGTGCTGACATTGCAACTGGCCAGCAGCCAGTTCTCCCCACGCCTGCTGCGGACCTTCACCGCGGACCGGTACGTACAGACGACTCTGGCACTCTTCCTCGCCACATTCACCTACGCCCTGACCGTGCTGCGCACCGTACGCACCGGAGAGGACGAGCGGAGCGGCTTTGTCCCTCAGGTGTCGGTCACGGTGGCCTTCCTGCTCACGCTGGCCAGCGTCCTCGGTCTCGTGCTCTTCCTGTCGCACCTGGCACGCGAGATCCGCGTCGAGACGATGATGAGCAGCGTCCACTCCGCCGCCGACCGCACCATTCAGCGGCTCCTGCCCCACCAGGAGGACGCGCCACGCAGGGACCCCGCTTCCGGGGCCCACCGCGCCGCCCCTCTCAAACCGCCCCCGGACGCCTTGACCCTGACCGCCGGCACGTCCGGCTTCCTGACTTCCGTGGACGAGGAAGCCCTACTCGATGCTGCCGTGGAAGCCGACGCCATCCTGCTCATCGACCGCCACCCCGGAAGCTCTCTGATCACCGGCACACCCATGGGCGCCGCCTGGCCACGCGCCGGAGAGCGATTCGCTCCCGAGACACGGGCGCGCCTGACCGAAGCAGCAGCCAAGGCCGTGACCACGGGTCCCGAGCGCACCGACCACCAGGACATCGCCTTCGGCCTGCGGCAGCTCACCGACATCGCCGCCAAAGCACTCTCCCCAGGTGTCAACGACCCCACGACCGCCGTCCACGCCCTCTCCCACTCCTCCGCACTGCTGTGCGAACTGACACAACGCCACCTTGGTCCGCACCTGCTGCTCGACAACGACCAGCAGGTCAGAGTCGTGCTACGACGCCCGAACCTGGAAGAACTGCTCGACCTGGCAGTAACCCAGCCAATGCGCTACGGCGCCGCCGAACCGGCCGTCCTGACCCGCATCGCCGTACTGCTGCGCGAAGTCGCCTGGACCAGCTCCCCCGCCCACCAGCCTCCCGTCCACTCCGCACTCACCCGGCTGCGCGCCACCATCGACGCCCAGGACTTCCACCCCACCGAACGTCTCCGGCTGACCGAACTGACGCATCTCGTCGAACAGACGCTGGCCAAGCAACGGGCACACGACACCACCCCCTGACCACCCAGCAGGGCACCGTCGCCATCGGCACCCAGCAGAACCGCCGCTGTCTGGAGCCGGCCGGCCCACAGCGCCACCCGCGCCTACCGGAGATGCGCACCTTCGTCGAACTGCTGGCGGCCGAGAGTGTGCCCATGGCCGTGGCCTCGGGCTCGCCCCCGGAGGCCATCGGCGCGGTGCTGACCGGAACGGGGCTGGACGCGCATCTGCGCACCGTGGTCTCCGCCGACGAGGTCGCGCACGACAAGCCGGCTCCGGACGTCTCCCTGGAGGCGGCGCGCAGGCTCGGCACGGCCCCGTCCGACCGCGTCGTACTGGAGGACGCCGCTCCGGGTGCCGCCGCCGCGCACGCGGCCGGCATGCGGTGCATCGCGATCCCCCACGTCCCGGCCCAGTGGGCGCACCGGAGTTCGCGACAGCGGGCCTGCTTCTGCCGGGCGGCCAGGGGCAGTTCACGGCGCGGTCCGGGTACGACTGGCTCGTGAGCGGGGCCGGCCCATCCTGAACTCGCCCCTCCCACCCCGTTGACGCTCCCCCGTCCCCTCCCTAAGGTCTGGTCGATCACCCGTACGGCGTTCGAGATATCGACCTACTCACCCCCTGAGCACTGTGGACCCGTGGAGGAGCACACATGGCACGGCCTCTCTCCAGACGATCCCTTCTTCACGCCGCGACCGCCGCCGTGGCCGTCCCGGCACTGTCACAGGCGCCAACGGGGCGGGCCGCGGCGGCTCCCGCAACAGCCGCCGCGGACACCCCGGCCGCCCGGACCGTACGGCCCTTCGGGCTGGAGGACGTGAGCCTCGGTCAGGGCGTCTTCGCCGACAAGCGGAAGCTGATGCTGGATCACGCCCGCGGCTACGACGTGAACCGGCTGCTCCAGGTGTTCCGCGCCAACGCCGGTCTCTCCACGGGCGGCGCGGTCGCGCCCGGCGGCTGGGAGGGCCTGGACGGTGAGGCCAACGGCAACCTGCGGGGCCACTACACCGGTCACTTCCTGACCATGCTGGCGCAGGCGTACCGCGGGTCCAAGGAGCAGGTGTTCGCCGACCGGATCGGCACCATGGTGGGGGCGCTGACCGAGGTGCGCGCGGCACTGCGGCGGGATCCCGCGGTGCTGAGCGCCGCCGGGAGGTTCGGGGCCGCCGCGGATCAGGTCCGGGGCTCCCACCAGTACGTGGACCTGCCGCCCGCTGTGCTCGGCGGGGCCTCCGCGATCACCCTCTCCGTCTGGGTCCGGCCCACCCACGACGCGAACTGGACGAGGGTCTTCGACTTCGGCGACGACACCAGCCGCTACCTGTATCTGGCCGCCCGCAACCAGGCCGGCGTGCCGCGCTTCGCCGTCACCGCTTCGGGCGCCGGAGGCGAGCAGGGCATGAACGGCACGGCCGCGCTGCCGCTGAACCAGTGGAGCCACCTGGCGGTCACGATCGCGGGCGGCACCGGCACGCTCTACGTCAACGGCACCGCCGTGGCGCGCAACACCGCCATGAGCCTCACCCCGGCGGCTCTCGGCACACTGAAGAACAACTGGCTGGGCCGCTCGAACTACTCCGCCGACCCGGTCTTCGCGGGCGCGTTCGAGGAGTTCAACGTCTTCGCGCGGGCGCTGACCGCAGCCGAGATCACGGAGTTGCAGAGCCACCGGGCCGCCGACGCCTCGACGGGCCGGGGCGACCTGGCGTCGTACGCCTTCGACGAGACGGCCGGCGGGACCTTCGCGGACGCCTCCGGCCGGGGCCTGACCGCCACGCTGCGCCGCACCTGGGGCGGGCCCAGCCACCCCGGGTTCCTCGCGGCGTACCCGGAGACGCAGTTCATCGACCTGGAGTCGAGGACCGCGTCCGACTACACCAAGGTCTGGGCGCCGTACTACACCGCGCACAAGATCCTCAAGGGTCTGCTCGACGCGTACACCGCCACGGACGACGACCGGGCGCTCGACCTCGCGTCCGCCATGTGCGACTGGATGTACGCCCGGCTGGCGAAGCTGCCGAAGGAAACGCTCCAGCGGATGTGGGGGATCTTCTCCAGCGGCGAGTTCGGCGGCATCGTCGAGGCGGTCTGCGATCTGCACGCCCTCACCGGCAAGGCCGAACACCTCGCACTGGCCCGGCTGTTCGACCTGGACCGGCTGATCGACGCGTGTGCCGCGAACACCGACATCCTCGACGGGCTGCACGCCAACCAGCACATCCCGATCTTCACGGGCTACGTGCGGCTGTACGACGAGACCGGCGAGGAGCGCTACCTCACCTCGGCGAAGAACTTCTGGGACATGGTCGTCCCGCACCGCATGTACGGCATCGGCGGCACCAGCACCCAGGAGTTCTGGAAGGCGCGGGACGTGATCGCGGGCACGATCGGTGCGGCCACCGCGGAGACCTGCTGCGCGTACAACATGCTCAAGCTGAGCCGGACCCTGTTCTTCCACGAGCAGGACCCGAAGTACATGGACTACTACGAGCGGGCCCTGTTCAACCAGGTGCTCGGCTCGAAGCAGGACAAGCCCGATGCGGAGAAGCCCCTTGTCACGTACTTCATCGGGCTGACGCCCGGTCATGTCCGGGACTACACGCCCAAGCAGGGCACGACCTGCTGCGAGGGCACCGGCATGGAGAGCGCCACGAAATACCAGGACTCGGTGTACTTCGCGCAGGCCGACGGCAGCGCCCTGTACGTCAACCTGTACAGCGCGTCCACGCTGACCTGGGCGGAAAGGGGTGTCACGGTCACACAGACGACCCGCTTCCCCGAGGAGGAGGGCAGCACGCTGACCTTCGGGGGCGGTCGCGCCTCCTTCACGCTGCGGCTGCGGGTGCCGTCGTGGGCGACGGCCGGGTTCCGGGTGACCGTCAACGGGCGTGCGGTGTCCGGGACGCCGGAGCCGGGAACCTACTTCGACGTGTCCCGGAGCTGGCGGGCCGGCGACACCGTCCGTATCGCCATGCCGTTCCGGACGCGGGTGGAGAAGGCGCTGGACGACGCGTCCCTGCAGACCCTGTTCCACGGGCCGGTCAACCTCGTGGCCCGCGACGCGGCCACGGAGTACCTCAAGGCCGGGCTGTACCGCGACGCCGGTCTGTCCGGCGATCTGGCGTCCTCCCTCACCCCGGTGCCGGGCAGGCCGCTGCACTTCACGCTCGCCGGGGCCGAGTGGGCGCCGTTCGCCGAGGGGACGGAGGATCCGACGCACGCCTACTTCCGGCGCGCGGAACCGAAGGTCGTGTTCGGCGGCCGGGACTCGGGCGTCGCCAACCCGGCGAAGCCGGGCGGCACCACGCTGCTGGACGAGATCTGGGCCGGGGCGCCGTTCCCGGACAAGGGGGCACTGGTGGGGCGGGTGCGGTCCACGGTGGACGCGTGGGTGTCGGGTGGACTGCTGAGCAGGGCGGACGGGGACAAGGTGGTGGCGACGGCGCGGGCCGCTTCGTACAAGTCCTGAGCGCCTGCCCGGCGGGGCGTGTGCGTCGTGCGCGGCGGGCGCCGCACTCGCCCGAACTTTTTTGCGGCAGGGGTGATTGTTTCGTCCCTGGCATCCGTACCTCTTGGTGTTGGGCCGTTCATTCTCCAGGAGGCACGATGCGCATCTCGCGCAGCACGGCAGGAACCGCGTTCGTGGGCGGTGCGTTGATCCTTACGCTCACCGCGCTCGCCTACCCGAGCATGCTGGGCGTGCAGAACACCGCTTCCGGTCAGGACCGCATCATCGCCAACACCCAGTACGGTCCGCTGACCGAGGCGGACCGCGACTTCGTGGTGAAGGTGCGCGCGGCAGGGCTGTGGGAGCACCCCTTGGGCCTGCTGGTGATGCAGCGCGGCGGGTCGCCCGCGATGAAGGAGGCCGGCGAGCATCTCGTCGTCGGACACGGGCGGCTCGACGCCGCCTGCCGCAAGATCGCTCCCGAACTGGGCATCACCCTGCCCAACCAGGCGTCGCCGCAGCAGCAGCAGTTCGTGGCGACGGTGGAGGGCGCGCAGGGCCAGGAGTTCGACTCGACCGCGACGAGCATCATGCGCGTGACGCACGGCCAGATCTTCTCGACGATCGCCAAGATCCGGGCCAACACGAGGAACACGCTGGTGCGTCAGCTCGCCGACCAGGCCAACTCCACCGTGCTGGACCACATCACCATCCTGGAGAAGACCGGCCTGGTCAACCACGAGCAGGTCAACCTCATGCAGACCAGCCCGCCGAAGATGCCGGAGGAGATGACCACGCCGCCGCCTCCGCAGGTGGGCTCGCCGGTCCTCACCCTGAAGATCCCGAAGGAACTGGAGGACCTGCGTACGGAGGCCCCGAACGCGCTCCTGCCGTCGCCGTCGGCGGGATAGGCGCGGGAGGTCAGGTGCGGCGGCGGGGCTTGCCCCGCTTGCCGCCCTTCGAGGCACCGCCGGAGGACCCACGCCGGTTCGTGCCCGCCGACCTCGACCGCTGTGGTGTGCGGCGATCGTCGCGCTTGGGCTTTTCCTGCGCGGGAGGCTGCTGACGGCCCCGGGTGCTGTTGACGGTGCGGCCGCGGACGATGCCGATGAAGTCCTCGACCTGGTCCGTCTTCGCGTCCTCGGGCCAGGCCAGGGCCACGCTCGACTCGGGGGCGTCCTCGAGGGGCCGGTGGGTGAGGTCCTTGCGGTGGTGGAGGCGGGCGAGCGACAGCGGGACGACGAGGACGCCGATGCCGGCCGCGACCAGTTCGACGGCGTCGGCGGTGGTGGCGGGCCGTTCGAGGGCGGGCCGCCCGGGCAGACTCTCCCAGTCGAGAACGTCGTCGAGGGGGTGCAGCACGATGTCGTCGGCCAGGTCTTCCGGCGCGACCTCGTCGACGGCCGTGACCAGGTGGTCCTTGGGCACCACGACGACCGTCTGCTCGGTGTAGAGGGGGATCGCGCCGAAGACCGACCGGTCCACGGGCATGCGGACGAGGCCCGCGTCGGCGTCCCTGCTCAGCAGCCGCTCGGCCACCGCCTCGGCGGGCACCTGCGTGAGGGTCAGCGGGACGTCGGGCTGCCGCTCGTTCCAGACGCGCACCCACTTGTCGGGCATCACCCCGGGAACGTAGGCGAGCCGGAACGAGGGGGTTGCATCCTGGCCTGTCACCTCGCCAGGTTACCGGCCGTGGTCAGGGGTCGTGCACACGCTCGATACGCTGGAGGGCATGACGTCGCACCAGAGCACCCAGACGATGAAGCCCGCCACCGCGGCGAAGAAACTGGGTGTGTACCTCGAGGCCACACCCGCCGAGTTCCGCGAGGGCGTCGTCTCACGCGCCGAACTGAACGAGCTCCAGACGAACCCGCCGCAGTGGCTGCAGGACCTGCGGCGCACCGGCCCGCACCCCCGGCCGGTGGTCGCCGCGAAGCTCGGCGTCTCCATCGCGGGCCTCGCCCGCGCGGGCGTCACCGAGCCCCTCACCACCGAGCAGATCGAGGCGCTGAAACAGGAAGGCCCCGAGTGGCTGGAGCGGGAGCGCGCCACCCAGGCCGAGGTCCGCAAGGAATCGGTCCGGATCAAGAAGAAGAACGCCGAACGTCAGGCCTGACCCAGAGCACCCCTTCGTTTTCGGACGGCCCCCACCGAATGAACCGGTGGGGGCCGTCGCTGTTTCCTGGCCGTCCACAAGTGCCGTGTGACGCCGGTGAAATCTTTCGGCCATGTCTTGACATGGCGAGGAAACGATCCGTAGCTTGGCCGATCATTTAGATTCGTGAAGCGAGTTCATGGATATGAACGGAGACGCCCATGCGGGATCGCCGACGCTGCCTCGATACGCGGCTCCGCCGCGTGCGCCGCCTGGCCGCCACGCTCGCCGCCTCGGGACTCCTGTTCGAACGGCCGCCTGCGGCTCCGGTTCCGGCAGCACCCGGGCCGGCGACCCGAACACCCTGGAGGTGTGGACCCGGAGCGATCCGGAGTCCGCCATGACCTACCGGCGTGTGTTCGCCGCCTTCACCGAGAAGACCGGCATCAAGATCGACTACCAGCCGGTCATGAACTTCGACCAGCAGTTGCAGAGCCGCGCATCCACCAAGGACCTGCCGGACGTCATGATCAACGACACGGCCCTGATGGGCAGCTACCAGGCCCAGGGCCTGCTCAAGCCGGTCACCCCGACCTCGATCGCGGGCCATGCCGAGATCAGCGCCATGTCCTGGTCGTCCACGGTGGGCCGCGACGGCAGGCACTACGGCATCCCGTTCTCCCGTCAGGCCATGACGCTGTTCGTCCGCAAGGACTGGCGCGAGAAGCTCGGCCTGCCACAGCCCAGGACCTGGCAGGACACGCTCGCCCTCGCCAAGGCCTTCGCCACCCGCGACCCGGACGGGGACGGCAAGAAGGACACGTACGGCATGGTCGTGCCGGGCAGCGCCCAGAACGGCTACGTCGCCTGGTGGGGCGCCAGCTACCTGTGGCAGGGCGGTGTGCAGATCCTCCAGAAGGAGGGCACGGGCTACCGGCCCGCCATGGACTCGGCGGCAGCCCTGCGCACCGTCACCTGGATGAAGGACAACCTCTTCTGCGGTGACAACGGTGTCATCCAACCCAGCGCCCTGACCTCGGTCACCGCGAACACCACCAACTTCCAGGACGGCAACGCCGGGATGTACCTCACCGGCCCGTACAACATCTCCACCTTCGACAAGGCGCTCGGCAAGGACACGTACGAGGTCCTGCCCGCCCCCGCGGGCCCGGCCGGGAACGATGTGCTGGCCGACGGCGAGAACATCTACTTCGGCGCCAAGACCGGCAAAGCGAAGCAGGAGCGGACGCTCGCCGCGTTCCTCGTCTCCCCCGAGGGCCAGGAACTCGCCATGACCGGCGATCACCAGCCCGTCGTGCGCATCCCCGTGAACTCCACGCTCGACGCGGCGAAGGTGCGCGACGACCCGCGCTGGAGCGTGGTGCAGAAGGCCTACGAGACGGCCTCCGTGCAGTTCCCCAACGCACCGGACTTCGCCCCGATCAAGCAGGACACCGCCGACGCGCTCAACGCGATCTTCACCTACTGCGGCAGCGACGTCCGCTCCGGCCTGAAGGAACTCAACGACACCCTCGCCGGTGACCTCAAGGACCAGGACCTGTTGAAATGACCGCGACCGTGACGACGACCGGGCCGCGCAGAGCCCGGATCCTCAGCAAGAAGGCCGTACTGCCCTGGCTGTTCCTCGCCCCGGGTCTGCTGCTGGCCCTGGTCTTCAAGTTCCTGCCCATGGGCAAGGGCGTCTGGCTCAGCTTCTTCGAGGTGCGGCCCTTCCTCGGTGACAAGTGGGTCGGCCTCGACAACTACACGCGGGTGCTGGCCGACCACCGCTTCCAGGACGCCATCGGCCACACCCTGGTCCTCGGCGTGGGGATGTCCCTGGGCGGGATCGTCGTCGGCTCCGCGCTGGCGCTGCTGCTGGAGGGCCAGGCCCGTTCGCTGAAGATCATCCGTACCGCCGTGTTCCTGCCCGTCGTCACCGCCACGGCTGTGGTGGGCGAGATGTGGCGGCTGATGTACTACCCGACCTCCGACGGTCTGATCAACAGCGGTCTCGGGCTGCTCGGGCTGGGGCCCGTGCCCTACCTGGACAACCCCGGCACGGCGCTGTGGGCGACGATGGCCATGGGCATCTGGATGCTCGCCCCGTACAACATGGTGATCATCCTCGCCGGCCTGGCGGGCGTGGACCGCTCGTTGTACGAGGCAGCCGCGATGGACGGCGTCTCGCTGTGGCAGCGGCTGCGGCACATCACGCTGCCGGCGATCCGTCCCGCCCTCGGCATCGTCCTCACCCTCGCCGCCATCCGCGGACTGCGCGTCTTCACCGAGGTCTACGTCCTCACCGGCGGCGGTCCGGCCGGCTCCACCGACGTGTGGATGACCCGCGCCTACACCCTCGGCTTCACCCGTAACGACATCGGCGGCGCCTCGGCCGCCTCCGTGGTTCTGCTCTGCGTGACGCTGCTGCTCACCGTCACGGTCAACTACCTCCGCAAGAGGGGAGACGTGCGATGAGCGCCCCCGCCATCGATCCCGTCCAGGCCCCGGTGACCGCCTCCCCCGCGCGGAAGTCCGCCGGGAAGCGGCGCACCACCCCCGCCCGTTTCGACACCGCCCTCGGCTGGAGCGACCGGCCGGGCCCCGCCTGGGCCCTGCGGGTCCTGCTCTGCCTGCTCGCCCTGGGCGTCTTCGCGGCGCCGTTCCTGACGATCTTCTCCGGCTCCTTCAGCGAGAAGGCCAGCGGTTCGACCCTGTCGTTTTTCCCGCACCACCCGACCCTGCTGAACTTCGAGGTGGCTGGCGAGCGCGGCATCTGGGACTACTTCGGCAACTCCCTGGTCATCGCGGGCGGCGGACTGCTGCTCCAGCTCGCCGTCTGCACCCTCGCCGCGTACGCCCTGGCCCGGCACAGGTTCCGCGGACAGGCACTGGTCCTGACCCTGTTCATGCTGACGATGATGCTCCCGGAGGAGGTCATCGCCATCCCTCTGTCGCTCGTCCTCGGTCATGTGCCCGTGGTCGGCCTCGATTTGAAGGGCACCGTCTGGGGCGTGATCCTGCCGCTCGGCGCCTGGGGCTTCTCGGTGATGCTGCTGACGGAGTTCATGAAGGACATCCCCACCGAGATAGAGGAGGCCGCCCGCATCGACGGCGTGGGCGAGCTGCGGATGCTGTGGCAGGTCGTCCTGCCGCTGTGCAAGCCCGCGCTCGGGGTGGCCGGGGTACTCGGCTTCATCATGATCTGGGACCAGTACCTGCTGCCCCTCATCGCCGCCAAGGACCCCACCGACTACACGGTCACCGTCGCCCTGTCCATTCTGCGCACCGACCCCCAGGTCGGCTCCGGGGTGGTGCTGGCCGGTGCGGTCATCGCCCTGATCCCCAGCCTGATCGTCTATCTGCTCCTCCAGCGCTCGCTGGTCACCGGCATCGCCGCCGGGGCCACCAAGGGCTGACCACCCAACCCCCACGTATGAGGGAGACATGAAGTTCCACGGAGTGCTGTTCTTCCCGGTCACGCCGTTCGCGGCGGACGGTTCACTGGACGAGGAACGGCTGGCCCAGCACATCGAGTCGGGTGTCGCCGCGGGCGCGGGAGGCGTGTTCGTGGCCTGCGGCACCGGCGAGTTCCACGCACTGTCGACCGAGGAGATCGAGCGGGCCACCCGGGTCGCCGTGAAGACCACCGCCGGACGGGTTCCGGTCCTCGCGGCGGCCGGCGGCCCGGTGCCGGTCGCCCGGGACCAGGCCACCCGCGTCGAACGTGCCGGCGCCGACGGCATCCTGCTGCTGCCGCCCTACCTCGTCAGCGCCCCGCAGCAGGGCCTCGTGCGGTACGTCGAGGAGGTCACCGCCGCCACGGACCTGCCCGTCGTGTTCTACCAGCGCGGTACCGCCCGGCTCACCGAGGAGACGGCCGCCGAGATCGCCGCCCTGCCCGGAGTCGTCGGCCTCAAGGACGGCATCGGGGACATCGAGCGGATGCACCGTATCGTCCGCGCGGTGCGTGCCGTGCCCGGCGGGGAGGACTTCCAGTTCTTCAACGGGCTGCCCACCGCCGAGATGACCGCGCCCGCCTACCAGGGCGTCGGCGTGGAGCTGTACTCCTCGGCGGTGTTCGCCTTCGCCCCGGAGATCGCCCTGGCCTTCCACCGGGCACTCGCCGAGGACGACGACACCCTGGTCTCCCGGCTCCTCGACGAGTTCTACCGCCCGCTCGTCGCCCTGCGCGACGAGGTCCCCGGATACGCCGTGTCACTCGTCAAGGCCGGGGTGAGGCTGCGCGGCCTGGACGCCGGCGGCGTACGGGCGCCGCTGCTCGACCCGACGCCGGAGCATCTCGCCCGGCTCGCGAAACTCCTCGACCACGGACTGGAGGTGGTCGGCGCATGAGTTCCACGCGTATCCGTGAGCTGGTCGTCACCCCGATCGCGTTCGGCGACCCGCCGCTGCTCAACTCCAACGGTGTGCACGAGCCGCTCGCCCTGCGGATCATCCTCCAACTCGTCCTGGAGGACGGCACGGTGGGGCTCGGCGAGTCGCCGGGCGGGGCGGCCCGCCTGGAACGGTTGCACGCCGCCGCGAAGGTCGTCGCCGGCATGGACGTCTTCGACGCCACCGCCGTCGCCACGGCGATCGACGCGGCCCTGCTGCCGGCCGTGCCCAGCTCCCACGAGCGCGGCTGGACCACCTCGGCGGTGGAGGTGGCCTGTCTGGACGCGCAGGGCAAGCTGCTCGGCCGTCCGGTCAGCGACCTGCTGGGTGGCACGGTCCGCGACACGGTGCCGTTCGCCGCGTACCTCTTCTACAAGTGGGCCGAGCACCCCCCGCTCGACGGCCGTGCGGCCATCGGCGACGACTGGGGCGCGGCCCTCGACCCGGCCGGGATCGTCGAGCAGGCCCGGCTGATGAGGGAGCGCTACGGCTTCACCTCGTTCAAGCTCAAGGGCGGTGTGTTCCCGCCCGACGAGGAGATCGCCGCGATGCGGGCCCTGGCGGAGGCCTTCCCCGGGCAGCCGCTGCGGCTGGACCCGAACGTGGCGTGGACGGTCGAGACGTCCACGTACGTCGCCCGTGAACTCGACGGCGTCCTGGAGTACCTGGAGGACCCGACCGCGAGCATCGAGGGCATGGCGGAGGTGGCGAAGGAATCCCCCGTGCCGCTCGCGACCAACATGTGCGTGATCGCCTGGGAGCATCTGAGGCCGGCGGTAGAGCGACACGCGATCCAGGTGCTGCTCACCGACCACCACTACTGGGGCGGACTGCGCCGCACGCGTGAACTGGCCGCCGTGTGCGAGGCGTTCGGGCTCGCCCTGTCCATGCACTCCAACTCGCACCTCGGCATCAGCCTCGCCGCGATGACCCACGTCGCCGCGGCCATCCCCAACCTCGACCACTCCTGCGACACGCACTACCCGTGGAACTCCGCGGACGACGTGATCGTCCCCGGCGTGCTGGAGCTGCGCGACGGGGAGGTCAAGGTGCCCACCGGGCCGGGACTGGGTGTCGAACTCGACCACGACCAGGTGGAGCGACTGCACCGGCGGTACGTCGACTCGGGGATGCGCAGCCGGGACGACACCCGCTACATGCAGCGGTTCCAGCCGGAGTACGAACTCAGGCTCCCCCGCTGGTGACCTCGGTGCGTCCCTCCCCGGGGAGGGACGCACCGAGGTCACTCTGGCGGCGTGGACGCGCACGAAGTTGACCGCCGCCTTACGGGACGCACCTTCGGGTGCCCTCTTCCGACCGGACCAGGCCCCGCCTCAAACGCCAGACCGCGCCACCCCTTCCGGCCCGTAGAAATATCTACGAGCATGGCTACGGCCGGGCGGCACGCGGAACCCCGCGGGTCACCGGCCCGTGTCCAGCGCGCGCCCGACCGCGGCGCCGCCGACTGTGCCTGGGGTGGCCATGCAGAGCGTCATGTGGAAGCAAGCCGTCGAGTGGCTCGCCGCGGCCGCCACGGACCCCCAGGAGTGCAAGCGGGAGTGGGACTACGGCGCGGGAACGATGCTCGTGGAGGCCGGGCGGTACTGGGACGTGCTCAGTGTCCCCGACCGGCTCGGCCTGCTCGCGCTGGACATCCTGTGGCGCGACCCGCTGAAGGTGCCCGGTCCCACCCTGGTGGACTGCGCGGCCCGCAGAGTGGGGTTCTTCCTGCCGCCCGATCCGGTCAGCGAGTGGATCGGCTTCGGCGTACGGCACGTCGGCCGGGGTTCCTGGGTCGCCGTGCCGCCGCCGTACCGGCCCGCCGGCCGCCTGGAGTGGCTCGTCCCGCCGGACGGCACCGGCACGCTGCACATCCCCGGCACACTCGAATCGGCCCTGCGGGAGGCCAGCGGAACCCTCGCGGTGCTGGCTCCGGTCAGCGCGGAGCCGGTGGTGACGGACGGCTGGTGAGGCGGGCGCCGGACGAGAGCCCCGCGGCCCCCGGAGGGCGGCCGGAGACGGGGCGGGGGCCGGCGACGGCCGGGCCCGGGTGCCGGGCGGCACCCGGGTGCGGGGCAGTGGCTGGGTGCGGAGCGGCGTGAACCACGGGGCCCATGTGCCGGCCGACGGTCCACGAGGTGACGGCGGTCCAGGTCTCGCTCTCGGCCGGCGCGGCGAACGAGACCCACTGGCCGTCGCGGTGCTCCGGAATCGTGTGGCCCCTCGCCTCCCACTCGGCGACCAGGGCCGCGTAGATCGGCGGATGTCCCGCGTATCCGCTGGTGAGTTCGGCGTACGAGCGGGGTGTGGCGTCGTGCCCCAGAAGGCGCCGCGCCGTCTCCGTGCTGTCCATGCCAGGGAAACGCGGCGCCGCACGCCGCTGGTACGCGGGCCGGACCGCGTCCGTCGGGTCGAGTGAACCCGTCACCCGTACGGCGGCACGCGGACACCGGACAAACTTCCATTCAGGCGGTCGCCCGTTCAGAGGCGACGACGGTTCCGGGCCACCCGTCACTTCCAGGCCGACCGGTCGCCTCCCCCGGCCACCCCCTGCTGAACAGCCGCCGGGTCTGACGGAATTCTCGACCGGGGCAGGCGCATCCGGTAACACTGACCTCACGCGGAGAAACCGGTACGACGGCAGGGAGAGGCCATGTCACAGCGCCCTGACCTCTGGCAGCGCAGGGCCGCGCTGGAGCACGAGTGGTCCCGCTGGGTGCCGCGGCTGGGCGCCCCGGGCACGCGGCCCGGCGGCACCGCGGCACTGCGCCACGAGGTGACCGAGTCCTGGGCGCGTTCGCTCGGCAGCGTCGACCCGGGCCGGGACAGCGCCCCGGTCACCGAGGGCGGCCAGGTGCACCAGCGCTGGACGTCGTCCCCGCTGTACCGGCCGGTGTCCGCTCTCGCCGGGGAGCTGCACAGCATCGCCGAGGACGCCGGGTTCGTCACGGCGGTCACCGACGAGTCCGGCACCATCCTGTGGACCTGCGGCGGCCCGGCCATGCGCCGCCGGGCCGAGCGCGTCAACTTCGCGCCGGGCGGCCGCTGGGACGAGCAGGCCATGGGCACCAACGCGCTGTCCCTCGCCCTGCGCACCGGCCGCCCCAGCTCCGTCTTCTCCGCGGAGCACCTGGTGTCGGCCCTGCACGGCTGGGTCTGCTACTGCGCCCCGGTGCACGCCCGGGACGGCCGCGTCCTCGGCGTGCTGGACCTGTCCACGACCTGGGACCGCTCGCACCCTCTGGCCATGTCCACCGTCCGCTCGCTGGTGTCGACGATCGAGGCCCGCCTGACGACGGAGGTGTCCCGCCCGGGCCGGCTGCGGCTCACCTGCCTGGGCTCCGAGCAAGCCGTGCACGAGGGACGGCCGCTCCCCCTGCGCCCCCGCCAGCTGGAGATTCTCACCCTCCTCGCCCTCGAACCCGAAGGTTTCTCCCCGGCACGACTGCGCTCAGCCCTGTACGGCGACCGGCCGGTCACGTCCTCCACCTTCAAGGCGGAGATCTCCCACCTGCGCCGGGCGCTGGGCGGCGCGATATCCGCCCGCCACTACGCCCTCACCGCCCCGGTGTTCTGCGACGCCGCCGACGTCCTGCGCGCGCTGGAGCAGGGCGACACGGACACCGCCCTGCGCCGTTACGGCGGCCCGCTCCTGCCCCGCTCCGAGGCCCCCGGCATCGAGGAGTGGCGCACGCGCCTCGAAGTGGCGGTCCGCGAGGCCGTGCTGGCGAGCACGCGCCCCGAGCACGCCCTGCGCTACGGCGAACGGGCCCCGTACGACGCGGAGGTCCACGAGCACGCGCTGCGGCTGCTCGGCCCGTACGACACGCGCCGCGCGATCGCGAGGGGCCGGCTGACGACGTCCCTGCGCGACTGACGCCCTCTCCCACGGCGCCAACCTTGCGCCAACCTCCCGGGAGCACAGTGAGGGACGTCGCAACCGCCCCGCACCGCACTTCACCGAGGAGAGCCGCCATGGTGTACGCGCAGCCAGGAACCGAAGGCAGCATCGTCACCTTCGCCCGCCGCTACGACAACTTCATCGACGGCGACTGGACAGCACCCGTCGAGGGCCGCTACTTCGAGAACCCCACGCCCGTGACCGGCAAGGTCTTCTGCGAGGTCGCCCGTTCCACCGCGGCCGACGTCGACCTGGCCCTGGACGCCGCGCACCGGGCAGCCGACCAGTGGGGCCGCACGTCCACGGCGGAACGCGCGAACATCCTGAACAGGATCGCGGACCGCATCGAGCAGAACCTGGAGAAGATCGCCGTCGCCGAGACGTGGGAGAACGGCAAGCCGGTCCGCGAGACCCTGGCCGCCGACATCCCGCTGGCCGTGGACCACTTCCGGTACTTCGCCGGAGTCGTCCGCGCGCAGGAGGGCAGTATCGCGGAGATCGACGCCGACACGGTCGCGTACCACTTCCACGAGCCGCTGGGCGTGGTCGGTCAGATCATCCCGTGGAACTTCCCGGTCCTCATGGCCACATGGAAGCTGGCCCCCGCGCTGGCGGCGGGCAACTGCGTCGTCATCAAACCGGCCGAGCAGACCCCGGTCAGCCTGCTCTACGTCATCGACCTGATCGCGGACCTGCTCCCGCCGGGCGTGGTCAACGTCGTCAACGGCTTCGGAGTGGAGGCCGGCAAGCCGCTGGCGTCCAGCCCGCGGGTGGCGAAGGTGGCGTTCACCGGTGAGACGACGACCGGCCGGCTGATCATGCAGTACGCGAGCGAGAACATCATCCCGGTCACCCTGGAGCTGGGCGGCAAGAGCCCCAACATCTTCCTGCCCGACGTGATGGCCGCCGACGACGACTTCCTGGACAAGGCGGTCGAGGGCTTCGTGATGTTCGCCCTCAACCAGGGCGAGGTCTGCACCTGCCCGTCCCGTGCGCTGATCCCCTCGTCGATCTACGACGACTTCATGGCCCGCTGCGTCGAACGCACCGAGGCCATCGTCGGCGGCGATCCGCTGGATCCGGCGACCATGATCGGCGCGCAGGCGAGCAACGACCAGTACGAGAAGATCCTTTCCTACCTCGACATCGGCAGGAAAGAGGGCGCCGAGGTCGTCACGGGCGGCAAACCGCGCGCGGTGCCCGGTCTGGAGGGCGGCTATTACGTCGAGCCGACCATCTTCCGCGGCACCAACGACATGCGGATCTTCCAGGAGGAGATCTTCGGCCCGGTCGTCTCGGTCACGACGTACGACTCGGTCGACGAAGCCCTGAAGATCGCCAACGACACGCTGTACGGCCTCGGCGCGGGCGTCTGGACCCGCGACGGCAACACGGCCTACCGCCTGGGCCGCGAGATCAAGGCGGGCCGCGTCTGGACCAACTGCTACCACGCGTACCCGGCCCATGCGGCGTTCGGCGGCTACAAGAAGTCCGGCATCGGCCGCGAGAACCACAAGATGATGCTCGACCACTACCAGCAGACGAAGAATCTTCTGGTGTCGTACTCGCCGAAGAAGCTGGGCTTCTTCTAAACACCTGCGAAAAGGCGCCTGACCTGGGTTTTCACCCGTCAGGCGCCCTTCGCTCAACCCGCTCTCGACCGAGCCCGGCTTGCGCGCTAACTCCCAATTCCTCCCACGACTGCACCCCTCCTGACCAGGCGTCCGGACCAGTCACGGACCAAATCCCGGTTCAGCCCTCGGGTACGTCACCTTGACTGACGCGCTGCCACTCGTTCATGGACTGCTCGATGAGACGGTTCGCCTGCTCTCGAAGGCCGTCAAGAAACTTGGCGTAGTGGCGAAAGAGAACCTCGATGCTCTGGCCGGCGCGGCGGGCGCACTCGGCCGGGTCCACTCCGGAGTAGAGCCAGAACGAGATCCCGGCATGCCGGAGATCGTAAGGCCGCTTGGCCAGGCGAGAAGTGCGCTCAGTACGAGTCAGGGCATAGTCCCGGGCCCGCGCCCACGTGATGCCGTAGGCGGCAGCGTCCACGTAGTTGCCAGCCTGATTCCGGAAGAGTCGACCGTCAGGTGCTACGTCGAACCGATTCACGTGGGCACGCAGCATGCGTACGAACTGCGGCGGGATGGGAACAGGCCGCGTCGCGCTTGCCGCACGACGCTTGAGCGAGTGTACCTCGTGCACCTCCCCGTCGTCGGTCCACTCCTTGCCAGACGTGACAACCCCGCCCGAGAGGTTCAGCATCCCCCATCCCGTCTTCGGCAAGTGGCATTGATCGATCCGAAGGTGGATGACCTCAGCTGGCCGCATAGCCGCGAAGTACATGCAACCAAAGAATGCTTCAAGATGAGGACCCCGCCCCCGCTGGTGAGCAACGGCCTCGAGCAGCCGAAGTACCTGGGCCGGATTGGGAACGGCGGCCGGATCCACCTCCTCATTGACTGCTGGTGCTTGCCACCGGAGTCCCTTGAGGGGGTTTTCCGCGAAGTACCCTTTCTCCACCGCAGTGTTGAGAGATTCGTTGAACGCAGCCCTCTTGCGTCGGGCAGTTTTAGCCGCAGCCGCCTTGCCGTCCAGCTTGCGGCACATCGCATCGAGGGCCCGCCTTAGAACGTCGGCTTCCGCGAGGGCGCTGACCGGCAACGAGTTCCGCTTCATCCAGTCCAGTGCATGGAGCCACTCCTCGGTGGGCTCGCACTGCCAAGCATTCTTGTTGAATGCCCACGAGTACAGGGCACGCCGTAGTACCCGCGGATCGGAAAACGATGCGCCGGGTCGCACCAGGGCGGGCGTGACCGTGGCGAAGGCATCAGCCAGGGTGCGGCGGGTGTTCCCCGGCGTGCGCTCCCATCTTTGCTCGATGTATTCGTGCGCCAGGTCATACCACGTAGTTCGCTGCTTGATGGCCCGCAACTCGGATGCCGGCAGACCGGTGTACTCATCAAACGGCTCACCCTCGCGCGCAGCTGTCATCAGCTTCGAACGTCGGCTATCAGCAAGCGCGAACGTGATGAAGGACTCAGACTTCTCTCGTCCGTTAACCGTCCACCGAATCTGGAAAGGCTTGCGCCGGTCGGGGCGCTCGCGTATCTCCCAGAAGCGGACGTTATAACTCATCGCCATGCAGGTGTATCCCTTTCACACGCCTCCCACCACGCATCCAGATCGGCGCGGCGGCAGCGCAGTTCACCGTTGGGCAACTTGATCATCCGGGGGGCCTGACCGCGAGCGCGCAGGCGGTAGAAAGCCGACGGGCTCATCCGGATTTCCGCTAGGACTTCGGCGAGCTTGAGCGCAGATGGACGAGCCATTGATGTTTCCTCGGGTATTCCAGATTTTTCGGCCGCCCAGGCGGCAGCACACGACTTGCACCTGCTCCGCCACAGCTAATAGGTACACGCTGTCACTTACGTGGACTGCTGGGCGCCAGCACGAAGGGTCATGGTGTCCGAACGGCTCCACCGCCAAGCGCAGCCGCTGAGAACACCTCAATGGTCGTCACGATCGCCGGTTTGGCTAACCGGCGATCGTGGTCTATGTTGCGCCCCCGCAGCGGCACTCACGGACGATTGCTAGCGGACGGAACGTAGGGGCCCAGCCTGCGCGATCGGAGAACGAGGCCGCGCCGTCCGTCACGAACACCCGAGTCCGTTGTCAATTAGTACTCCAGCAGCGGTTCGTGTCCTGAGCTGCGTTTTCGGTAGTGGCAGCGGCGGGCGATGGCTTGGCGGTGTCTTCTCCAGGCCGACCAGTTCAGTGCGTGGATGACGGGATCGCGGTCGGCTCGTGGACGGGGCAGGAGAGCGTCCAGGAGTCGCCGGATCTCTGCCACGGTGAGCGGGGCGGGGGCTGATCCGTTTCTGCAGCCCCCTTTGCCTCGCCGTCGGCCTGCGCTGCG
>NZ_JBHVCP010000019.1:0-38027 GCF_042803315.1 Streptomyces sp. NPDC057424
GCGCAGCCGCCGCGCAGCCCCACCCGGGCCCCGGGGCCCGAACTCACGCGGTCCGGCCGTCGGTCAGGGTCACCCGGCGTGCCGCCGGGTCGTGCTGCTCCTCGATCGACAGTGAGCCCCCCGTCGTCGGCAGGGGCTCCGGCTGCCAGCGCTGGGCGTCGGAGGACCGGTCGCGGACCTTGACGACGATGTCGGCGTCCGGGTCGTCGTCGGCCGGGGTGAGGGCGAGCTGCTCGTCCCAGCGGGGCAGCAACTCCCCCTGCACGGTGACGTCGTAGCGCACGTCGTCGCCCCGCTCGGCGTCCTCGTCGGCGCAGGTGCCGAGGACGACGACACCGGCGTCCTTGTGGGAGTCCAGGCACAGCCCGGGATCGGCGATGCTGCGCAGCAGCCCGTCGTCCTCGTACGTCCACTGCTGGGTCCACACCGCCGAGCACTCCGCGAGCTTCGTGCCCGAGCCCTCCTTCGGCAGGTCCCGGATGTCGAGGCACAGGTCGGCGCCGGCGTTGCGCAACCGCGTCGCCCCCGGTGCCGCGGGGAGCCCGGCGGTGCCGGGCGGCGTCACCGACGTGGGGCCCTTGCCGCCGGCGGCTGCGCTGCTGGACCCGGCCGGGTCGGCCTCCCCGCCGTCGTAGGACGACACGCTGATGATGAGCACCGTGGCCAGCACCCCGGCCGAGACCGCGCCGACGCCCGTGAGGAGTGCCCGCGAGGAGCGCAGCGCCTCCGGAACGCGGCGGGCGGGCACGGGGAGCCGGGACAGCAGGCCGTGCCGCCCGCCGCCCCGCCGTCCGCCGCGAGCGCCGCGTGTGCCGTGCGAGGCTCGTCCCGGGCGCGAGTCGAGGTAGCGGCGGGCGCCCCAGCCGAGCACCGCCTCGGCGATCAACGGCCCCAGCGGGCCTTCGAAATGGCTCAGTTGTTCCGCAGCGTTCCGGCAGTAGCGGCACTCGTCCAGGTGCTGCTGGACATCCGGCAGCAGTGCGCCGCCCCGGCGGATCGGGACGTCGAGGAGGCGGTTGTAGAACCGGCAATCCTGGGTGGGCGCGAGTTCACGATGGGCAAGTACACAGCCTTCGCGGAATTTGTCCCGCGCCTGTTCGAGGGCCGCCGACGCGATGTCGGTGTCCATGCCCAGCAGTCCGGCCGGGACACTTATGGGATCTGCCTCGACCTCGGCATGCCACAGCAAACAGCGCGCGACCGCGGGAAGTGCCTGGAATGCCCGCTCCGCGAGGGTGCGATTTTCGGGCGTCATGGACGTCGCCGCGCGCAGGCCGCGCCCTCCGGCGGGTTTCTGCAACGCCGGCAGAACGGCCGATATTCGATCGTCGCCGGACCACTCGCGGATCGTGTCGCGCACGGTCACCAGAAGCGCCGGGCGCAGTGCGACGGCGGACTCGCCGAAGGCGAGCCGGTTGAGGGTCCGGTGGAAGGCCGTTCCGGTCACCATCGCGGCGACCTGCGCCGACGAGGCGAGACAGATGACCGCGTAGTCGTGCACCGGCTGGTGGTGCCGCGCCATGAGCAGCGCGACGGAATGGGCGGCGACCTCGCCCTCCGGGCTGCCTCTCAGCGGGGCGGCGAGCGCTTCATCGGATTCCCCGGGATCCCCGCCGGGCGGGGGATACGGGGGACGAGGGGGGTGGGGGGTGGGCACTGAGATGGTTCCTTCCCACGCATGTGACACACAGAAGTCCCGCCGAAAAGGAGCCCGGTTGGTGCGTACCTCTTTGGCGGGGCGCGGGAGGTGGGAATTCACCGACGGCGAATCGGTCGTGGTCCACAAATCACGTGCGACACCCGGCCATTCCCCCCGCACGCGCGTTTCACTCTTGCACAACCCCCACACGGCCAACAAGGCAGCCGGACAACATCCCCACCATTGACAGAAAGTCAGAAACGGGGAACGGATGAGCGCAGCTCGCACCCGTTTTCGACATTTCCCTGCGGCCCGCGTGAATCGGGCACCTGATCCGCTTCCTCAGATCTGCCAGGAGCGCAGCCGGTCCGCCGCGCCGTAGATGTCGGTGGTGCCGGACAGCAGGTCGCGGGCGAGGTCGACGAGTGCGCCGTAGGGCGGGTCGATGCCGACGCCGCTGACGAACATGTACGCCACGGCGGTCGCGCAGGCGAAGCGGGCGTTGGCCGAGGGCAGCGGCCGGAGCACGGTGATGGTGTGCAGCAGCGCGGCGGCCCGCCAGGCAGGGTCGGAGTTCACCCCGAGACGGGGCGGGTCGACGCGGTGCCGGGCGACGGCGGCGACCAGCGCGGAGAAGTCATTGACGGTGGGCTGGTCCGGCAGGACCTCCTCGTGGCGCTGCAGCAGCCAGGGCACGTCGATATGGATCAGGGACGCCATGGGTCAGGCGGCCCGCCCTTCGCCCTTGACGGGCGGTTCGTCGTCGGGGAACGCGGCGGCGAACTCGTCGGCGTGAGTGGCGAAGAACCTGCGGAAGGCCTCAGCGCCCTCCTGCAGGGCCCGGTGGCGGGCTATGTCGGCCGCGGCCGCCTCCCGCACGAGTGCCTTCATGGACGTACCGCGCTCCTTGGCGATCTGCCTGAGGTCCTCAAGTTCGCGGTCGCTGAACTCCACGTTGAGAGCTGGCATGCCTCCACGGTACCGCTCGGGTACTGACTCGTAAATATCCCCAGGTCAGGAAGGCCACCCCACGGTACCGAGGCGATGCGCCATTTGAGATGTGAGTCACATCGTGCCGTGTGATGTCACATTCCGGGTCCCTGCCCGGCTCGTAGCAGTGAGCGCGCCCGAGGGAGGCCCACCCGCATGACCGAGATCTCCGTACCCGGCACCGACGCCCCGCTCGACGCGGCGACCGGGGTGTTCGTCGACCATCGCGAGCTGCTGTTCGGCGTCGTCTACAACATGCTCGGCAGTGTCGCCGACACCGAGGACGTCCTGCAGGAGACATGGCTGTCCTGGACGGCCCGAGGCGGGGGCGCTCCCCTGTCCGGTGTCGGCAACCCGCGCGCCTATCTCGTCCGGGTGGCGGTCAACCACGCGCTGCGCCGCCGTGCCGTGATCAGCCGCCGCCGGGAGACGTACGTCGGCCCGTGGCTGCCCGAGCCGCTGGTCGGTGAGGGCACCGAGTCCGCCGAGGACCCGGCCCTGCGTTCCGAGTCGGTGTCACTGGCGATGCTGGTGGTCCTGGAGTCGCTGACGCCGCTGGAGCGGGCCGTGTTCGTGCTGGGCGAGGTGTTCGGCTACCCGCATGCCGAGATCGCGGAGATCATCGACCGCTCCCCCGCCGCCGTGCGGCAGTTGGCGCACCGGGCCCGGGAGCACGTGCACGCGCGGCGGCCGCGGTACGAAGCGCATCCACGGGTGCGGCGGGAGGCGACCGAGCGGTTCGTGCGGGCGGCGCTCGGCGGGGACATCGCCGAGCTGATGGAGGTGCTCGCGCCGGACGTCACGGCGTGGACGGACGCCGGCGGCAAGCGCCGCCGGGCGAGCCTGCGCCCGGTGCACGGCCGGGACAAGGTGACCCGTCTGCTCACGGCCGGCCGGGGCGGCCCGGACCACCCCGTCTGGCGCTACCGGCGCGTCAACGGCGACGACGCGGCGGTGCTGTTCGACGGCGACGCGCCGTTCGCCGTCCTGGTCCTGGACCTCACCCCGGAAGGGGACCGGGTGCGCGGCATCTACGTGGTGGCCAACCCGGACAAGCTCGCCCACCTGCCCAGGGAGACGGCGTGAGCGCAGGACGCGGTGAGCGGCTCGCGGACTGGTTCGACGCCGGCAGCTGCACCACTGGGCGGCGCTGGTCTTCGTCGCCGGGATGCTGACGCACATGATGCGGCACTTCTTCACGGGCTCGTTCCGCAAGCCGCGCGGCGCTGATCGTCGTCCACGTCCTGCCGGTCGTGTACCGCGAGCACACCCGGTTCGCCGGCCCCGGGCGCGCCGAGCGCAACGTCGTGGACGCGCCGTTCATGCCGGTGTACCTGGCGAAGGCGGGCGGGTTCTTCTACCTGGCGTTCGGGGTGCTCGCGCTGATCGCGGCGGTGGCGACGATCAATCCGGTGTGGTCGTACGGCCCGTACCGCGCCGACCAGGTGTCCACGGGGGCCCAGCCCGACTGGTATCCGGGCTTCGCCGAGGGCCTGGTGCGGTCATGCCCGGCCGGGAGGTCACGCTGTGGGGGCACACGCTGGTGCTGGGCGTGCCGATCCCGGTCGTGGTCCCGCCGCTGCTGGTCTTCATCGGGATCTACCCGTTCCTGGAGGCCAGGTCCACCGGCGACCGGAACGAGCACCATCTGCCGGACCGGCCGCGCAACCGCCCGGTCCGTACGGCGATCGGGGCGGCCTGGATCAGCCTCTACCTGGTGCTGCTGGCGGGCGGCGGCAACGACATCGTGGCGACCCGCTTCCACCTGTCGATCAACACGGTGACGTGGACGGTGCGGATCGCCGTGTTCGTCGTCCCGGCGGCCGTGTCCGTCGTCACCCGCCGGATCTGCCTGGGCCTGCGGCTGCGCGACCGGGAGCTGGTGGCGCACGGCCGGCCGACCGGGGTGATCAGACGGCTCCCGCACGGCGAGTACGTCGAGGTGCACGAGCCGCTCGACGGGGCCCGGCTGCACACCCTGACCGCTCACGAACGGCCCGGGGAGCCCGTCGGGCACGAGCGGCGCCGGGCCGTGGCCGGGCCGGTCAGGAGTGAGCGCGGCAGAACTCCCGGACGGTCCGGTTGAACGGCTCCGGCGCCTCGATGTTGCTGAGGTGCCCGATACCGGGGAGCACGACCAGCGTGGCCTGCGGGACCGCTTCGAGGAACTGGTGGGCCACGGGCTCCACGGGTGAGCGGGCGTCGAGCTCGCCCCACAGCAGGAGCGTCGGCACCCCGATCCGCGGCAGCAGGTCGCGCTGGTCGGCCTCGGCCATGGCGGTGAGCTCGGTCCGCAGGCTCCGGGCGCGGGTGTCGGCCGACATCACGGACAGCATGCGTACGGCGTCGGCGGGTGGCTGCCCGGCGAAGAGGCCCGGCATGGTCGGTGCGAACGCCTCGGCCGGGACCGCGAGCATCCGTTCCGCCCCCTCGACCCGGGAGCGCACCTCCGCCGCCGGCAGCGAGCCCTTCCATCCCGCGTAGGTGTCGACGAGGAGCAGCGTCCTCACGAGCGCGGGGTGGTTCCGGTAGAGCTCCAGCACCACCGTCCCGCCCCAGGACAGGCCGAGCACATGGGCCGGGCCGAGGCCCACGTCCTCGATGACGGCCGCCAGACAGCGGGCGTAGTCGGCCAGGGTGAAGGAGGGCGGTACGTCGGAGGAGCGGCCGGCGCCCGGTTCGTCCCAGGCGACGACGGTGAACTCGTCGGCCAGGTCCTCGGCCTGGCCGAGGAACAGCCGGGCGTCCGTCGTGGCGCCGTGCGCGAGCACGAGGGGCGGGCCCTGGCCCGCCCGGTCGTACGCGACCTCGATGCCGTCGACCCGCACCGCTGGCATGACACCAGGCTACGCGCGGGTGCCGGGGGCGTCCTGTCGGCCGGCTCCCCCGGCACCCGGCACCATGGTCCGGTCCCTATGCCTGGTCCGCCACGAAGGAGGCCATGCGGACCAGGGCGGCGTTCCAGTTGATCGTGTGCTCGTTGGTCGACCAGGACTGGATGTCGTCGATGTAGCAGAACTGGCCGGTGCAGCCCTGGAGTTTGCTCTGCGCGTAGGGGTCCTGGATGCTCGAGTTCGGCCCGCCCGCGAGGGTGCCCCTCGGCGGGCCCGGCTGGTTCGGGTCGAGCTGGCGGGCGTACCAGCGGCTGTGCTGGTTCTGCGCACTGACCTCGCCGTAGCCGGTGACGTAGGAGATGTTCAGCGCGTTGCGGCCCAGGATGTAGTCCATGCTCTGCAGCGCGCCGTCCCGGTACTTCGAGGCGCCGGTGATGTCGTACGCGGTGGCGAGGACGACCGCGTTGTTGAGGACCTGATGGCTGGAGCCCCAGTCGTACGTGTTGCCGTCCGGGGCGTACGGCATGCCGTAGGGGTGTGCCTTCAGCGTGGCCAGGTAGCGGTCGGCGCCCTTGATCACGGACTGGCGCACCGTGTCCCGGCCCGGGAGTCTGCTGGGCACCGTGGCGAGGTCGAGCCGGCCGGCCGCCCCGGTGCGGGCCCAGTCGAAGCCGATCGGCTTGAAGAGGTCGGCCGCGTGGACCGGGGACTTCAGGATGTACTCCTCGAACTGCCTCTCCCGTGTGGACAGGTAGAGCTCGGCCGCCGCCCAGTAGAAGTCGTCGCTGACGTCGCTGTCGGCGTAGGCACCGCCGCCGATGCCGTCGCTCTCGGAGGCGAGACGGTCGGGGTGGGCGACCGCCGCCGACCAGGCCTTGCGGGCCGCCGCCAGCGCCTTGGCGGCGAACGGCTTGTCGTAGGAGCGATAGAGGCGGGCCGCCTGCGCGGCCGTGGCCGCCAGGTTCAGGGTGGCCGCCGTGGAGGGCGGGTGCAGTTCGCGCTTCTGCGGGTCGTCATGGGGCATCAGCGGCAGGCCGGTCCACTGCTCGTCGTGCATCTTGTGGTGGGCCATGCCTGCCAGCGGCTTGCCGTCGGGGACCTGCATCTTCAGCAGGAAGTCCAGCTCCCAGCGGGCCTCGTCGAGGATGTCCGGGACCTTGTTGCCGCTCTCCGGGATGGCGAGCGTGCCGTCCTTGAGCTTGTCCGTCTGCCCGGTGCGGGCGTGCCGGGCGCGTTCGTAGGTGCTCAGCAGCTCCCAGGTGGAGATGCCGCCGTTGACGACGTACTTGCCGTGGTCGCCGGCGTCGTACCAGCCGCCGCTGACGTCGAGGGTGTAGTCGCAGACACCCGGCTGACACGGCACGTCGGTGTCGCCCTTGTTGGGGGCCACGCCCAGGTGACCGGCCGGGCGGCCGTAGCCGGGCCGCAGGTCGTCGCGTATCGCGAGGCCGCTGCGCTGGGTGTAGTAGTACTTCGCCGAGTCCAGCCGGAGCCGCTCGTAGGCCCTCGCGCCGATGTCGAACGGACGGCTGGTCTCGCCGTCGGCGACGAGGGTGAAGCCGGTGCCCTTCCTGTGGTGGGCGCCGAAGTCGATCGAGTGGACGTTCTGCCCGGAGGAGGCGTCGACGCCGCGCGGCAGGGTCGTGCCCCGGGCGACGACCGTCCCGCCGGAGTTCCTGAGCTGCCAGGGCAGCTTCACCGTGGCGTCGGTGACCAGGGTGGCGTTCTTCGGGCCGGACGGCAGGTAGCCGACCTGGTTCACGCGGACCCGGGGCCCGGTGTCGGGCTCGTACGGTTCCGGCGCCACGCCGCCGAGCAGCGAGACGTCGTCCATGCAGAAGCGCCATGCGTCCGCGCTGCCGCCGAGCTGGAATCCGACCTGTCCCTGAGCGGTGTCGACGGGCGAGGTGAAGGTGTACGAGTAGGTGTCGCCGGAGACGCTGAGCTGCGGTGTCACCTCGTAGTAGGTGTCGTACGGCGCGGCCGACAGGCCGACGATCGCCCGCACCGCGTGCCCGGCGGGTGTCCCGGTCGCGCTGAACGAGAAGCGGTACGACTCCCCCTTCACAAGGGTGATGTCGTTCTGCCCGACGGCGGCGTCCCAGCGGTTGGTGGTGCCGCCGGGGACATCGGCGCAGAGCCGGCCGTCGGACAGGCCGGCGGTGACGTTGCTGGTCCACCAGGGGTCGGTGGTGGTGTCGAAGGTGCCGTTCCTGACCTGCTCGACCTCGTCGGCCCCGGCCGGCGCCGACGGCAGCGCGGTGAGCGCGGTCGCCAGCAGGGCCGTCAGGGACAGCAGGGCGGTTCTGCGTCGTTTCACGTCTGGGCTCCTCTTCAGAGGTGCGGGTGGCGCTCAGAGTGGGAGCGCTCCCAGATGCGGACGCTCGCCATGGTTGTGGCTGATGTGACACCGCGTCAACGGTCCGGACAGGACTGGCTGTTCGCCGCCCCTCCGGACCGTGGCGCCCAGGGGTTCAGGCGGCCGGTGCGTCCAGCCGGCTGATGCGGATCGCGCCCCGGGGCTCGCCGGGATGGCGGCTCGTCAGGGTGAGCCGGATCCGGGAGCCGCGGAGGGCCTTGAAGGTGATCACGGTGGGGGCGTCGGAGGCGGTGGCCCAGCCGGTCTCGGTGTCCCGCGCGGCCTGCCACGCGGTGCCGTCCCAGACCGCCACCTCGATCGCCGCGGGCAGGCTGTGCGTGGCGTCCACGGTGAAGGAGACGTCCACCCGGTCGAAGGCGCGGGTGCGCCCGTGGTCGACCGAGACCCAGTCCTCGGCCCGGGCGCCGTCGAAGGCCGGCAGCAGGGGCGTGGCCTGCTTGTAGAAGCCGTTGGACCAGCCGGTGGCCGGGTCCGCGTCGAGCATGGCGGCGGGCAGGGTGTCCGGACGCCCGGAGTAACTGGCGTCCGCGTGCGGGTGGTCGACGGGCCCCGGATGCTCGGGCTCGAAGGCGGGTGGCACGGTTTCGGCCCGGTCCTTCGCCCGGGTGGCGCGTACCGTCGCCGTGCCCGCGCGCAGACCGTCGGCGCGGGCGGTCACCTTCAGCGTGCCGGCCTCGGTGCCGGACCGGACGATGGCCAGGGCCTTGCCGTGGAAGGCGGTCCGGGTGCTCGCCTGGTAACGCTCGGCGCTCTCCTGGCGGCCGTTGTCGAGCCCGGCCAGGGAGCCGCCCGCCACCTCGAAGGAGAGCAGGTGCTCCGCGCCGGGCACCACCACACCGTGCCGGTCGACGACCTCGGCGGTCACGAAGACCAGGGAACGGCCGTCCGCGGCGAGGGACTTGCGGTCCGCGGTCAGGCGTATCGCGTGCGGGGCACCGGCGGTGCGCAGCACGTCGGTGGCGACCACCTTGCCGCCCCGCCGTGCGACGGCCTTCAGCTCGCCCGGCGCGAAGCGCACCTTCCACGTCAGGTGGAGCTTGCCGGCGCTGCCGTTCGGGCTGGTGTAGCTGCCGGGGTAGGGACCCTCGGTGAAGGTCTTGTCGTCGCCGGTCGCCTCGGTCGTCTCCAGGTAGGTGCGGCCGTCCACGGTCTTCTTGGTGTCGAACCGCCGTACGCCCAGGGACTTGCCGTTGAGGTACAGCTCGACGGTGTCGACGTTCGCGTACGCCCAGACCTCGACCGTGTCGCCCTGGTCGTGGTTCCAGGTCATCGGCAGCAGATGGACCATCGGCTCGCTGACCCACTGGCTGCGGAACAGGTGGTACATGTCCTTCGGGAAGCCCGCCGTGTCGACCGCCCCGAAGAAGGACGCCTTGACCGGGAAGACGTCGTACGGCGTGGGTTCGCCGATGTAGTCGATGCCCGACCAGAGGAACTGCCCGGCGAACCACTTGCGGTCCCGGTCCTTCTTGTGGCCGTACTCGCCGCTCATGGTCCAGGAGGCGAGGTTGTTGTCGTAGGAGGAGGTCGCGCGCCTGCCGGGCGTGTGGTTCTCGCCGGTGTTGAGGTGTTCGGGCTCCTGGTAGGCGCCGCGGGTGGAGGTCTCCGAGGAGGACTCGGACTCGAAGAGGAACAGATGCGGGTAGGCCGCGTGCAGCTGGTCCACCGACTTGGCGGTGTTGTAGTTGAGGCCGAGGCCGTCCAGCTTGGCCAGCATCAGATCGGCCGCGGAGCCCTTGGCGGGCAGGCGGCGGTACTTGTCGGAGCCGATGACCAGCGGCCGGGTGTCGTCGGCGGCCCTGATCGCCTCGATGATCCGGTCGGCCATGGCGAGGCCGGCGGTGGAGGTGGAGTCGGGGACCTCGTTGCCGATGGACCAGCTGAGCACGGCGGGCGAGTTGCGGGCCGCCAGCACCATCTCGGTGGCGTCCTTCTCGCCCCACTCGTCGAAGAAGCGGCCGTAGTCGTACCGGTTCTTGCCGGTGCGCCAGCAGTCGAACGCCTCCACCAGCATGATGACGCCGAGCTCCTCGCAGACCTGGATCACCTCGGGCGCGGGCGGGTTGTGGGAGGTGCGCAGGGCGTTGACGCCCATGGACCGCATGATCTCCAGCTGCCGGCGGACGGCGTCGATGCTGACGGCGGCGCCGAGCGCTCCCAGGTCGTGGTGGAGGTCGACACCCTTGATCTTGTGGTGGGCGCCGTTGAGGAAGAAGCCCTCGTCCGGGTCGAAGCGGAAGGTGCGGAAGCCGAAGGGCGTGCGGTAGGTGTCGGTGGTCCTGCCGCCGACGCGCAGTTCGGTGTGCAGGGTGTAGCGGTGCGGTGTCCCGAAGTCCCACAGCTCGGGTCGCCGGACCGTGAGTTCCTGGGTCTCGGTCCGCCCGCCGGCGACGGCGGCGGTGGAGGAAGTGCGGGCGACCGTCCGGCCCTTGCGGTCGACGATCCGGGAGACGACCTCGACGTCCGTGGCCGCGCCCGAGGCGTTGACGACGGATGTGCCGACCCGTACGACGGCGCGCTCGGCGGAGATCTCGGGTGTGGTGACGCGGGTGCCCCAGCGGGCCACGTGCACCGGCTCGGTGATCACCAGGCGGGCCTCGCGGTAGATGCCGCTGCCGGAGTACCAGCGGCTGCTGGGGAGCCGGTTCTGGACCTTGACGGCGATCACGTTCTCGGTGGTGCCGTCCGTGTGCACCAGATCGGTGAGGTCGAGGGCGAAGCCGGTGTAACCGTAGGGGTGGCGGCCGGCCTCCTTGCCGTTGCAGTAGACGGTGGAGTCCATGTAGACGCCGTCGAACTCCACCGACACGCGCTTGCCGGCGAGGGCGGGCGGCAGGGTGAAGACCAGGCGGTACCAGCCGAGGCCGCCGGGCAGGAAGCCGGTGCCGCTGGTGGTGCCGTGCTCGGTGGTGGGGGTCTGCTCGATGCTCCAGTCGTGCGGGACGGCCGTCTCACGCCATCGGGAGTCGTCGTAGCCGGGCAGGTGGGCTTCGGCGTAGGCGCCGGTCGGGTCGGTGATGCCGCCCGGGTTCACCAGCGCGAAGCGCCAGCCGTCGCGCAGTGCGACGGTGCGGCGGCCGGACGCACCGCGCGTTTCCTCGACGGCCCCCGCCTCCGCGGTGCCGAGCAGCGCTCCGGCCGCGGGGGCGGCCGCGGAGGCGAGCAAGACCGATCTGCGCGTGACCGACATGGCGACTCTCCCTCATGAGGACCCAGAAGTACTCACAACTGATCGTGAACAAACAGATTCTGTCGATGCGTCACACAGGGCCGTCAAGAGTGCGGAAGCGTCCTTCTGCCCCACGGGCCGCTTCGGCCGGATGTACGCCCTGACCCGGCCGGGGAGGCGGCACCGGGGTTACCGGTCCACGCCGGGCGCCTACGGACTAGGCTGGAACTCAACCGACCTCCCTGTTCACTGTGAGTGTCCGTATGGAGTGGCGACGATGAGCCCGGACGAGGCGTTCGACGATGGCGTGGCCGCCCGTGCCGTCATCGCCGCCGACGGCACGCTCACCGAGTGGAGCGAGGGCGCCCGTCGTCTGCTGGGCCACACGGCCACCGAGGTCCTGGGCCGCCCGGCCGCCGCGCTGCTGGCCGACGGCGTGGAACCGCCGTCCGTGCCGGACGACTCCCGCTGGAGCGGCACACTCACCCTGCGCCACCGCGACGGTCACCCCGTGTCCGTGTGGGTGCTCGCCCACCGCAGACCGCCGGACGGCACGGAGACGACCGACTGGCTCGCGGTGTCCCCGCCGGAGGCCACCGACCAGGGCCTTCCGGACGACCCCCTGGTGCGCGCGGCGCTGACCCAGTCGCCCTGCGCCACGATGATCTTCGACGAACGGCTGCGGCTGCGCGGCGTCAACGAGGCCATGGCGGACCTCGTGGGACTGCCCGCCGGGCGGATGCTGGGCCTCAGGCCGACCGACATCGGCAGCCGGCCGCAGAACTCCGAACTCGAGGAGCGTCTGCGCCGGGTACTGAGCACCGGCCGGCGGCAGGACATGCAGACGTACATGAAGGCAACCGGCGAGAACCGGGGCCCGCACGCCTGGCTGGCCCGGATGGCGCCGCTGACCGACGGCACCGGCCGGGTGCGGGGCGTGTGCGTGACGGCCCACGACTTCTCCGACCAGTACCGGTCACGGGAGCGGCTGCAGCTGGTCAACGAGGCGAGCGTGCGCATCGGCACCACCCTCGACGTCACCCGTACGGCCCAGGAGCTGGCGGACGTGTGCGTCCCGGCGCTGGCCGACTTCGTCAGTGTCGACCTGCTCGACCCGCAGGAGCACGGCGGCGAGTCCGCCGGACCGCCGGCCCCGCCGCTCCGTCTGCGCCGGTCCGCCCACCAGTCGGTCAACAACGGCAGTCCCGAGGCCGTCGCCAAGCCCGGGCAGGTGGACGTCTACCCGGAGAACTCCCCGCAGGCGGCCTCCCTGGCCGCGGGGCACACGGTCGTGGCCTCCGGCTCGTCCGGCGACCTCGAACGGTGGCTGGCCTGGGACCCGGTGCGCTTCCAGCGGGTCCAGGAGTACGGCATCCACTCCACGATGTCCGTTCCGCTCCGGGCCCGGGGCACGACCCTCGGGGTGGCGGTCTTCACCCGCTTCAGGCGCCCCGAGGCATTCACCGACGACGACGTGCTGCTGGCCGAGGAGGTCACGGCCCGCGCCGCCGTCTGCATCGACAACGCGCGCCGCTACACCCGCGAACGCGAGACGACCCTCACCCTGCAGCGCAGTCTGCTGCCCCGCACACTGCCGCACACGGTGGCGGTGGAGGCGGCCTCCCGCTATCTGCCGGCCACCCGCTCCGGCGTGGGCGGTGACTGGTTCGACGTGATCGCGCTGTCCGGCATGCGGGTCGCCATGGTCGTCGGCGACGTCGTCGGCCACGGCATCCAGGCCTCGGCCACCATGGGCCGGCTGCGCACCGCCGTCCGCACCCTCGCCGACATCGACCTGGCCCCCGACGAACTGCTCACCCACCTCGACGACCTGGTCGTCCGGCTCTCCCAGGAAGCCGGCGGGGACCACGGCACCGGCGAGGTGGGCGCGACCTGCCTGTACGCGGTGTACGACCCGGTGTCCCGGCGCTGCACCCTGGCCCGGGCCGGGCATCCGCTGCCCCTGCTGGTGCCGCCGGACGGTCCGGCACAGCAGCTCGACCTGCCCTCGGGACCGCCGCTGGGCGTCGGGGGGCTGCCGTTCGAGGCGGCCGAGGTCGAGCTGCGGGAGGGCAGCATCCTGGCGTTCCACACGGACGGGCTGCTCGTGAGCCGCGAGCGGGACGTCGACGCCGGCAGCCGGATGCTCTGCGAGGCGCTGTCCGCGCCCTCCGACTCCCTGGACGAGACCTGCGACCGCGTGCTGCACACCCTGCTCCCGCCGGGCGGCTCCAGTGACGACGTGGCCCTGCTGCTGGCCCGCACCCGCGGCCTGCCGTCCGCCCAGGTCGCCACCTGGGACATCCCCGCCGACCCGGCGCTGGTGGCCCCCATCCGCAAGCAGGTCGTCGACCAGCTCGAACGCTGGGGGCTGATCGACGCCACGTTCACCGCCGAGCTGGTGGTGAGCGAGCTGGTCACCAACGCCATCCGCTACGGCGCCCCGCCCATCCGGCTGCGGCTGATCCATGACGCGGCCACCCTGATCTGCGAGGTGTCCGACACCAATCACACGGCGCCGCACCTGCGCCGGGCCAAGACCTGGGACGAGGGCGGCCGCGGTCTGCTCCTGGTCGCCCAGCTCACCCAGCGGTGGGGCAGCAGGCACACCGCCGAGGGCAAGACGATCTGGGCGGAGCTGGCCCTGCTCGACGACGAGATCTGAGGGCCCCGCGCCGGCCAGAGCCCGGGACGCCGTTCACGGCACGCGCCACGCCCTGCCCTGCACTGGTCAGTTGGACCGCCGGGGGTCTCTTACCCACGCCTGGTTTCATGGGCGGGCACGGCTTGATCACGTCCCGGAGGACCCGCCCTGAACACCCCGCTCGCCGAAGTCCTGTCCGTGACGCTGCTGGCCGCCGTGCTGATCTGGGCCGTCGCCCGCCCGGAAGGCCTGCCCGAGGCCGTACTGGCGGTGCCCGCCGCGGGGCTCGCCATCGCCCTGGGAGCGATCTCGCCGGATCACGCCTGGGAGGAGGTCCAGCGGCTGGGTCCCGTGGTCGGTTTCCTCGCGGCCGTGCTGGCGCTCGCCCACTTCTGCGACGTCGAAGGCCTGTTCACGGCGTGCGGGGCGTGGATGGCCCGCTGGGCGGCCGGGCGCCCCACGCGGCTGCTGACCGCGGTGTTCGCACTGGCGTCCGTCATCACGGCCGTGCTCAGCCTGGACGCCACCGTCGTCCTGCTGACTCCGGTGGTGCTCGCCACCGCCACCCGCATGGGCGTGCAGGCACGGCCGCACCTGTACGCCTGTGCCCATCTGTCGAACACCGCCTCGCTGCTGCTGCCCGTCTCCAACCTGACCAATCTGCTGGCCTTCACCGCGAGCGGGCTGAGCTTCACACGCTTCGCGGCACTGATGGCACTGCCCTGGCTGGTCGCGATCGCCGCCGAGTACCTGGTGTTCCGGCGCTTCTTCGACGACGAACTGGCGGCGCCCCTCCCCTCCCCCGATGCCGCGCCGCGTCCCGAGCCGCTTCCGCTGTTCGCCCTCGTCACGGTCGGCTGCACGCTTGCCGGGTTCGTCGTGGCCTCCGCCGTGGGGATCGCGCCGGGCTGGGCCGCACTGGCCGGTGCGCTGGCGCTGGCCGGGCGGGCGCTGGTGCGGCGGCGGGCCACGCCTCTGACGGTGGTGCGGTCCGTGTCCCCGGCCTTCCTGGCGTTCGTGCTCGCGCTCGGCGTCGTCGTGCGCGCGGTCGTCGACCACGGGCTCGCCGACGCGCTGCAGCGTGTCCTGCCCGACGGACCGGGCCTGCTCACGCTGCTGGGCGTGGCCGCACTGGCCGCCGTCCTGGCCAACCTCATCAACAACCTGCCCGCGGTGCTGGTGCTGCTGCCCCTGACCGCCGGGGCCGGCCCCGGGGCCGTGCTGGCGGTACTACTCGGTGTGAACATCGGACCCAACCTGACCTACGCCGGATCGCTGGCGACCCTGCTGTGGCGGCGGATCGTGCAGCAGCACGGGCACCGGGCCGGGCTCGGGGAGTTCACGCGACTCGGGCTCCTCGCCGTACCGGCCGCGCTGGTGCCGGCCGTGGTGGCCCTGTGGCTGTCCCTCACCGTCGTCGGGGCCTGAGCGCACGCCCGGTCAGCGGCGGTCTCCGTAGCCGTAGCCGCCGTAGCCGTAGCCGTAGCCGGGGTAGCCGTGGCCCGGGTTGCCGTACCGACCGTCCGTGTCGCAGTAGTAGCCGTGGCGGTAGCAGGACGAGTCGGTGGGGGCCGGGCTGCTCGGCGTCGGCCGCGCGGCCGAGGGGGTGGCGGACGGCGTCGGTGTGGGCTCGGGCGTCTTCGACGGGGTTGGGGTCGGCGTGGGCGTGGGGTGCGGGGCCGGAGCGGCGGCACTCCAGTTGACGGCCTTCATCTGGAGGTCTGCCTTGGAGGTGTCGATCACCCAGCGCTGGACCTCGTCGTCCGTCCGGGCCTTGAGGACCAGGGCTCCCGAGCCGTCGGTCGCGGCCGGGGCCAGGGCGAGGTCCTGGTCCCAGCGGGGCACGAGGGCGCCCTGGAGGGTGAAGTCGTAGCGGATGTTCTTCGGGTCCGGCCGGGACGCACCCGTGCAGGGGGCAAGGCGTACCGAGTAGCCGAGCCGGGAGTCCAGGCACAGGTCGGGGGCGGCGCCGTTGCGCAGCAGCCCGTCGGTCTCGTACGTCCACTGCTGGGCCGCGTCCGCGGAGCAGGCCGTGAGCTCGGCCTCACCGCCCTCGACGGCCTTCTTGCCGTCGACGCCCACGCACAGGCCCGAGGCGACGTTGTGCAGCCGCCCGCGCAGGGCGCCCTTCTCGGCGTCGTCCGCCCCGGCCCAGGACGGGTCCCTGGTCGCCTCGCCCGCGTCGGAGTCGGGGGCCTCCCCGGCGGGCCGGTCGGCGCCGGACGGGGCGCCGTCGCCGGAGTGGGAGGTGGACCACAGGACCAGGGGCAGGACGACGAGGCCGCTGACGGTCAGGATGCCCGCGGTGAGGTTGCGCCGCCGGGCGGCACGGCGGGTCGCTTTGTGGGCGGATCTTCGGGCTGCCATGCGCGGGCCGTCGGGCCGAGGGCCCGGGGGCGCGGTGGGGGGCGGGGTGGTCGCGGACGGGGTGGAGAGGCTCACGCGGGCCGGGGCCGGAGGAGGGGCCGGGACCCCGGCTGCGTCCGCGCGCCCCGCTCCGGCTCCGGAGGGGGGCGGCACGGCTGTCGGACCACCGGGGTCGGTGAACGACTCCCCCACCGTGCCGGCGAGGGCGACGGGATCCGGGAGGACCTCACGCGCGGCACCGGCCGGATCGGGGAAGACCTCGCGTGCCACATCCACCGGATCGGGAAACACCTCGCGCGCCACATCCACCGGATCCGGGAACACCCGGTCCGGATCGGGGAGGGTCTCTCGCGCCGCACCGGCCGCCCCCGGGACGGTTGCCTCACCGGCCGCTCCCCCGCGTACCCCGGCCACCTCCGCACCGGCACCACGGCCGCCGCCGGTGGTCATCGGCCCCGCGTCACTCGCCCGGCTCTCCGCGTAGCCCCGTCCGCCCCAGCCCAGCACGGCCTCCGACAGGGCGACGCCGAGGCCGTGGTTGAACTGGTCGAGCTGGTCCGCGGCGGCGCTGCAGTGCCCGCAGCCCTCGATATGCGCGCGTAGATCGGGGTCGATGCCGTGACCGCCGCGCCGGTACGTCACGTCGAGCAGACGCAGGTAGCGCCGGCACTCCTCGTCGGGGGCGAGTTCGCGGTGCAGTTGGAGGCACTCCTCGCGCAGCCGGTCCCGGGCCCGGCCCAGTTCGACGCGCGCACCCTCCTCGTCCAGGCCGAGCAACCCGGCCGGGGAGGTGAGCGGTTCGGCCTCGACCTCGACGTGCCACAGCAGGCAGCGGGCGGACTGGGGCAGCCGCTGGAACGCCCCGGACAGCAGACGCCGGCGCTGCGACGGCAGCAGCCGGGAGGCGGCCCGCTCCCCTCCTCCGGTCCCGGCGAACAGCTCCGGGTGGAGCGTGTCGCGTCGATGGTCACCGGCCCACTCGGCCGCGATACGCCGGACGGTGACGAGCAGGTGGGGCCGCCATGCGGAGGTCGGACCGTTCTGCCGGAGGGTTTCGCCGAAGAGCCGGGTGAAAGCCGCAGTGGTGAGCATGCCCGCGGAGCGCGGGCCGTCGGTGCACAGCCGGGCGTAGGCGAAGGCCGCCTCCCAGTGCCGGTCCAGCAGTTCGCCGACGGGGTGAAGTGCGGGCGTCGCACCGGTCCACTTCCTGAGCTCCGCGCTCAGTTCCTCGTCCGTCGCGTCGAACCTGCGGGCCGAGGCCGGGGAATTCGACGGGCCTGCGTCTTTCACGGCTGCATTCCTCTCAAGGACATGCGAAATAAAGTCCATACCAAGGGGTATGCCGGCATGTCGGCCTCGCGCATACGAAAGAAAGGCGTGATGTGGGCACGCCGACAGGGCACACCTTTGCACAGGTCAGCGACGGGGAACAAGAGATCCCCCGGTTTCGTGCATGCTGTGCGCCGCCAGCGCCTTTTGACAAGATGTCAATCAGCGCAGCGAAAGGCATTTCCGTGCCGTCTGCCCCTTTTTAGCGGCTCACATTTGTCCGCCTCCGGTAGCCGCCAGGGAACCATTGAGCCACCGCCTGCCCAGCAGCTCACACCGTCGAACGCCTTCTCCTCGCCGGCCTTTCGGGGTCTCCCGTGGAACCAATAGCGCCGCTCAGCCGGGCGGGACGCCGTGCGTCGTGCGGTAGGCCCCGGGCGGTGCGCCGTAGCGGTCGCGAAAGGCGCGGTTGAAGTGGAAGGGGCTGACGAAGCCCGAGGCGGCGGCGACGCGTTCCACCGCCAGGTCGGTGCTCTCCAGCAGCCGGGCGGCGTGGCGCAGCCGTGCCTCGCGCAGGGCACGCATGGGCGACTGGCCGAGCTGCCGACTGAACAGATGGGCGAAGCGGGACGGCGACAGCGCGACGCCCCCGGCGAGCGAGCGGACGGTGTGCGGGGCGCCCGGGTCGGCGTCGATCAGCTCCTGGGCGCGGCGGATCCGTGCGTCGAGACCGGGTCGGGGCGTCGCGGGCCGGGCGGCGGCGGTGAGCAGGACGATCTCCTCCAGTGCGCACAGGGCCAGTTCGCGCACCGCGCTGCCGTGCGCCACGGCGACCTGCCCGTCCGGAGGTGACGCGTCGGGCGGTGCCTCGGAGCCGGTCCAGCGCGCGTCGGCGTGCATCCGCCGGAACGCCGCCTCGACGCGGCCGTGCACTCCGGCCGGGACGGAGGTGACGACGTACATCCCGTCGCCGGCGTCGTACGGGCGCAGCCACGCGGCCCAGGACGGGCGGGCCTGGCAGTGCGCCCACCAGAACCGCCAGTGCCGGGCGCCGGGCTCGACGGCGTAGCCGTGCGGGACGCCCGGGGCGAGGACGACCAGGTCGCCCGCGCCGGCCGAGGTCTGCGCACCGCCCTGCCACAGCCGTCCCCGGCCAGCGGTGGTCCAGGTGAAGAGCCAGCTCGCGGAACCGTGCGGCCGGCTGACGCCGTAGCCCGGGGGCTGGTCGAAGCGGCCGAGCACGACCAGCCCGGGCGACGGGGCGGGGTCCCCGGTGTCCCCCGGACTCCCGGTGTCCCCGTGCTCAGCAGTGTCGGGCAATCCGTCAGCACGCACGGGCATCCTCCTGGACGGCTGGGCGGCCTAGCGTTTCGGACCGATGACACCGGAGCGAGGAGTACGTTCATGACAGTCATGGGCAAGGGCGCCGCCGGCGCTTCCATCCTGGACCCCGCCGGGCTCCGGCGGTACCGGAATGAATTCGAGGACCACGGTTTCGCGGTGGTGCGCGGGCTCTTCGGGGCCGACGAGATCGAGCGGCTGTGCGGTGCGTTCGCTGCGCTGCGGGCGGCCGGTCCGGTTCCCGGGCACTTCGAGCCGCGCGCGGCGGACGGGCCGGGCGCCGATCCGCTGCATGTCTGGCCCCGGGTGATGCACCCGCACGAGATCAACGACCTCGCGCGTGAGGTCCTGCTGGACGCCCGGCTGCGGACGGTTCTGGAGGCGCTCCTCGGGGAGGAGGTGCTGGCCGCGCAGAGCATGTTCTACTTCAAGCCGCCGGGGGCCCGGGGGCAGGCGCTGCACCAGGACAACTTCTATCTGCGGGTGGAGCCGGGCACGTGTGTGGCCGCGTGGGTGGCCTGCGATGTGATCGACCGGGAGAACGGCGGGCTGGAGGTCGTGCCGGGCACACACCTCATGGACCTGTTCTGCCCGGAGTCGGCCGACCCGGATGTGTCCTTCGCCCGGGAGTACGTTCCGCCGCCGGCCGGTCTGGCGCCGGTGCCGGTGGACATGGCGCCGGGGGATGTCCTGTTCTTCAACGGGAGCCTGGTGCACGGGTCACAGCCGAACCGGTCCGCCGAGCGGTTCCGGCGGTCGTTCATCGGGCACTACGTGGGGCGGTCGGCGGAGCGGATCGGGCGGTTCTACCGGACGCTGGCGATGAGCGGGGCGAGGGTGGAGCTGGCGGCGAGCGAGGGGGCCGGCCCCTGCGGGACGGAGTTCGCGCCGCAGGGGCCCCACTGAGCCGCGAGACGTACGTTCAGTGCCCGGCGACGGGATGGGGGCCGTACGGGCGCTGAAGTTCCTCCCGTTCCTTGTCGCTCAGCTCGATCTCCACGGCGGCCACCGCGTCCTCCAGATGCCCGGGCCTGGACGCGCCGACGATCGGGGCGGTCACCGTGGGCTGGTGGAGGAGCCAGGCGAGGGCGACCTGCGCGCGGGGCACGCCCCGTTCCCCGGCGATGCGGGTGACCGCCTCGACGATGGTGCGGTCGCCCTCCTGGTACAGGGTGCCGCCGAAGGCGTCGGCGGCGCTGCGCTCGGTCGTGGTGTCCCAGTCCCGGGTGAGGCGGCCACGGGCGAGCGGGCTCCAGGGCAGCACCCCCACGCCCTGGTCCGCGCACAGGGGCAGCATCTCGCGCTCCTCCTCGCGGTAGATCAGGTTGTAGTGGTTCTGCATGGAGACGAACCGGGTCCAGCCGTTCAGCCGCGCGGTGTACTGGGCCTTGGAGAACTGCCAGGCGTACATCGAACTCGCCCCGATGTAGCGGACCTTGCCCGCCTTGACGACGTCGTGCAGGGCCTCCATCGTCTCCTCGACCGGTGTGTGCGGGTCGAAGCGGTGGATCTGGTAGAGGTCGACGTAGTCGGTGCCGAGGCGGGTGAGGCTCCGGTCGAGCTCGGTCATGATCGCTTTGCGGGAGAGCCCGCCGCCGTTCGGACCGGGTCGCATCCGGCCGTGCACCTTCGTCGCGAGGACGATCTCGTCGCGGCGGGCGAAGTCGCAAAGGGCCCGGCCGACGATCTCCTCGCTGGTGCCGTCGGAGTAGACGTTCGCCGTGTCGAAGAAGGTGATACCCGCCTCGACCGCCTGCCGGATCAGCGGGCGCGATGCCTCCTCGCCGAGGGTCCACTCGTGCGCACCGCGGTCGGGCAGACCGTAGGTCATGCACCCCAGACAGATCCGCGAGACGTCCAGGCCCGTCGAACCGAGCTTCACGTACTGCATCGTTGCTGCTCCTGCCTGCCTTCGGGAGGGTTTCCAGGGGAGCGTACGTGTTCGTGTGCGCTCGAAGCCGCGGCCGGGCGGGCCGTCTGACGGGCTGTCACCGTTGCTGCCCCCAGGTGACCGGACGGCGTGGGAGCGGCCGGGCGGCCGGGCCGCTGCCGCATCCTCGGCGCAGGTGACCGGTGCCGGGCCGGTCGGTTGCGTACGGCGTTCGGGAGGACTCGTGGCGGCACGACGGAGGACACTCAGGATCCTGACCGGGGCGGCCGCGGCCTCCCTCGCGCTCGCCTCGACCGCCTGGAGCCGGCCGGTCCCGCCGCAGCCCGAGCTCCGGGCACCGGCGAGCGGGGCACCGGCAACGCTGTGCGCGCCCGCGGGCGTGCTGCGCGGCGAGCACGGTGAGCGGGCCGCCGTCAGCCTGTGCGCGGGCAGCGGCACCCCGGTGATGGCCGTCTCGGCGCCCGCGACCTGCCGTCGCCCCGGGACGTCCGTCCGGTACGCCTGCCTGACGTCCGGCAGCTGGACGGCGAAACGCGACGGCGCGACCGTGGCCTCCGGGACGATGCCCGGTTCGCAGCCGTACCCCGGTCCCGGGACCTACGACGTCACCGCCACGGTGCATGTCCGGTCCGCGCCGGACGGTGTGGACCTGCGCGGCACGGTCCGGGCCACGCTCACGCTGACCGCGCCGAAGCAGAAGCCCACCCATCGCGTCGAGGTCGACCGGACCACCGTGAGCCGCGGCGGCACGACCACGCTGACGTACCGGGTGTACCGGGACAGCGAACAGGGCGACGGCAGCGCGCGGTTCGGGCTGATCGGCGAGGAGGTCACGGGGGTGCGGATCAGCACGGCGGACGCCCGGTGCGTCAACCCGCTGGTGGGCAGCCATCCGTCGAAGGCCCGGCTGGCGTACTCCGTGGACTGTGCGCTCACCGACCTCCAGCCCGGGCGTCCCGCCACCGTGCGGGTCCAGGTCACGACGGCCGCGACCTGTTCGACGGTGGTCTCGAAGCTGGGCTACTGGATGCCGCGCGGGCAGGCGCTGTACACCGGTGGCATGGTGGAGGGTCCGACGGTCGACTGCGCCTGACCGTCAGCCGCGTCCGACCAGGTCCAGGGCCCGTCCCCATCCGAATTCCGGCCGCCGGTCGTTCTCGCCCGGACCCCCCGCGTACGGCGCGCCGAACCGGACGCCCATCCCGCGCAGCCGTTCGAGGCTGTCCCGGTAGGCGGGGTGGGCGGCCAGGGCATCGGCCACACACGGCAGGACGGCGATCGGCACCCCGAGCCCCGCGGTCTCGCAGAGCGTGCCCAGGGCGAGGGTGTCGGCGACACCGGCCGCCCACTTGTTGACGGTGTTGAAGGTTGCCGGCGCGACCACCACGGCGTCGGGCGGCGGGAACGGACGCGGCTCGCCGGGGGCACGCCAGGCGGACCGGATCGGGCGGCCCGTGAGGGCTGCGACGGCGGCGGTATCGAAGAAGCCGTTCATGGCGGCCGGCGTCGCGATGACACCGACCTCCCAGTCCCGTTCCTGCGCGGCGGTGATCAGTTTGCTGACGTCGGCCGCGATGCCGGCGGCGCAGACGACGACGTAGAGGAAGGGCTTCTGGGCGGCGGCCTGTTCGGTCATCCGGGAAACCCTAGCGACTCCCCCGTGTTCACCGGAGGGGGAAGGTGTCTCCGCGTTCGGCCGCCGGCCGTGGACCGTGGATGCGGCGTTCCGTCTCCTCGATCGGCACGTCGTTGATGCTCGCCTCGCGGCGGGTCATCAGGCCGTGCTCGTCGAATTCCCACAGTTCGTTGCCGTAGGAGCGCCACCACTGTCCGTCGGTGTCCCGGCACTCGTACTGGAAGCGGACGGCGATGCGGTTGCCGTCGAAGGCCCACAGGTCCTTGCGCAGCGCGTACTCCCGCTCGCGCTCCCACTTGCGGGTGAGGAACCCGGCGATCCGGGCGCGGCCGGTGACGAAGGTGTCGCGGTTGCGCCAGACGGAGTCCGGCGCGTAGGCGAGGGAGACCTGGTGCGGGTCGCGGGTGTTCCAGGCGTCCTCGGCGGCCTGGACCTTCTGCGCGGCGGTCTCGCGGGTGAAGGGCGGCAGCGGCGGGCGGGCGGTCATGGATCCTCCCTGTCAGCAAGGGAGAACGAGCGTTCTCCGCAGGACTGCTACGGTAGGAGAACGCTCGTTCTCGCGTCAAGGAGGATCGTGGATGGACAGCGCAGTGGCCCGCGAGCGGGCGCTGGACGCCGCCGAGGAGCTGTTCTACGGGCGGGGTGTGCAGTCCGTCGGCATGGACGACGTCCGCAGCACCTCCGGGCTCTCGCTCAAGCGGCTCTACCAGCTGTTCCCGGCGAAGGAGCAACTCGTGGAGGCGTATCTGGAGCGGCGTGACACGCGCTGGCGCGGGCAGCTGGCCGAGTACGTCGAGCGCCGCGGGGAGCCGGAGGATCGGATCCTGGCCGTGTTCGACTGGCTCGGGACGTGGTTCGGCGAGCCGGGCTTCCGCGGCTGCGCGTGGCTCAACGCGTACGGCGAGCTGGGCGCCACCTCGCGGCGCGTGGCCGACCAGGTGCGGGCGCACAAGCGGGCGTTCCGGGAGTACCTCGGCTCGCTCGTGACGGCGGCGGGGCTGCCCGGCGCACTGACCGGGCAGCTGTTCCTGCTCGCCGAGGGCGCCATGGTCACGGCGGGCGTCACCAGGAGTGCCGAACCCGCGGCCGAGGCGCGCGAGGCGGCCCGGCGGCTCCTGGACGCCGGGTGAGATCCGGGGTCAGCTCACCGTCCCGGACACGGTGATGGCACTGACCGGGCAGGCACGGGCCGCCTCCCGCAGCAGCGGGCTGCCGCTGCCCTCCCCGCCGGGCAGCAGGGTGCTGTAGCCGTCGTCGTCCTGGGTGAACACGTCCGGGGCGGTCAGGGCGCACTGGCCCGCGCCGATGCAGACGTCTTTGTCGATGTCGATGTGCATGTGGGAAGCCTCTTACCAGGTCACGGGGAGTTCCAGCATCCCCTGGATCGTGTCGCCCGGCTTGAAGGGAATCTCCTCGGCCGGAGCGGCCAGGCGCAGGGCGGGCAGCCGGTCGAAGAGGCTGTGCAGGGCGATCTCCAGCTCGGCACGGGCGAGGTTCTGACCGAGGCACTGGTGGATGCCGAAGCCGAACGCGACGTGGTGACGGGCCGGGCGGCTCCAGTCGAGCGTGTCCGGCTCGGGGTAGACGGCCTCGTCGCGATTGATGACGGACGTCGCGAAGACCACCCCCTCGCCCTGGCGGATCGTCGTACCGGCCACCTCGATGTCCTCGACGGCGAGGCGCAGCATGCCGTCCGCGATCGACAGCATCCGCATCAGCTCCTCGACCGCGGCCGGCAGCAGAGTCGGGTCCGCGCGCAGCTCGGCGAGCCGCTCGGGGTGCTGGAGCAGGGTGAAGGTGCCGAGCGAGATCATGTTGGCGGTCGTCTCATGGCCCGCGACCAGCAGGATGAGGGCCATGGCGGTCAGGCCCTCGCGGTCGAGGCCGCCCTCGCCCAGCTGCCGGTGGACGAGGTCGTCCAGCAGACCGGTGCCGGGGTTTCGCTGCTTGCGGTCGATCAGCTCGCCGAAATAGGTCTCCAGCTGGTCGCGGGCGTCGAGTACGTCGGCGGTCTCCGGGCCGCGCAGCAGCCGTCGCGACTGGGTCTCGAAGAAGTCGTGGTCGGCGTAGGGCACACCGAGCAGGGCGCAGATCACCATGGACGGCACGGGCAGCGCGAAGGCGCTCACCAGGTCCGCGGCCGGGCCATGCGCGATCATCGCGTCGAGCCGTTCGTCCACGATCTGCTGGATCCGTGGCCGGAGTTCGACGGCCCGCTTGAGGGTGAAGTCCCCGACGACCATCCGCCGCTGGGCGCGGTGCTCGGGGTCGTCGACGCCCAGCAGGGCCGTTCTGCGGTTGCGCATCCCGGCGAAGCGCCTGGTGGGGACGGGGAAGCCGGGCCGGTCGCGGTTGGACGACAGGCGCGGGTCGGCCAGCAGCGCGCGGGCGGTGGCGTGCCCGCTGACCAGCCAGGCCTCGCGGCCGTCGAAGAGGGTGATCCGGGTCAGGGGGCGTTCGGTGCGCAGCGCGTCGTAGGCGGCCGGCGGGTGGTAGGGGCAGGTCCTGCTCTGGGGGAAGGAGACGGGTGCGGTCGTGTCCGTCATGGAGACCTCGCAGACGAGTAGTGCGTCGTGCCGATCTTCATTAGATGCCCCAGGCATCTATGGAACCACGCGAAGTTCGGCCAGATCACCGGCGGCGGCAACATGGCCGGGGAACGCCGTCCTTCCGTTCGAACGGCGGGCGGCCCGGGTGCGGGTTCAGTGGCCTCGCCCGGGTGCGCGGGCGCCGATGCGAAATCCGGTTGTCGCCACGGCGGGGCAGGCTCCAGGATCCAGGATCCAGCCATGCGTACGTTCACTGCTCTGCCGCCGCTGCCCGCCGCCGCTCCCGCCGCGTGCCGGCAGCAGCAGTCCGGCCGACCGGGAGGACCGACGCCGCCGCGGTCATGACGGCCGCGCTCGTCGCGGGACTGCTCGCCGGGTTCGGCATCGCCGTCCCCGTGGGCGCTGTCGGGACCTACCTCGTCTCGCTCACCGCCCGCAGCAGCTTGCGCACGGGCGTCTGCGCCGCGCTCGGCGTCGCCACCGCCGACGGGCTCTACGCCCTCGCGGCCACGCTGGGGGGCACGGCCCTGGCGTCCGCGCTGCGGCCGGTGCTCGGGCCGCTGCGATGGGTCTGCGTGTTGGTGCTGCTCGCACTGGCGGCAAGGGGCGTGGTCACCGCCGTGCGCGCGTACCGCGGCCGCCTGCTCGCGACCCGCACCGCCCCCGCACCCCCGAGCCCCGTCCGGGCCTGCCTCGGGCTGCTCGGCATCACGCTCCTCAACCCCACCACCGTGATCTACTTCGCTGCCCTCGTGTTCGGTTCCCAGGCCACGGGCCCGGCCGGTCCCCTGGAGCAGGGCGTGTTCGTGCTGGCCGCCTTCGCCGCCTCCGCCGGCTGGCAGGTGCTGCTGGCCGGGAGCGGAGCGCTGCTGGGCCGGGCCCTGACCGGCCCTCGAGGGCGGCTGGCGACGGCGCTGCTGGCGAGCGGGGTGATGACGGCTCTGGCCGTGCGGATGGCGCTCGCGCCGGGGTGAGCTCCGCTTCCGGCCGGATCCGGCGGGGTGCGGATGATTTCCCGGGGGCACGGGTGTTGAAGACAGGTGACGATGAGCCGCGGACGCGACGATGGGACGGATGCCATGCCTCTCGAAGGCGAGTACGAACCCAGCCCGACGCAGTGGGTGCGCAAGCAGGTGGAGCTGTACGAGAGCTCCGGCGGCAGCGAGGGGACGACCCTGCAGGGCTCGAAGATGCCGGTCGTCATCCTGACCTCACGGGGTGCCAGGAGCGGGAAGCTGCGCAAGACGCCGGTGATGCGGGTCGAGCACGGAGGGCGCTACGCCGCGGTGGCCTCCCTCGGCGGGTCGCCGAAGCACCCCGTCTGGTACTTCAACCTCCTCGCCGACCCGCTCGTGGAGCTCCAGGACGGGCCGGTGAAGCAGGACATGACCGCGCGTGAGGTCACGGGCGAGGAGAAGGCGGCGTGGTGGGAGCGGGCCGTCGCGGCGTACCCGGCGTACGCCGACTACCAGAAGAAGACGGACCGGGAGATTCCGGTGTTCGTCCTGGAGCCCACCGAGGGCGGCTGAGACGGTGCCGGTCGCCGGCCCGGGCAGCCGGCGGAAAATCTTCCTCCCCCGTGTGTGTGAACCGGCCGCGGCGGGGCACGCGTGGTTCAGGCCCCGCCGCGTTCCCCCGTCGCGGCGGGGCTTTCCGCTGCCTCGCGGGCGGGGCGGTCGGTCACGTCGAGGAAGATCTGATCGGCCTCGGGCACCGTCCGGGCGATGGATCGCTTGATGCGGACGGCGACCTCCTCGACGCGCTCGCTGTCCAGGCCGGGCACCAGGTCCACGCGGGCGGCCACCAGGGCCGTGTCGAGGCCGGTCTTCATCGTGAAGAGCGCTTCCACACTGTCGATCTCGGGCTGTGCCCGCAGCAGCGACCGGATCCGTCCGCTCGACTCCGGGTCGGCCGCCTCGCCGATCAGCTGGTCGCGGGCGTCGCGGCCCAGCCGGAACGCCACGTAGACCAGCAGCGCGCCGATCGCGAGCGAGGCCGACGCCTCCCACACCACCTGGCCGGTGACCATGTGCAGCGCCATGCCCACGATGGCCAGGGTGACGCCGAGCACCGCGGTGCCGTCCTCGGCGACGACCGTCCGCAGGGCCGGGTCGCGCATCCCGGCGCCCGTGCCGCCCTGCCGGCGCACCTGGTACAGGGCCCGCAACAGCGAACCGCCCTCCGCGAGGAGGGCGATTCCGAGCACGACGAGGCCGGCCACATAGCCGCCGAGTTCCTCCTCCGCACCGCTCGCCAGGGCCTCGAAGCCCTGGAAGAAGGAGAAGCAGCCGCCCATCACGAAGATCCCGACGGCCGCGAGGAGCGACCAGAAGAACCGCTCCTTGCCGTAGCCGAAGGGATGACGCCGGTCGGCGGGGCGACGGCTGCGGCGCAGCGCCGCGAGCAGGAACACCTCGTTCAGACTGTCGGCCACCGAATGGGCCGCCTCGGACAGCAGGGCGGGTGACCCCGCTGCCAGGCCGCCGATGGCCTTGGCCACCGCTATCACCAGATTGGCCGCGAGCGCCACCAGCACGGTGACGCGTGTCCTGCGATCACTTCCTTCATCACTCACCCACGCCGATTGCCCCGGTCGGCGGTGCTCACACCGTGCCGTCCGCGGAAAACGGGGAACGCGTTCACCAGGGCCCACGTACGGCAAGGAGGTCACCCCCATGAGCCGCGACGACGGCGACGACGGCAACACCGGCTACGGAAGGAGGGCGTTCACACGGTCCAAGGCACATTTCGCGGACCGGATCACCGCGGACGGCCGGGACGGCTGGCCGGTGGAGGCCGGGCGCTACCGTCTGGTCGTCAGCCGTGCCTGCCCGTGGGCGAGCCGGTCGCTGGTCTCCCGGCGGCTGCTCGGCCTGGAGGACGCCCTGTCCCTGGCCGTCGCCGACCCGGTCCAGGACGACCGCAGCTGGCGCTTCACGCTGGACGAGGACGGCCGCGATCCGGTCCTGGGCATCCGCTTTCTGAGCGAGGCCTACGACCGCCGCGAGAGCGACTACCCCGGCGGTGTGAGCGTGCCGGCGCTCGTGGACGTGCCCAGCGGGCAGCTGGTGACCAACGACTACCAGCAGCTCACCCTCGATCTCGCGACCGAGTGGACGGCCCTGCACCGGGAGGGCGCGCCCGACCTGTACCCGGACGCGTGGCGCGACGAGATCGACGAGGTGATGGCGGACGTCTACGAGGACGTCAACAACGGTGTCTACCGGGCGGGTTTCGCCACCGGGCAGGAGGAGTACGAGGCCGCCTGCGCGGACGTGTTCCGGCGGCTGGAGCTGCTCGCGGTGCGACTGGAGCGGCAGCGGTACCTCGTCGGCGACACGATCACCGAGGCGGACATCCGGCTGTTCACCACGCTGGTCCGCTTCGACGCGGTCTACCACGGCCACTTCAAGTGCAACCGCTGGAAGCTGACGGAGAACCAGGTGCTGTGGGCGTACGTCCGCGACCTGTACCAGACGCCCGGGTTCGGCGACACCGTCGACTTCGACCACATCAAGCGTCACTACTACCAGGTGCACACCGGCATCAACCCGACCCGTGTCGTCCCGCTCGGCCCGGACCTGTCCGGCTGGCCGTCCCCGCACCACCGCGAGGAGCTGGGCGGCCGGCCGTTCGGTGACGGCACACCGCCCGGGCCGGTCCGCGCCGAGGAGCGGATACCGGCGGCGCACACCCCCTGAACCGCATTCCCCCCTCAGCTATCAAGGAGTTCCCGTGGCAAAGAAGAAGAAGATGTCCCTCGCGTACCAGCCCCTGGGGTTCGTGCTCGGCTGGTCGGGCGGCTGGCTGGCCGGGCTCGCCTTCCGCAAGACGTGGATGGCGATCCGGCACGAGGAGGACGCGCCCGACGCGCTGGACAAGGACCGCGGCTGGGGCGAAGTCCTGCTGGCCGCCGCGATCCAGGGCGCCATCTTCGCGGTGGTGCGCAGTGCCGTGGACCGCGCGGGTGCCAAGGCGATCGAGCGTTCGACCGGCACCTGGCCGGCCGGCGAGAAGGGCGGCCGGGACTGACACCGACACGGCCCCGCCCGGCACCGTACCGGGCGGGGGCCGTCCCGTGCGTTCAGCCGTCCCGCCGCCCCGTCTTCGTGGCCGGCGCGACCGGGGGTGCGGGACCGCGCGGGCCGGCCGGCGCCGGGACGCCGCTTCAGCCCTGCTTGGGTGCCGTCGGGGCGGTGCGGCGCAAGGTGAAGGAATGGCCTGCCGGGTCGGCGTAGCCGCGCTCCTCCAGGGGACCCGAGGGCTCCTTGGCCTCCAGGGGGCGGCCGCCGAGGCTGATGACGCGGCGTTCCACCGCGTCGAGGTCGTCGACCACGAACTCCAGATGGGCCTGGAGGGAGTTCTCGGGGCGCGGCCAGCTGGGCGGGGTCGCGTTGACGTCCCGGCGCAGGGCGATCCGGCAGCCGTCGGCGCTCTTGATCTCCACCCGGTTGGCGGTGGCGTCCGACTCCTCCCCCTCCAGCAGTTCCTTGTAGAACACGGCGAGCTTCTCGGGCTCGGCGCAGTCGAGCACGAGGACCCCCGCTTTCACCAGTGCCATGTCTCCTCCGCAGGATTCCGGTCGTGGGGCGGTCGTGCCCCGCGGACCCGTACCTTGCGGATATCCCGGACCGGCGGATTCAGTCGGTGTTCAACCACCATCCGTCGCACATGAGTTCACGGCCGTCGAGCTCGTCGGCCTCCCGCCAGGCCTGCACCCGCCGCGGTACGACACGGAAGCAGAAGTACGGCGTGGCGTGCCGGCGGGGGCCGAACCCGGTCTTGGCGGCGAAGGGTTCGGCGTCCTGCTCGGTCAGCTCGCCGGGCTGGACCGTCTCGACGGTGCCCTCGACGAGCACGACGTCACGGGTCGGCCCGATGCCCACCCGGGCGCGGCCGGACGCGGCCAGGTTCCGTCCGGTGGGGCTGGAGGCGGGCGTGGCGAACAGCAGGCAGGAGCCGTTCCAGAGGAAGGACAGCGGGACGAGGTACGGCATCCCCGTGGCGCCGTCGGCCGTGGCGACCCAGGCGTCCGCGTCGTGGTCGAGGCGGTGCAGGGTGTCCTTCTTGCGCTGCGCGGCGCTGCGTACGGGTGCGGGCGCCATCGCGGTGAGCCTCCTGACGAGTCGTCGGACCGACTCCCACCAGTGTGGCGTCCCGGGGCACCGGAGGCTCGGCGGACAAGCCGGGCCCGGTGAGGGACGGGGAGTGTACGCAGCTCAAGCGCTCTCCGCCGTAACCGGGATCACGGCAGTGTCACGGAATGGCTGGTTCACGCCTTGGGCAGCCTCGTACCGCTTCTCGGTTCGACGTTCGGACCACGAAGCCGAGTTCGAGTGTGCGGCCGGTCATGGCATCGTCCGCCCGCAGGGACGGAGGGCTCTGCGGTCCGTCTCCCGAAAGGAAGCACATGCCTCAGGACGTCCGGTTCGACCTCCCCTTCGACACCCCCGTCAGCGAGCATCTGGAGTTCGCCCGGGCGCGGCATCTGCGCTGGGTGTGGGAGATGCGCCTGGTCCGCAGCCGGGAAGGGTTCGAGGAGTACAAGACCTGGGACCTGCCCCTGGCCGCCGCCCGCACCTATCCGCACGCGTCGGCGGACGACATGGTCGTCCTGATGAACTGGTTCTCCCTGGCCTTCCTCTTCGACGACCAGTTCGACGCCGGCCGCCCCGACCGCGCCGAGCGCATAGCGGAGGTCGCCCGGGAACTGATCGTGACCCCCCTGCGCCCGGCCGGCAGCACGCCTCGCGTCGCCTGTCCGGTTTCGCTCGCCTGGGCCGAGGTGTGGAACCGTCTCTCGGATGGCATGTCCCTGACGTGGCGGACGCGCTTCGCCGCCTCCTGGGGGCGGTTCCTCGTCGCCCACTGCGAGGAGGTCGATCTGGCCGCCCGGGGCCTGGAAGGAACGCTCGGGCTCGACGAGTACACGGCCTTCCGGCGCCGTACGGTCGGCATCCACCACAGCATCGACGCGGGTGAGCGCAGCCGGGGCTTCGAGGTACCGGCACAGGCGATGGCCCATCCGGTGATGGAACGGATGCGTGACCTGGCCGCGGACACCATCGGGTTCATGAACGACATCCACTCCTTCGAGCGGGAGAAGCGGCGCGGCGACGGCCACAACCTCATCGCCGTGCTGCGCCGGGAGCGGGGCTGCTCCTGGCGGGAGGCCACCGACGAGGCGTACCGGATGACGATCGGCTGCCTCGACGAGTACCTCGAACTCCAGGAGTGCGTCCCGCAGATGTGCGAGGAGCTCCGGCTCGACGAGGCGGAGCGGGACCGGGTGCGGAAGGGGGTCGAGGCCATCCAGCACTGGATCAACGGCAACTACGAGTGGGCGCTGACCACCGGCCGCTACGCGGCGGCGAAGGAGGGCGCGGTGGCCACGGCCGAGCGGGCCGGACGCGGCTCGGTGGACGACCTGCTGACGGTGTGACACGACGGTGCCCGGCCGGACCCCCGGCCGGGCAGCACGCGGCGGCTACACAGTGAACTCGACCGGCAGGCTGTCCAGTCGCGACTCCCAGGTGGAGGCGGTCGAGGTGAGCTCCTCCGGGGGCACGGCCAGGGTCAGGCCCGGCAGGCGGTGCAGCAGGACGTCCACCGCGATCTCGATGATGGACTGGCCGATACCCTGCCCGGGGCACTCGTGCGGACCCGAACTGAACGCCAGATGGGCCTGGTTGCCCTGGACCGAGACACCCGTGTCCGGCCGGACGTCGGGGTCGGTGTTGCCCGCCGCGAGACCCAGCACCAGCAGGTCGCCCTCCTGGATCTGGTGGCCTCCGAGCTCCAGGTCGCTGGCGGCGAACCGGCCCGGCAGCACCGAAAGCGGAGGGCTGTTCCACATGACCTCCTCCACCAGGGAGGAGATGTTCAGCTGGCCGCTGATCAGCCCGGAGAGCCGGGCCGTGTCGGTGAGGATCATCTGGAGCACCCGGGCCAGCAGGTTGCTGGTGGTGGTGTGCGCGGCGATCAGCACCAGCCGCAGATGGCTGACGACCTCGTCCGCGTCGAGACCGGCCGCGTGCCCCAGCAGGGCGGTGGTGAAGTCGCCGCCGGGCTCGGCGCGCTTGCGCTCGGCCAGTTCGCCGAGGATCCCCATGATGCGCTCGTTGTGCGCGAGGGCGTCCTCGCCGCCCTTGAGGACGTGGGCGCAGGACTCGACCAGGTCGCGGCCCTCCGCCTCGGGGAGCCCGAGGATGCGGGAGAGCACGAGCATCGGCAGGTACTCGGCGTAGTCCGACACGAGGTCGGCACGTCCGGTGCCGGCGAAGGCGTCGATCTGCTTGTTCGCGAGGCGGGTCGCGTGGCGCCGGATTCCGCGGGCCGCCGCCGCCTGGAGCCCGTCGGTGACGGCCGCGCGCAGCCTGCGGTGCGGTTCGCCGTCCTGGGAGACGCAGTCCGGCCGCCAGCCGATCATCGGGATCAGCGGCGAGGTCTCCTCGACGCGCCCGTCGGCCCAGTCCCGCCAGATCCTCGCGTCCCGGCTGAACTGGCGGGGGTTGTCGAGGACCCGCCGGTTGTCGCGGTAGCCGAGGACCAGCCACGCGGGCACGTCCCCTTCGAGCAGGACCGGCGCGACCGAACCGTGCTCCTTGCGCAGCCGCTCGTAGATGCCCGCCGGGTCGGTCGCGGCGTCCGGGCCGTACAGCCGGGCCAGGTCGGCCCCGTGGTGGGCGACGGGGCAGCCCCGCGTGGCCTGGAGGCTGGATTCGGTCGAGTCGTTCATCGGGGCTCCAGGGCCACGGCCGAGCGTTCCTTCAGATGGTGGATCAGGGCGACGAGGACGTCCCTGCTGGCGGCCCGGTCGCGGGCGTCGAAGGCCACGACCGGGGTGTGCTCGGGGATGTCCAGGGCGTCCCGGATCTCCTCGACCGGGTAGTTCCGGGAGTCGGGGAAGACGTTCAGCGCGACGACGAAGGGGACGTCCTGCCGCTCCATCTCCTCGATCGCCCGGAAGCTGGATTCCAGGCGGCGCGTGTCCACCAGGACGATCGCGCCGAGCGCCCCCTTGAACAACCCGTTCCACAGGAACCAGAAGCGCTCCTGCCCGGGCGTGCCGAACAGGTACAGCACCAGGCTCTCGTTGATGCCGATCTTGCCGAAGTCCAGGCTGACGGTGGTCTGCGTCTTGTCGGCGACGCCGATGAGACGGTCGACGTCGGCGCTGGCCTGAGTGAGGGTCTCCTCGGTGGTGAGCGGCTTGATGTCGCTGACCGACCGGACCATGGTGGTCTTCCCGGTGCCGAACCCGCCGGCGATCATCACCTTCACCGAGCGGGTGTCCCCGGCCGAGCCTCCGGGTTGGTCAAAGCCTTTCAAGTCCACTGAGTACCTCCTCAAGGAGCGCGAGGTCGGGCCCGCGGCCGGCTTCGTGTGCCGGGATGGGGTTACGGGCTTCGACGCGACCTGCGTCCAGCAGGTCGGACAGCAGCACCGCGAGAATGTTGAAGGGGAGCCCGAGGTGGGCGCCGAGTTCGGCGACCGACAGCGGGTCGCGGCAGCGGCGGAGGATCTCCTCGTGCTCGTGCTGCATACCCGGTAAGGGGGCGGCGCGGGCGACGACCAGGGTCGCCACGTCGAGGCTCGACGCCGAACCGCCCGGTCCGCTGCGCCCTCCGGTGAGGACGTAGTAGCGCTCGAGACCGGACGGGTCCGACGGCCTGCGGGGAGCACTCATCCAGAGTGCTCCTCCAGGCGCGGAGTGGTGCCGAGGAGCTCACCCATCCTGCGGGCCAGGTCCCTCATCTGGTGCCCGAGCAGGCCCTGGTCGAGGCCTTCCCTGGCGAGGACACCGAGGTACGTCTCCACCCCCGCACGCACGACGAAGAGGTGCCCGCCGTCCACCTCGATCATCGCCAGGCGCAACTGCCCGGCGTACTTGGGGAACTGCTCGGCGACCGGCTGGGCCAGGGCCTGCAGGCCGGCCACCACGGCCGCGAAGCGGTCGACGTCGTCGGGGTCGTCGGCGCCGTAGGAGGTGATGGCCTTGCCGTCGCTGGAGGCCACGAGGGCGAAACGGATCTCCTGGATGCTCTCGACGAGATCGCGGAGCGCCCAGCTCACATCTGTTCCTTGCTGCGTCATGGGACTAGTCGCTCTCTTCGGTGCGGTGCTCGGTGTACTCGCGTCCGGCGAGGGTGTCGCGGTCGTCGACCGCCTCAGCCGCGTCGCGTCCGGCGGTGGCGAAGGCGGCGAGACCCGAGAAGGACGCGTCCGGCGGGACGGCGGCCACGGTGCCCCGGTCGGTCCGTTCGGCCGACCGGGGCGCCTCCGTCTCGCTGCGCTTGCTGCGGCGGCGGGGCAGTCCGCCGGGCGTGGTCTGCCCGGTCTCGGTCTGCGCGGCCCGAGGTTCGGGCACGGTGACCGTCTCGCGGGCCGGGGCGGCCGTGGCGGTGCGGACCTCCGGGGCGGGAGCGGCCGGTGCGGTCGCGGCCGTGGGCAGCGGGCTGAAGTACTTGTGCGGGACCACGACGACCACGGAGGTGCCGAGCCACGGCGAGTCCGCGAAGGTGACACGGATGCCGTAGCGGCGGGCGAGGGCGCCGACGACGCGCAGGCCGATGTTGGCGTCCTCGGTGATGCCGCCGAGGCCCGCTCCGGGCGCGGTGCCCGCGAGGGCGTGCTCGGCCTCGCGCTTCTTCTCCTCGCTCAGGCCCTTGCCCGAGTCCTGGATCTCGATACCGACGCCGTTGGGGACCTCCTTGCCGGAGATGAGCACCGGCTCGGTGGGCGGCGAGTAGCGGGCCGCGTTGTCCAGGAGGTGGGCCAGGATCAGCGTGAGGTGGTCGACGAGACCGCCGTCGACGCCGAGTTCGGGCAGGTGGCGCACCTGGATCCGGTGGAAGTCCTTGATCCGGCCGACGCCACCGCGCACCACGCTGAGCAGCCGCTGCGGCTCCTGCCACTGCCGGCCGGGCCGGTCCGAGCCGCCGAGCACTCCGATGCTCGCGGCGAGGGAGTCGGCGGGGCCGAGTTCCTGGTCGAGTTCCATCAGGCCCCGGGCGACGGCCGGCAGCCGGCCGTGCTCGCCCTGCATCTCGTGCAGCCGGCCGCGGAGCTTGCTGGTCAGCACGTGGATGCGGTTGCCGATGCTGATCACGGCCTGCTCGGCGGAGGTGGAGCGGTCGAACTCCGCCTCCAGGCCGATCAGGGAGGTGCGCAGCAGCTTGCGCAGCTCGGCCTGGAGTTCCGAACTGACCTTGGCGCACTGGTTGATCGTGGGCAGCAGGTCGTCGATGGCGTCGCCGGCGCGCAGCTTCTCCATCGCGTCGGGCAGCTGCTCGTCGGCGAGCAGGGCGACCGCGGCGAACTGGTGGGAGAGCTGCTCCTGCCAGACCTCGGCCTGGTCGGCGAGCTGGGCCTCGTAGGAGGTGGCCTGCTCGGTCAGCCGTTCCTCATAGGCCCGGGACTGGTCGGCGAGCTGCGACTCGTATGTGGCGCTCTGGTCGGCCAGGCGCCGCTCGTACGTCGCGTTCTGCTCGTTGAGCTGGGATTCCAGGCCGGCGCGTTCGGCGGCGAACTTGCGTTCCAGGCCGGCCACATGCTGCTGCCACTGCTGGTTGTGCTCGGCCTGCGTGGTGCGGAAGGAGCCCTCCGCCCGGTGCAGGTGGGCCCGGGTGCGCAGCAGCAGCCGTACGCACACGGTACCGGCCGCCGTCGCCGCTACTCCGGCGACGGCCGTGGTTATTCGCTCCGAGCTCATGAACGTGGCGGCAACGGTCCCGCCTCCCAAGCCCAGCGGCATCAACCACCAGCTGTACCAGGCGACAGGGGCCCGCGCCGCCGGTGGCGGAGTGGCGAGTTCCATCTGCATCCTTCGAGGCAACACGATCGAACAGGGGGGTGTGGATCGCACTCATGAGTACGCACTGCGAATCGACTGGACGCGATCGCGTCAACTCGCAGCGCCGATCGGAACCTTATCGGGTTTGGGCCCGAAAGGATCAATCTCACCCCCCGCCGGACGTGAGGGTTCCGTCACGCTCCGACAGAAGGCAACAGGTCGACAAATGGCTTTGCTGGCACGGGAATTGACCGGACGTCGGGCCGCCTGCCGAGGTCACGGAGGTCAGCGGGCGGTCTGGAAGGTGCGGCGGTAGGCCTGCGGCGAGACGCCGATCGCCGCATTGAGGTGCTGGCGCAGGGAGGCGCCGGTCGCGAAGCCGACCCGGCCGGCGATCTGATCCACCGTCAAGTCGCTGGACTCCAGCAGATGCCGGGCGCGGAGCACGCGCTGCTGGATCAGCCAGCGGCCGGGGCTGAGACCCACCTCGTCATGGAAGCGGCGGGCGAAGGTGCGCAGGCTCATCCGGGCGTGGCCGGCAAGGTCGGCCAGGGTGAGCGGTTCGCCGAGGCGTTCCAGGGCCCAGGCGCGGGTGGCCGCGGTGCTCGCGGCCCCCTGCTCCGGGACGGGCTGCTCGATGTACTGGGCCTGACCGCCGTCCCGGAAGGGCGGGACGACGCAGCGGCGGGCGACGCTGTTGGCCAGGTGGCTGCCGTGGTCCTTGCGGACGAGGTGCAGGCAGATGTCCACGCCGGAGGCGGCCCCTGCGGAGGTGAGGAACGGGTGGTCGTCCACGAAGAGCACGTCCGGGTCGAGGTCGACGCGCGGGAACAAGCGCCGGAAGTGGTCGGCGACCTGCCAGTGGGTGGTCGCCCGGCGCCCGTCGAGGAGACCTGCGGCGGCGAGGACGAAGGCACCGGTGCAGATGGAGACGATGCGGGCGCCGGGGCGGATGAGCGCGAGGGCGGCCAGAACCTCGTCGGACACCTCGCCGGTCAGCCGGTCGGGCGCTACGGGCGCGATCACCACCGTGCCGGCCGTGGCCAGGGCTTCGGGGCCGTGCTCCACCGTGACGCCGAAGTCCGCGTTGGTGTGTACCGGACGGCCGTCGACCGAGCAGGTGAGGACCTCGTAGCGGCCGTCGGCCGCGCCGAGGATCCGGCTGGGGATGCCCAGCTCGAAGGGGTACACACCGTCCAGGGCCAGGACCACCACTCGCTCACGTCGCATGGCACGATCCTAGCGAAGGTTGGCAATCTTGCCATTGGCGGAGGCCGCGCCGACCGGCACGCTGGTTGACCATGAGCACACGGAACACGATGCGAGCCATCAGCCAGGACGTCCTCGGCGGCCCCGAGGTCCTCAAGGAAGTGGAGATCGAGCGCCCGGTACCGAAGCCGAACCAGGTACTGGTCCGGGTACGGGCCGCTGGGGTCAACCCGACCGACTGGAAGCACCGCGCGACCGGCGGATTCCTGGGCGAACCGCCCTTCGTCCTCGGCTGGGACGTCTCCGGGGTGGTGGAGGCGGTCGGCATCGGCGTCGCGGCCTTCGCGCCCGGTGACGAGGTCTTCGGCATGCTGCCGTATCCGTACGGGCACGGCTCGCACGCCGAGTACGTCATCGCCCCGGTCCGCGCCCTCGCCCGGAAGCCGGCCGGCGTCGACCACACCCAGGCGGGTGCGCTCCCGCTGGTCTCGCTCACCGCCTGGCAGGCGCTGACCGAGCATGCGGGCCTCCAGCCGGGGCAGCGGGTGCTGATCCACGCCGCGGCCGGCGGGGTCGGGCATGTGGCGGTGCAGATCGCCAAGGCGCGGGGTGCGTACGTGATCGGCACGGCGAGCGCGGGCAAGCACGAGTTCCTGCGCGAGATCGGTGTGGACGAGGCGGTGGACTACCGGGAGACGGACTTCACCGAAGCCGTGAAGGACGCCGACGTCGTCCTGGACACGATCGGCCGCGACACCTCCCTGCGCTCGCTGCGCGTGCTGCGCCCCGGCGGTGTCCTGGTCTCGATCCTCCCGGGCGGCTCGGACGACCTCTACGAGGAGGCCGGGCGACTGGGTGTGCGGGCGCTTCGGATGCTGGTGGACGCCGACCGCACGGGCATGGAGGCCATCGCGGAACTGGCCGGGGCGGGGAGGCTGCGCGCCACCATCGCCGGCACCTACCCGCTGGCCCAGGCCGCCGAGGCGCACGCCCTCGGCGACACCGGACGCACGACCGGGAAGCTGGTGCTGCTGAACGACTGAGCGGGGCGGCGGGACGGACCTGCCCACCGGGCCGGGCAGCGCGCGGCCGGATGCGGTCCCGCCGCGCACGGGGGGGGGCCGAGCGGGCGTCCATCGCACGGTGCGGGGTGCGCGGGCGTCCGCCGCACGGTGCCTGGTGCGCACACGGCCGCCGCACAGCGCCCGGTGCGCGGGCGATCGCCGCACGGTGCCGGATGAGCTGGCGCCCGCCGCACGGTGCGGGGTGCGCACGCGGCCGCCGCGCCGTGCCCTGTGCGCAAGGCGCCGGACG
>NZ_JBHVCP010000019.1:38120-114544 GCF_042803315.1 Streptomyces sp. NPDC057424
CCGGACGTGCAGGCGTCCGCCGCACGGTGACCGATGCCCGATGCCTGGTGCGCACACGGCCGCCGCACGGTGCGGGGTGCGCGGGCGTCCGCCGCACGGTGCCGGATGAGCAAGCGGCCCTGCACGGTGCCGGACGGGCTGGCGCCCACCGCACGGTGCGGGGTGCGCACGCGGCCGCCGTGCCATGCCGTGCCGTGCCGGACGTGCAGGCGTCCGCCGCACGGTGACCGATGCCCGATGCCTGGTGCGCACGCGGCCGCCGCACAGCGCCCGGTGCGCGGGCGATGGCCGCACGGTGCGGGGTGCGCGGGCGTCCGCCGCACGGTGCCGGATGCGCAAGCGGCCCTGCACGGTTCCGGACGGGCTGGCGCCCACCGCACGGTGCGGGGTGCGCACGCGGCCGCCGCGCCGTGCCGGACGTGCAGGCGTCCGCCGCGCGGTGCCGGATGCGCAAGCGGCCCTGCACGGTGCCGGATGTGCAGGCGGCCGCCGCGCAGTGCCCGGTGCGCGGGCGGTCCGTGGGGTGCTGCCCGTGGGGCCGTCTCCTCCCCTGCCCGTTTCGCCCGTTCGCCCGTCTCCCGGCGAGCCCGCACCACCGCCCGCCCCCTGCCGAACGCCCCCTGCCGAACGCCTCAGAACGTCAGGACCGGCTTGATCGTCTTGCCCGACCTCATGTCCTGGACCGCCCGGTCGATGTCCCCGAAGGGATACGTGCTGATCAGGCGGTGCAGCGGGAGCCGGCCGTCCTTCACCAGGCGGACCAGGGCCGGGATCATGGTCTGGGTCTCGCTGTCGCCGAGGGTGAGGCCGACGATGCGCTTGCCGCCGAGGAGGCCGTTGACGTCCAGGCCGACCTCCGTGCCGAAGGGCGGGGCGCCGACGACGACCAGGGTGCCGCGGGTGGCGAGCGCGTCGACGCCCTGCCGCAGGACGCCGACGTTGCCCGTGGTCTCGACGACCCCGTCCGCGCCCTGCCCGCCGGTGATCTCGGCGAGGGCCGGCGCGAGATCCGTCCCGCTGGTGTCGACGGTGTGAGTGGCACCCAGTTCCTCGGCCAGCGCCAGACGTTCGGCGACCCGGTCGACGGCGACGATCCTGGTGGCCGGGGTGAGGGCCGCCGCCATCACGGCCGACAGGCCGACCGCTCCGGCGCCCAGGACGACGACCGTGCCACCGGTCTCCGGCTTCAGGACGTTCCACACGGCACCCACACCGGTCTGTACGCCGCAGCCCAGCGGGGCGATCGACTCCAGCGGCACGTCCGGGTCGACCTTGACGAGGCTGCGCTCGTCGGCCAGGGCCAGCTCGGCGAAGGAGGACTGGCCGAAGAAATGGCCGCCCAGGGCCTCGCCGCCCCGGCTGATGGTGCTCGTCCCGTCGGCCCGGCTGCCGCCGATCAGGTTCAGCGGCAGCCAGGTCGCACAGTACGCGGGGTGCCCGCCACGGCAGTTGCGGCAGTCGCCGCAGGAGGTGAAGGAGAGCAGGACGTGGTCGCCCCGCGCGACGCCGGTGACGGCGGAGCCGACGGCCTCGACGACACCGGCGCCCTCGTGGCCGAGGACACCGGGCAGCGGGAAGGGCAGTCCGCCGCTCGCGACCCCGAGGTCGGTGTGGCACAGGCCGGTGGCGACCATGCGGACCAGCGCCTCGTGGGGGCCGGGTGCGTCGAGGACGACGTCGGAGAGGGTGAAGGGCGCGCCGCCGGACTCGACGACGGCGGCACGGGTGGTGGTGGGCATCGCGATGGCTCCTTGACGGTGTCTCAGTCGAGCGAGACGACGACGGACTTGACCTTGGTGTAACCCGCGAGGGCTTCGGGCCCGTACTCGCGGCCGTGGCCGGAGTCCTTCACCCCGCCGAAGGGCACCGCGGGGTCGAGCATCGCCCAGTCGTTGACCCAGACGATGCCGGCCTGGAGCCGGTCGGCGACCCGGTGGGCGCGGGCGAGGTGATTGGTCTGCACGCCCGCGGCGAGGCCGTACGGCGTGGAGTTGGCGAGCGCGACGGCCTCGTCCTCGTCGTCGAAGGGCTGCACGGTGAGGACCGGGCCGAAGATCTCCTCCTGGATCACCCGGGAGTCGTTCGCCAGGTCGGCGATGACGGTGGGCCGGTAGTAGTAGCCGCCGCCGAGGTCGGGCCGCTCGCCGCCGCAGACGATGCGGGCGCCCTCCATACGGGCCAGGGCGACGTACTCCTCGACCTTCTTCAGGTGCTTCTCGGCCGCCATCGGGCCGATGACCGTCTCCGGGTCACGGGGGTCGCCCACCGGCACACCGGGCACGGCCTCGGCGAGGATGCCGAGCAGCGTCGGATACACCGAGCGGGCCACCAGCAGGCGCGGGCCGCCCATGCAGAACTGGCCGGTGTTGAAGACGAAGCCCTTGATGACGGCGCCGACCGCCTTCTCCAGGTCGGCGTCCTCGAAGACGATGTGGGCGGCGTTCCCGCCGAGTTCCATGGTGACGGGCTTGAGCCCCTCGCCGGCGACGCTCGCCACGTGCCGGCCGATCGCCGTGGAGCCGGTGAAGGCGACCTTGTCGACGCCGCGGTGCCGCAGCAGCGCCTCGCCCGCCACCGGGCCGCTGCCGGTGACGACGTTGACCACGCCGTCGGGGACGCCCGCCTCCTGGAGCAGCCGGGCCATGTACAGGGCGCTCAGCGGGGTCTCGTCGGCGGGCTTGTGGACGACGGTGTTGCCGGCCGCCAGTGCGGGGGCGAGCTTCGAACCGGCCAGGATCAGCGGGAAGTTGAAGGGGGTGATCGCGGCGACCACGCCGAGGGGCTCGCGCTTGGTGTAGGCGAGGGCGTTCATGGGGAGGTCGCGCAGCGCGCCGTCCTGGCTCTGGGCGAGATGGGCGTAGTACTCGTAGTCGTTGGCCGCGTTGGTGACGTCGACCGCGCCGCACAGCGTGATCGGCTTGCCGACGTCGAGGCTCTCCAGCGCGGCGAGCTCGTCGGCGTTCTCCCGGATCAGCTGGGCGACGCGGAGCAGCACCCGGCCACGCTCACGGCCGCTCAGGCCGGACCAGGCACCGTCGTCGAAGGCCTCTCGGGCGGCGCGTACGGCCGCGTCGACGTCGGCGGGGCCCGCCTCGGCGACAGTGGTGACCACCGTGCCCCGGGAGGGGTCGATCACGTCGGTGCGCGTCCCGTCGGCGGCCTCCTGCCATCGGCCCCCGATGAACAACTGCCCGGGTGTGCTCTCGAAGGTGGTCATCGCCACTCCTCAGCGTCGTCGCCAAGCTTTCAACAAACAGGATTCCTGTCTGTGCGCAGTCTCTTTACAGACAGGTTTCCTGTCAATGGTTTAGCCTGCCCTCATGCTCGACACACAGGTGACCAAGGCGCCCCCCTCCCTGCTCTACATGGTCAAGCAGGTGGAGCTCGTCGTGCGCTCCCATCTGGACGAGCTGGTCAGGCCCTCCGGGATCACCGCTCTTCAGTACACGGCGCTGACCGTGCTGGAGCGGCACGACGGACTGTCCGCGGCCCAGCTGGCGCGCGACTCCTTCGTCACCGCCCAGTCCATCGCGGACCTGGTCCGTTCCCTGGAGGGCCGCGGGCTGGTGCGCCGGGAGCGCAACCCCCGCAACCGCCGGGAGCTGCTGATCCTGCTCACCGACTCAGGCCGCGAGCTGCTCGCCCGGCACGCCGGGCCCGTCCGGGAGCTGGAGGAGCGGATGGTGCGCGACCTCACCGCGCACCAGACCGAGCAGTTCCGCCAGGCGCTCACCAGGGCCTGGCACGCCCTGTCGTAGGCCGGCCGGGCCTTCGCGACGCACCCCCGGAGTCACACCCGCGCACGCCCCGGCGTGAACCTCGGCCAACTCGGCCAGAATTCAAAGACATATGTCAATCGAACATGCTCAAATTCACTCGTTGGGGGGTAACTTGCAGAGCGGGGAACGGCGTTGAGGCCGTGGCCCCTCCCCACGCACGGAGCAGGCTGGAGGCGATCTCGTCGTGCGGCAGGAACCTGCACCGCTCACCCGGCATCTGCGCGTCCGCCAGGAACGGGGGCACACGGTGCTGGAGTTCCGCGGCGAGATCGATCTCGCCGCGGCCGCGGAGATCGCCCCGCACCTGGACCGGGAGACGAGGCGCCCCGCCGCCCGGATCGTGATCGACCTCAGTGGGATCGACTTCTTCGACTGCTCCGGACTCCGGCTGCTGTACCGCGCCCGCACCCGGGTGCTGGACCGGCGTGGATATGTGCTCCTCGTCTGCGCGGACCCACTGACGCTGCGCGTCCTGCGGATCACCGGTCTGTCCCGGCTGCTCCCTCCGCAGCCGACGCTGGACGCCGCGCTGGAGCAGCCCGAAGCGACGTCCCGCCCGTGACCGGTGTGCGCCCTGCGTGCTTCGGCCGAGGCCGTTCCATCCTCAACCAGGCGGTCTGACAGGGGATGTGGCGGGCATCCGGACAGTAGGAAGGAGGGCCGTCGCATGACGACTCCCGTCAAGCGCCTCCCCAGGCGCATGCCCGGCTGGGCGAAGGTGGTGGCCGCGCTCGTACTGGTGCTGGTCGTGTTCTTCGCCGGGCTCCGGCTGAGTGTGCTGCCGGGCCTGAAGGACCTGTTCGGCACCGACACCCACGACCGGTCCGGCCCCGCGCTGCTGAAGTCCGTCCAGGACATCAGCCGTTACGACGCCGCCTCCGGCAACTTCCAGGTCGTCGTGGACCTGGAGAAGGACGCCAAGCTGCTGCCCGACGCCATCCGCGGCACCCGCACCCTGTACGTCGGCGCCGGCACCGTAGACGCCTATGTCGACCTGGGCAAGGTCGGCGAGAACGACGTGAAGGTCAACGGCGACCGCACGTCCGCCACGCTCCGGCTGCCCCACGCGCAGCTGGGCAAGCCCGCCCTCGACCCCGACCGCTCCTACGCGGTCTCCAAGCAGCGCGGTCTCTTCGACCGCCTCGGTGACCTCTTCTCGGACAACCCCAACGGCGAGCAGGCCGTACAGAAGCTCGCGGTACGGCACATCGGCGACGCGGCGCGGGAGAGCGAGCTGACCGCCCGCGCCGAGTCGAACACCACCGGCATGCTCGAAGGCCTGTTGCGCTCCCTGGGCTTCAAGGAGGTGCGTGTCTCGTACGGGAGCTGATCGGCTGCCGAGGACCACAGGGCCGGGCCGATGCGCCCGGCAGCGTGGTGCCCACCAGAAGCCACGTGGCGTAGCCCCCGACGTGCCCGGATCGCGGGCGCCTCAGCGGCAGCGCCCGGCCCGGGTCCACGGCCGCGAGGACGAGTGCCGGGAGTGTTCCGGCGGAAGGCGGGGAAGCCGAGGGTGGGAGCGATCCCCGGCGATGCCGCCGGGGACCGTGGCCGGGAACGACCCCCCACGGCATTGTCGGCCCGCCCGGGGGTAACCACCTTGTCACGCAGGGAAGTTGAAGACTGGAGGACCCCCATGGCCAGTGCAGCCTCACGTCCCCGGAACGCCGGGTCCGGGAGCGAGCGGCGCCCGCTCCCGTGGCCCGTCCGGCTGCTGGCGATGCTGTGCGCGTTCACGTTCATGGTCGCCTTCGCCGTGGTACTGGCCCGGCTGACCCTGCAGCCCTCGCCCGCCTCGGAGGCGCTGACCCACAGCAATCTGCAGCCGGGCAGTTCCCTGAAGGCCTACCTCGACCAGCCCGAACTGCGGGACGCCTTCAAGCAGATCGGCGGCAACATCCTGCTGGGCATCCCCTTCGGCGTCCTCGTGCCCGTGGTCGCCCCCCGCACCCGCGGCATCCTGCGCGTGCTGCTCCTGACCGCGACCGTGATGCTCCTGGTGGAGTTCGCGCAGGGCGCCCTGGTCACGGGCCGCGCCTTCGACGTCGACGACGTCATCCTCAACACGACGGGCGCCCTCATCGGATACCTGCTCCTGGGGCGCCGCCTCAGCAGGGCCGTCCACGCGCGCAGGCCCCGCACGGGCCGGACGGGCAAGGAGCCGTCGGCCGGCAAGGCCTAGGCGAACATTGCTTCAGGGCGCGGCGGACCTCAGTGCACGGTCCAGGTGAACTTGTCTCCGCCCACCCAGCGGACCACGTCCGGATCATCCATGTCGTGCACGGTGATGCCGAACGCGGCAGCCGCCGCCAGCACGTCGGTGACGGCCCGGGCCTCTCCGACCACCTGGCCGTCGATCTCCACGATCCGGAACGGCGGTGTGCCCGGTTGCACCCCGAGCACCATGATCCGCGGGTGGGACATGTACGGGCTCGCGCTTTCGGTCATGCATCGAGCGTAGAACGCGACCGGCCGTGGCGCGGGGTCAGTGCACCGGACGGATCGGCCGGCCGCTCAGGGGCGGCGCCAGTCGTGGCCGGTCAGGTGGGAACCTGCCTGCGGGCCCATCCGGAGCATGCCGCCGTCGACGCTCCAGGACGCGCCGGTGACGTACGAGGCGTCCGGGCCCGCGAGGAAGGCGACGACGGCGGCGACCTCGCGCGCGTCGCCGGGCCGGCCGAGGGGGATGCCCGGGCGGCTCTGGGTGTGCGGGTCGGTGTCCTCCTGCCCGGTCATGGGCGTGGAGATCTCGCCCGGGGCGACGGCGTTGACGGTGATGCGGTGCTCGGCCAGTTCCAGCGCCATGACCTGCGTGAGCAGCCCGAGACCGCCCTTGGCGGCGCAGTAGGGGGCGGCACCCACCCGCGGCTCGTGCTCGTGGACGGACGTGACGTTGACGATCCGGCCCCCCTCACCGTGCCCGATCATGTGCCGGGCCGCCTTCTGCCCGCACAGGAACGGCCCGACGAGATCGACGTCGAGGACCTCGCGCACGTCGGGCAGCTCCAGGTCGAGGAAGGGCGTCATGGTGCCGGTCCCGGCGTTGTTGACCAGTACGTCGATGCGGCCGAGCCGCTCGCACAGGTCGTCGACGGTGTCGGCGGCGTCGGGCAGCCGGGTGAGGTCCATCCGGGCGACCTCGGCCCGCTGTCCGTGCGAGCGCACCTCGTCGGCCGTCTCCTGCGCGCCCTTGCGGTCGCTGTGATAGGTGATGCCGACGTCCATGCCCGCCTGCGCCAGGTGTACGGCGGTGGCCCGGCCGATGCCGGAGTCGGCGCCGGTGATCACGGCGACCTTGCTGGGTGACGCACTGGGGGCGGACATGACGGGCCTCCTCGTCGACGGGTCGGGACGAGGCATCGCAGTACCCGGCGGGGTACCGGGCAAACCGCCCGCCCGTCGTGCGGCCCGCCGGGCGCTGGGGAACCCTTGAGGTGGAGGTGGCGATGGACCCCGTCGAGGCACTGGACCGGATCGCCTTCCTGCTGGAGCGGTCCCTGGCACCGACTTACCGCGTGCGCGCCTTCCGCACGGCGGCCCGCGTGCTGAAGGACCTGGGCGGGGACGAGGTGCGCCGGCGGGCGGCGGACGGCTCGCTGGAGAAGCTCAAGGGGGTCGGCCCGAAGACCGCGCAGGTGGTGCGGGAGGCGCTGGCCGGTCAGGTGCCCGGCTATCTGTCGAAGCTGGAGGGCGAGGCGCAGGAACGGCCGGCCGTAAGGGGCGGGGAGAAGCTGCGGGCGCTGCTGCGCGGGGACTGCCATCTGCACTCGGACTGGTCGGACGGCGGCAGCCCGATCGAGGAGATGGGCCGGGCAGCGGCGGCGCTGGGCCATGAGTGGGCGGCGCTGACCGATCACTCGCCCCGGCTGACGGTGGCGCGCGGGCTGTCGCCCGAACGGCTGCGGGAGCAGCTGGAGGTGGTGGCGGAGCTGAACGAGACCTGGGCGCCGTTCCGGCTGCTGACCGGCATCGAGTGCGACATCCTCGAGGACGGTTCGCTCGACCAGGAGCCGGAGCTGCTGGACCGGCTCGACGTGGTGGTGGTGTCGGTGCACTCCAAGCTGCGCATGGACGCCCGGTCGATGACCCGGCGGATGGTGACCGCCGTACGCGATCCGCACGCGGACGTGCTCGGGCACTGCACGGGGCGTCTGGTGACCGGCCGGGGGCGGCCGGAGTCGGAGTTCGACGCGGACGTGGTGTTCGAGGCGCTCGCGGAGACGGGCACGGCCCTGGAGATCAACAGCAGGCCGGAGCGGCTGGACCCGCCGCGGCGGCTGCTGCGCCGGGCCGTGGACGCGGGGGTGCTGTTCTCCATCGACACCGACGCGCACGCGCCGGGGCAGCTGGACTGGCAGATCAACGGGTGCGCACGGGCGGAGGAGTGCGGGGTGCCGCCCGAGCGGGTGGTGACCACGTGGTCCCTCGACGAGCTGTTGGCCTGGACGCGTGAGCGGCGGGTGCCGTCCGGCGTGGTGAGCGGCTGACGTGGTACCCGCGCGGCCGGAGAGGAAGGGACTGCACTCATGGGAAGCGCGGGACGGGCGGCCGTGTTCGACGTCGACGGCACGCTGGCCGACACCAACCATCTGCATGTCGTGACGTGGTGGGAGGCCTTCCGGCAGGCGGGCCATCAGGTGCCGATGCACGCCGTTCACCGGGCCGTCGGCCTGCCGTCGGCCGACCTGATCGCCCATCTCCTGGGCGACGACCGGGACACCGGTCAGGACGCCGAGATCAGCGCCGGGCACAAGGCGCTGTACGGGCAGTACTTCGACCGGCTGCCCGCCCTGCCCGGGGCCGGGGCACTGCTGCGGCGGCTGCACCGGGACGGCTGGACGGTGGTGCTGGCCACCTCGGCGGGCGGCGCGGAGCTGAGCGCGCTGCGCCGGGCCATCGACGCGGACGAGGCCATCGCCGCCACGGCCAGTGCCGACGACGTCGACGAGGGCAAGCCCGCCCCCGAGCCGGTCGAGCACGCCCTGGAGCTGGCCGGGGTGCCGGCGGAGCGGGCGGTGTTCGTCGGCGACACCGTGTGGGACATGCGCGCGGGCAGCTCGGCAGGGGTGCGCTGTGTGGGTGTCCTGTGCGGCGGCATCCCGCGCGCCGATCTGGAGGAGGCCGGCGCGGACGCGGTCTACGCCGACCCCGCGCACCTCCTGTCCGCCCTCGGAGACGGTCCGCTGGCGTGAAACGACGTGAAACCCCCGGTCACGGGGATACCCGCAGCGCATGACGCGTATGACGAGTGCGGTGCGGCGGACGGCGGGAGCCCTCCGCCGGCGGAGGGACGACGACAGAGACACCGGGGCGGCCTCGGGTGGGCGGCTCCAGGGAGCAGCGACGGCTCAGGGGCGGATACGCGACCTGGAGCAGGGGAAGCGCCCCGTACGGCCGGCCGAGGTCCTGCGGCGCGACACACGGAGCGCCTGGAACGCCGTGCGCGCGGCGTGGCGCGGGCCCGGGCGGGAGCGGGATCTGGTCGTCCAGTCGCTCAAGGCAGCCGGGGCGGCGGTGCTCGCCTGGCTGGTGGGGGGCGTCTGGATGGGCGACCCGCTGGCGCTGATGGCGCCCTGGGTGGCGCTGGTGCTGGTGCAGGCCACGGTCTTCAGCTCCCTGGTGCAGGGGGCGCGGCAGTTCGGGGCGATCTGCGTCGGCACCCTGGTCGCCTCGGGGGCGCAGGCGATCACCGACAACACGACGGGCGCGCTCGCCCTGTCCGTGCCGGTGCTGATGCTGCTCGCGAACTGGCCCCGCTTCGGGGACCAGGGCATCTACGCGGCGACCACGGCCCTGTTCACCATCTCCTCGGGCATGGTGAGCCTGTCCGCCGTCGGGCACCGGGTGGAGCAGGCCGCGATCGGCGCCGTCATCGGCGTCGCCGTCAACGCACTCGTTCTGCCGCCGATCCATCTGCGGGACGTACGGGAGAACCTGGCGGCGCTCGCCCGGGAGGCGGGGGACGTGCTGCACACCGTCGCGGCCGATCTGCGCGAGGGCGAGTGGGACGCGCAGACCGCCTCCGGCTGGGTCGGTGCCGCGGCCCGGCTGGACCACCGCCTGAAGGCACTCCGCTCGGCGCGCCGGTGGAGCCAGGAGAGCCTGCGCCTGACCTACGCCCCGCTGCGCGCCCTGCACCGCGTGCCGCACGGGGGTGCCCTGCCGGCGGTGGACGAGGACGAGCGGCTCGGCCGGGTCACCGGGCACGTCACCACGCTGACCCGGGCGCTCGCGGTGTCCGTGGACGACAAACGGTCGCCCGCCCCGCCCGAGGGCCCGGCCCTGCGCTCGTACGCGCGTCTGCTGGAGCTGATCGGGGACGCCCTGTGCGCGGAGGCCGACAGTCTGCTCGACGGCAGCGTGTTCGCCCGGCCGGACGAGGGGACCGAGAAGGCGATGCAGGACCTGCACGAGGAGTTGCAGGACAAGCTGCGCAGGCACGCCGGGGAGGGAGCTGCCCACACTGCGGTCCTGGGCACGCTGCTGCTCCAGGCGGAGAACCTCTGGGTCGAGACCGTCCCGGGCGACCGGGAGCAGTGACACACCTCACCGGGCGGGTGTTCCGGGCGCGGAACGCCCCACGGTGGTTGCCCGTTGAACAAGGTGCGGGTCCAGTCAGGATCCGCCCCTGAGCCGCCCCGGCCGTGATTCCCCCGTCCGGCCGGGGCTTCCCTCTGCCCGCGTGCAATCCACGCCACCCGGGTACTCGGTCACCGCTCGCGGAACCACGCGGCCGAGAGGAGCACGAGGTGAGCAGCCGAGCAGGTATGCGGGTCGTCGTCACGGGCGCCACCGGCAACGTGGGCACCAGCGTGGTGCGCCTCCTCTCACAGGACCCGGGAGTCGCCTCCGTCCTGGGCCTGGCCCGGCGGATCCCCGACTGGTCACCGCCGAAGACGGACTGGGCCGCCGTCGATCTGGCCTCCGAGCGGCCCGGCCTGGCGAAGCGATTCACGGACGCGGACGCGGTGGTCCATCTGGCGTGGGCGTTCCAGCCGACGCACGACCCGGCCGCGACCTGGCGCACCAACGTGCTCGGCAGTATGCGGGTCTTCGAGGCGGTGGCGGAGGCAGGAGTGCCGACGCTGGTGCACGCCTCGTCGGTCGGCGCGTACTCGCCCGGCCCGAAGGACGAGGCGGTGGACGAGTCCTGGCCGACGCACGGCTGGCCGGATGCCGCGTACTGCCGGGAGAAGGCCTATCTGGAGCGGGCTCTGGACACGTTCGAGCGCGACCGCCCGGGGACGCGGGTGGTGCGGATGCGGCCCGCCTTCCTGTTCCAGCGGGAGTCCGCGAGCGAGCAGCGCCGCATCTTCGGAGGCCGCTTCCTGCCCGGCCCGCTGGCCCGCCCGGAGCTGCTGCCCTTCCTGCCCGACATCCCGGGGCTGCGCGTACAGGCGCTGCACACGGACGACGCGGCGAACGCGTACCGGCTGGCGCTGCGCTCCGATGTCCGGGGCGCCTTCAACCTGGCGGCCGATCCTCCGGTCGACGCGCGGCTGCTGGGCGAGATGTTCGACGCGCGGCCGGTACGGCTGCCGCGCGGCGCGGCCCGGTCGGCGGTCGCCGCCGCCTGGGGCCTGCATCTGCTGCCCGCCTCCCCCCACCTGTTCGACGCAGTGCTGCGACTGCCGCTGATGGACTGCACGCGTGCGCGTGTGGAACTCGGCTGGCGGCCGGAGCTCGCGGCGCCCGACGTGCTGGAGGAGTTCCTGCTGGGCCTCCGGCAGGGGGCGGGGGCGCGGACGGAGCCGCTGCGGGGACGCAAGGTGGGCTGATCCGGGCGGCCGGCGGCGTCCCGGGACATGTCCGAGGGCCGCAGCCGGCCCCCACAGCCGGCTGCGGCCCTCGGTGGGATGCCCTCCTCAGGCGGAGGGCTCGTCCGGCACCGGGTGCTCGGGGTGAACCGTTCCCGAGTGCGGTGCTCCCTGCCGTCCCGTCCCCGCTTCGTCGGTGTCGGGGACGTCACCGGCGGGCTCGTCGGTCTCGTCGTCGCTTTCGGGCCTGTCGTCGCCCTTGGGTTCGTTGTCCTCGCCGGTGCCCGTGAAGCGCGGGGCGACCTCCCACGGGTCCTCGCCGTCGTCGGCCTGCTGGTCCGGCATGTCCCGCGGGATGGGCTCACCGTTCTCGCCGGGTCCTTCGAGGCGGTGGTCGGTCACGGCGTGCTCCCTTCTGTGGTCCGGGCGCCACGCGAGTACCTCCGCGGTGATCGGCGAAACCTCAGCGCGGTGACCGCTCCTGAAGTGCCGTGCGCCAGGCGGGGAGCGGGTACTCCGGTGCCGGGTCGGGGCGCCGTCCGCCGCGTGCGAGGAAGTCGGCGAGCGGCTGGATCGCGGCACCGGCTGCGACCACGCCGGACCCGAGCCGTCCCAGGTCGACGGTCACTTTGCCGGGAGCCGGCGCGGAGCAGGGCCTCCAGTGGGACGCCGTCCCGGCCACGATGTGAGCTGACCGCGCACGGCCAGGGCCGTCAGGAAGCACGCTCGATCTCGTCCAGGGCCGCGACGAGCTCCGGGGCGACCCTCTCCTGCACCCACCGCTGCTGCTCCTCACCGGCCCCGCGGGGAACCGTCTCGGTGAGCATGATCAGGTACAGGTAGGCGCGGTACAGGGCGAGCCGCAGGCGGGCCGGGGTGTCGAAGCGAACCCGGCCACCGGCCTCCCCGTAGCCCGCCAGGAACTCCTCGTCCTTCCTGATGTCGCCGAGCAGCGCCAGGGAGACGAAGTCGGCGAGGGGGTCGCCCCAGAACATGCGCTCCCCGTCGATGAGGCCGCCGATGCGGGACCGTCCGCCCGAGCGGTCGACGAGGATGTTGCCCCGCCACAGGTCGAAGTGGACGAGACAGGCTCCGGTGACCTCGTCGAGGGCGCCGTACGCGGACGCGGCGGTACGGGCCACCGCGTCGACGGGGCGGGGCAGCCGGGCCCCGTAGCGCCGGGCGTCGTCGAGGACGGCGTCGAGCATCGTCGTGAACGCGGTCCGCCAGTCGGGGACGAGCGGGCCGAGGGCGCCGGAGGGATAGCCGTAGCCGGGGCCGGTCACGCCGTGCAGGCGGGCCACCTGGCGCCCCAGCTCCGTGCGCAGGGTGGTCTGTTCCGTGTCGGTGAGCGTGCCGTCCCACGGGTCGCCCGGGACGGCCGTCATCAGCAGGAAGCCCTCCCCCGCGGACACCTCCCGCGGCGCGGGGACCCCGGCCCGGGCGGCCGAGCGGTAGAACTCGGCCTCGGAGACGAGCAGCCGCTTCTCGTGCCGCAGACCGGGGACGGCCGGGGCGGGCGGGACCTTCAGCACGTAGCGGCTGCCGTCGGTGAGGCCCAGTTCCTCGACGGTGTTGTACGTACCGCCGGTCAGCGGGGCGAGGTGGGCAAGGCTGCCGGGGTCCAGGCCCGCCGCCTCCAGGATGTGCCGGGCCCGTTCCCAGGAGTCCGTCACCGTGTGTCCACCCCTCCCCTGCCGTTGCGGTCAGCCTGCCGCGTACACGTCCTCGACGTAACGCCCGTCCGCGATCAGGCCGTCGAGCCACTGCTCGGCGGCGGCCTCGTCGGCGGCGTCGGCGGCCTGCGCGTGCTTGCGGAACAGCGTACGGAACGCCTCCCGCACCCCGGGCGCCATGCGGGAACCGTCTCCGCAGACGTACACCCGCGCTCCGGCGTCCAGCAGGGCCCAGACCTCTTCCGCCTCGGCCGCGATCCGGTGCTGCACGAACCGCACCTCGCCCTCGGGGGTCTCGCTGAAGGCGGGGCGGAGCGAGACGGCACCGGCGGTCTCGGCGGCGCGCAGTTCCCCGGCGTGCAGGAAGTCGGCGTCGGGGGCGTCACAGCCGAAGTAGCAGAGGGCCGGGGCGAGTGCGGTGCCGGCCGCGAGCGCCGCCGTGCGGTCGGCGATGGTGCCGCGGAACGGGGCGAGGCCGGTGCCCGCCGCGACCATGACGACCGGTGCCGAGCCGGCGCTGACGTCGATGCGGAAGGCCTCCCGGCAGGGCTGTACGCGTGCGTACACGGTGTCGCCGGGCTCGACGGTGGCGAGGTGGCCGGAGCCGGTGCCCCGGTGGACGCCCCTGCCGGAGCGGGCGGGGGCCTGAAGCAGCGACACCATCAGGTCCACGTGGCCGGGGTCGACCGCGGGCGAGGAGGAGATGGAGTAGTGGCGCGGGCGCAGCGGGGTCAGGAGGTCGAGGAGCTGCGGCCAGTCCAGGGCGCCGCGCAGTGCGGGATGGTCCTCGATGACCTCCACGAGGGTGCGCGGGTCGTCGGTGAGGGCGGCCAGGGCCGTGCGCTCCGGCGGGCACGGGTTGGCGGCGGCGAGCGCGGCCAGCTGCCCGGCGCTCGGCCGCTCCTGCAACTCCACATGGTGAGTGAGCAGCTGCCGTACCGTCACGGGCCGGTCCACGGCGATGCCGTCGCGGCGCGGGCGGGTGGCGCGGATGTCCAGGACGGTGCCGAGGTCGACGCCGAGCACGGTGGCGGCGCGGGTGACGAGGCCGGGGGCGTTGGCGGGGAGCACGGTGAGGTGGTCGGCCGTGCGGTAGGTGACGCCGTCCGGCAGCGCGACGCGGAGGAACCGCTTGCGGCGCGGGTAGCCGGGCGCGGTGAGGTCGCGGGCCTCGGTGACGCGCATGGGGACGAGACCGTGCCGTTCGGCGAGGGCGTCCAGCGGACCGCCGGTCAGGGCGCGGACCTCGTAGGTCGCGGGCCCGGCGGCCGGGGCTGTGGCGTCCGGGTCGCCGTAGCGCTCGAGCAGGGCATGGCGCAGCGCCGTGGTGAAGGTGCGGACGGTGCCGGTGAGGTCGCCGGAGGCGTCGGCGGCGGCGCGCTCCAGCAGCCGGGCGGCGCCGGACTCGGCGAGTCGCTCGTCAATGCGGGTGGGGACGTGCTGGTAGGTGGCGGCCCAGTTGCGGTCGCCGACGCCGAGGACGGCGTACGTCACGCCGGACAGGTCGTGGGTCTCCTCCAGCCGGGCGGCGAAGGCGGTGGCGTCGTCGGTGGGGCGGCCGTTGTAGGAGGCGGCGGTGATGACGACGGGCCGGTCGGTGGGAAGGCCGTCCGCGTAGGCGTCAAGGGGTGCCACCTCGGTGTCGCAGCCGATCGCGGCGGCCTCGTCGGCGAGCTGGGCGGCGAAGTCGCGGCAGGTGCCGTAGTTGCTGCCGTGCAGGACGAGGGCGGCGGTGCCGGGGCGGACGCGGGCGGGCAGGCCGTGCGGTTCGGCCGACTCGGTGTCCTGGGCCGGGGCGGCTCCGGGCAGCGGCGTGTGGACCCGGTCGGCGGAGGTGCGGGGGGCGAGCGCGAGGGTGAAGCCCTCGGGCTTGAGGGTGAGGGTCTCCTTGACGGTGAGCCGGTAGTCGGCGTGGTCGCGCAGCCGGTAGCGGTGGACGAGCATGGCCAGCAGCATGGTCGCCTCGTGCAGTGCGAACTGGCGTCCGATGCAGGCACGTTCGCCGGTGCCGAACGGCTTGAAGGCGTGCACCGGCCGCTGGGCTTCCGCCTCGGGCGTGAAGCGGGAGGGATCGAACAGCTCGGGGTTGTCGCCCCACACGGGCTGCCGGTGCAGCATCGGCGTGAGGACCAGGGCGGACTGCCCGGCGCGCAGCGGGATGCGGCCGCCGAGCAGGGTGTCCTGGCGGGCCTGCCGGGAGAAGACGGCGGCCGTGGGCCAGAGCCGGAGGGCCTCGTTGAGGACCTGTCGGGTGTAGGTCAGCCTGCCGACCTCGTCGTACGTCGGCTCGGGGTCGGCCTGGCCGCCCCACAGCTCGTCGACCTCGCGCTGCACCAGCGTCAGCGCGGTGGGGTGCTTGGCGAGGTAGTACAGCGCGAAGGACATGGCGCCGGAGGTGGTCTCATGGCCGGCGATCAGGAACGTGATGACCTGGTTGCGGATGTTGGCGGTGTCGAGTGTGGTGCCGTCGGCCGGGTGCTCGGCGGTGAGCATCAGGCCCAGGAGGTCGTCGGCGTCGCTCTGGTCGGTGCCGGTGCGGGCGGCGATGACGTCGTCGACGACCCGGGCGAGGTAGGCGGAGTCGTCCCGGAAGGCCGCGTCCTGCGCCGAGTGGTCCTGGCCCGGGACGCGCGCCAGGCGGGTCATGCTCCATTCCAGGCAGCGGACCATCGACTCGACGAAGGGGTGCGGCTCGGCCCGCTCGAAGGAGCCGAAGTCGTAGCCGAAGCCGGCGAGTCCGATGGTGTCGAGCGTCATGCGGGTCATGTCGTCGGGGACGTTCACCGGCTGCCCGGCGCGGGCGTCGCGGTCCCAGGACGCGATGAGCCGGCGGGCCACCTTCAGCATCACGGGGTGGTAGGTGCGCATCGAGCCCAGCGCGAAGGCGGGCATCAGGATGTCGTGCGCCTTCGCCCAGTTGGGCTCGTCGTTGTAGGCGGTGAACAGGCCGTCGGCGGCGAACTCGCGGACGTTCTCGAGGCCGGGCCCGATGTGCTTGGCGAACCGCTGCTCGTCCGCGAGGTCGGCCACGAGGTCCAGGTCGCCCACGAACAGGGTGTCCCGCCCGTACAGCCGCCGCACGAACGCGGGGCCGTGCTCGCGCATCAGGTCCATGGCCTGCTGGACGGGCGCACCGCCGGGTCCGGTGGCGGAGATGTCGGCGACGGGGACGCCGGGGAGGGTGTCGGCGGTCAGGGGAGTCTGTCCGGTGGGGGGCATGACGCGGCAACTGCCTTTCGCGGTACGGAAGTACTGCGCTCCAGCGTGATCCACCGGGCCCGGGAGGCCGCGCCGTGGCCCTACATGATTGTGTAGTGCAAGCAGATGCGCCGCTCTTGCGTGAGAGCGGCCCGGCATGGCAGGAGAGGCTCGTGGACCTGGCCCGGCAGGAGGCTGTGACGTGGCGCAACCGCGCCCTGCTCCTGTTCGACCGGGTCGCGATGCCGGTCGCGGTGTGCGACGTGTACGGGGCGGTGCTGCTGGCCAATCCGGCGATGGCCGCGGAATGCGGCAGGACGCCGGGGCAGCTGCGCGGCCGTGACGTGCTGGACCTGTTCAGCCCGCGGGAGGCCACGCAGGTGGAGCGCATCGCCGAGGCCCTGCGCCTGCGCCACCGCTCCCGCTACCAGGTGTCGGTGCGCTGGCAGACCCCCGGCGGCGTGGAGCGCTGCGGGGAACTGACGGCGGATCCGGTCAGCGACACGGTGGAGGACACCCCGGCCCTGCTGGTGATGCTCCGGGTGGACGCCGAACGCGCCCCCTCCCCCACCGCACCCGCCGGACAGGCCCATGCCACCCCGGCGGAGGCCCGCATCCTGGCGCTTCTGGCCGCCGGCGCCACCACGGCCCGGGCAGCCCGCGAGACGTCCCTCACCGCGGACGGCGTGACCTACCACCTGCGCCGCCTGTCGTCCCGCTGGGGCGCGTCCAACCGCACGGAACTGGTGGCCCGGGCCTATGCACTGGGGGTGCTGACCCCCGGGGTGTGGCCGCCGGGCGTCTCGGGCGACGAGGCGTGACGGAAATACGGTCGCCCCGTGCGTCGCGGGTGTCTAACCTGGCCTGGCCCCCACAACCTAGGGCCCCTAGGTTTCGCGACGACCACTCCAGAGGAGCCCTCCATGAAGCCGCTCACCGAGCAGGACATCCGCAACTCCTTTGTCAACTGCTCGAAGGGCGAGGCCAAGCGTCTGGCCGTGCCCCGGGACCTCGGCGAGCGCCCCTGGGACGATCTCGACTTCCTCGGGTGGCGGGATCCGGGGGCGCCGGACCGGAGCTATCTGGTGACCGAGCGGGCAGGGCGGCTCGTCGGCGTGGCGATGCGGTTCCAGGCCGCGCAGCGCGGGTTCCTGCACCGCAGCATGTGTTCGCTGTGCCTGACGACGCACCCGCGGGGCGGGGTCTCGCTGATGACCGCCCGGAAGGCGGGGGCGGCCGGGCGCGAGGGCAACACCGTCGGGGCGTACATGTGCACCGACCTCGCCTGCTCCCTGTACGTACGCGGGAAGAAGGCGCTGGAGACCGGGGCACGGTTCGAGGAGAGCCTCACCCTGGAGGAGCAGATCGGGCGGACCACGGGGCATCTGGCCGCGTTCCTCGACAAGGTGTACGCCTGACCGCTCTCGGTCGCCCGCTTTTTCCCCCGGCACTAACGTCCTTCATGGACGCGTTCGATACGCCCGGGGAAGGGGAACAGCCCGAGGATGCGAGAGGTACGTGAGTGGACGGCGCACGCCGGGCGGATCGTGAGGAAACGTCGTGATCCCGTCGTCGTCCAGACGCTGCGGTCCGCGACCGCGGCGACGATCGCGTACGTCATCGCGCTGCGGCTGAGCCCCGAGGCGGCGCCCCTCACCGCTCCCCTGACGGCGCTCCTGGTCGTCCAGGTGACGCTGTACGCCACGCTCACCAACGGCTTCCGCCGGGTGAACGCCGTGGTGACCGGCGTGATCGTGGCCATCGCGTTCAGCCTGCTGGTGGGACTGACCTGGTGGAGTCTCGCACTGCTCCTCGTGGCCTCGCTGGCCGTGGGACGACTGGTCCGGGTGGAGGAGTACGTACCCGAGGTCGCGATCAGCGCGATGCTCGTCCTCGGCGTCACCACCGTCGGGGACACCGCCTGGGCCCGGGTGGTGGAGACGCTGATCGGCGCGGTCGTCGGGCTCGCCTGCAACCTGCTGCTGGCTCCGCCGGTCTGGGTGGAGGAGGCCGGCGAGTCCATCGAGGGCCTGGCGCGCCGGCTGCGGCAGCTGATGCTGCGCATGGGCGAGGAGGCCGCGGGCGGCACGCCCGTGGAGCGGGCGGTGAAGCAGCTGCACGAGGCGCGCCGCCTGGACCACGACATCGTCGACGTGGACGCGGCCCTCCGGCAGGCCGAGGACAGTCTGCGGCTCAACCCGCGCGTGCAGGACAGCGTGCTGCACCGGGTCGTGATGCGCACCGGCCTGGACACGCTGGAGATCTGCACGGTCGTCCTGCGCGTGCTCGCCCGCTCCCTCACCGACCTCGCGAAAAAGCGCGAGCCCGAGCCGCTGTTCGACGCCGAGACGGGCGCCGCCCTGGAGCAGCTGCTGTCCGAGATCGCCGACGCCGTGGTGAGCTTCGCCGTGCTGGTCACCACCCACCTCAGCGCGAGCGCCGAGTCGGCGGAGGAGCGCCTCGCCGCGGAACTGCGCACCGCGGCGGGCACCCGCGACAAGCTGGCCCTGCTGCTGCGCGAGGAGGCCGAACGCGACCCGGCGCACTGGCAGCTTCCGGGAGCCGTCCTGACGGAGGTCAACCGCATCCTCGACGAACTCGACACCGAGCACCGCACGCGGCGGCTGTTCGAGGAACTGGACCGCGTGTCGCGCGAGCAACGCGCCCGGATGCCCCGTCTGACTCGCATGCGGGAGCGGCTGGGCGTCACGGAGCAGCTGTGGCGGAACCGCGCGGGGTTCGACGGGCGTTCTCGCTGAGGGGAACGCCGGCACGGGGCCGGCACCTGAGGCGAGGAGCGGGCCGATGGCCGACACGACCGTGCGGATCGACGGGAACACACTGCGGCTGCCGGGCGGGGTCGCCGTGCGGTTCATCCGCACCCTGCGCCTGCCGGAGACGGGAACTCATCCGCTGCCGCCGGGCCTCGGCGAGTTCCCGGTGCGGCGGGTCGCCGACTACGGCGACAGGGTTCCCGAGGAGTGGCGGGCGCGCGGCGGTGTGATGCTGCCGGTGTATCTGCGCGAGGCGATGTGGCTGAGCTTCGCGGGCACCTCGGAGCCGGCCGCGCTCCAGGTCGGCGTCGGCAAGGTGTGCGCGGTCTCGGGCCGGCCCTGGAGCGACAGCCTGGCACGCGGCCCGCAGAACTACGTGGTGCTCCCCCGCCAGCCCTGGCTGGACGGCATCAACTCCGGCACGGGCACGGTCCGGCAGTTCGTGGCCGTGCCGCTCGGCTTGGGCGCCACCGTCGAGGGGCAGGTCACGGGCGAGGAGGTGTGGGGCGGCGTACAGCTGCAGTCCTTCGCGCTGAACGACCGGGAGCTGGCGCGGTGGTGTGAGGAGGAGCGGCAGCGGACGGAGCGGACGCGGTCGATGGCCCCGCCGAGTGGTGACGGCGCCGCGATGCCGGGCGGTCCCGCCGCCGCGGGAGGCGGTTTCGGCGCCCCGATGCCCTTCGCGGCCCCGCCCGCGCCCGGCTCTCCCCCGGCCGCCTCCGGGGCGGCTGCAGCACCGGCCGCCGCGGGCGCTCCTGCGAGCGCGCCCCGCGCGGCCGCCGCGATGGGCCTGGGCGTCGGCGGCTCCATGCGGCAGGAGGTCTACCAGGACGAGCGGCCGCTCACGGCCTGGTCCGAGCAGCCCGCGGGCCGGGTCTTCGTGCACCTGGTGACGCCGCCGGAGTGGCGCCGCATCACCGGCGAGGCCGCACCGCCGTCGCCGGTGGACCGGGCGGCGTACACCCGCGCGGGCCTGCCCTGGTTCGACTACTACGACGAGGACGCGCAGGATCTGGCCCCCACGGACACGCTCGGGTCAGTGAAGCCGGTCGGCGACTGGCTCGGCGACGACCACGAGCCCTGGCAGCCGCCCACGCCCGGGCAGACACGGCAGCTCAAGGACACACCGGGCAAGCCGGTCGGGGACGGGGACTGGTAGCCGGCCCGGGGCACGTCGCGTCGCGCGCGACGCCCGCTGCCGTTGTTGCACCCAGAGGCCGGGAAACGCCAAGGTGGCTGTCACGACGGAGACGAGTGACGACCTGAGGGGCGACATGGACAGTGGTGGCTGGAGCAGGCGCCGGTTCGTCGGCGCGCTGACGGGCGGGGTCGCCGCGGCGGCGCTGCCGTCCTGCGACAACGCGCCCGCGCCGGCGACGACTCCGACCACGGCGCCCGAGGCGAGCGCGAGTCCGCCGCGCGGGGCCCGGCGCCCCTCCGGGCCCCGCCCGCTCTATCTCGGCACTTACACGTCCGTCGAGGGCGGCGGCAAGGGCATCGGCCTGGCCACGTACGACACGGCGACGGGCCGGATCACCGGCACCGGCACGATCACCGGCGTCGGCGACCCGTCGTATCTCGCGATCCACCCGGACCGCCGCACCCTGTACGCGGTGGACGAGCGCGAGGACGGCGCGGTGACCGCCGTCCGCCTGGCCGACCGGAAGGTGCTGGGCAGCCGGAGCACCGGCGGCGCGGGCCCCTGTCATCTGTCGGTGCATCCGGGCGGGCGCTGGCTGCTCAGCGCGAACTACGGCTCGGGCAGCGTGGCCGTGCATCCGATCGACGCCTCGGGCGCCCTCGGCGAGCGCACCGGACTCGTCCGGCACTCCAGTCCCCCGCCCGGCCCCGGCCAGGAGGGCCCGCACGCCCACCAGTTCGTGACGAGCCCGGACGGGGGCCATGTGCTCGCCGTCGATCTGGGGACGGACACCGTCTACACGTACCGGCTGGACGAGAAGGCGGGCACGCTCTCCGAGGTCGCGCAGGCGCAGACCCGGCCGGGCGCGGGGCCGCGCCATCTCACGTTCCACCCGGGCGGCCGGTTCGCGTATCTCGCCAACGAGGTCGACAACACGGTGGCGGTCTGCTCGTACGACCCGGCCTCCGGCCGTGTGACCGTCGGCGAGGCGCAGGCCACCGGCACGGGTCCGGGCACGAGCTACCCGGCGCAGATCCTGGTGACCGCCGACGGCCGCTACGCCTATCTCGCCAACCGCGGCCACAACAGCCTCACCCGCTACGCCGTCGAGGAGGACGGTGCCCGGCTCAGGCTGCTCGGCACGGTGCCGGTGGGTGGGGACTTCCCACGGCAGATCGCCTTCTCGCCGGACGGCACGCTGCTGTTCGCGGCGAACCAGAAGTCCTCCACCGTCACCGTCTTCCACGTGGACGAGGCCGGCGGCGGACTGCGGCGCGCAGGCGAATCGTTCCCCTCACCCGTCGCCGTCTGTGCGCTGCCGCTGTAGGGCCCGCGGGCACGAGGCGGCGGTGGCCTGGCTGAGCAGGATGTGCATGCGCTCGGTGAGCTGCGCGACGTCGTCGGCGGGCGCGTGGAACGCGAGGCGTACGTCGCCGTGGGCGCGGGCGCGTTCGATGCGCAGTGTCAGTCCGTGCCGGTCGACGGCGAGCGGCTGGACGCGGACGGCGCCGTGCAGGCTGTCGGAGTCGACGAGCCGGGTGAGCCGCTCGACGGCGTCGGCGTGGCAGTCGGCCAGGTGGGTCAGCAGCCGGGCCTCGGCCATGGTGAGTGGGTCGGGGACGGCGGAGGCGAACTCGTCGAGGTCCACGACCACGGAGCCGGACGACTGCCGCAGCACCACGCGGGTGGGTGTGAAGACGAGCCTCTCCCCGTCGACGGCGAACCAGCCCGCGAGCCACAGCCGGGAGCGGATCCGGTTGCGGACCGGGACGGGCGCGACGTCGGCGAACTCCAGCACCGCGGACGGCTCGCCGCGGGGCGCGCAGATCGCGGCCGCGAGCAGGGCGCTGTCCTCGGGCACGTCCACGAGCACCCGGCCGTCCTCGCCCACGCTGTGCGCGCCGACCAGTTCCTCCCGTGTGCCCTCCGCGGTCACGGAGCAGGACCACGCGGCGGCGAGCACCGAGCGCGCCCGCTCCGCCGCGGCGGGAGCCGCCGTCCAGCTGTGGCTGTCGTCACCCATCCCAGACCTCCTTAGGTAAGCCTCACCTAACTTACCGAAGATCGGGGTGCACGCCAACCACGTCACGTGATCTTTGTGAGACCTTTCAGGGCGTGAGGACACCCAGCAGGGCACGCGCGCACAGCTCGCGCACCTGTTCCCGGCTCAGCTCCGTGCCGCGCAGCCACTCCAGGCAGACGGCCGTGGTGAACGCCAGCCAGCCGCGCACGGCCAGCCGGACCTCCGGCCGCTCCTCGAAGGCCGGGCCGAATTCGGGGTCCGCGGCGAGCGCGGTGAGGATCTGCCGCTCCTGCGCGGCCAGGGCCCGCTGGTAGACCCGGCGCACCGCCTGGTCCCCGGCCGCGTCGGCGCGATGGAAGGCGCGGTAGCCGTGCGCGTGGGCCTGGACGTACTCCAGGAACGTCTCGAGCCCCGCGGCGAGCTGCTCGCGGACCGGGAGGCCGGGCACCGCCGCCGTCATGCGCAGCATGCGCTCGCTCTCGCGCTCGACGACCGCCGCGAAGAAGTCCCGCTTGGTCGGGAAGTAGTGGTACAGCAGCCCGCGGGACACCCCGGCGATCTCGGCGACCTGCTCGATCCACACGTCGTCGTAGGGACTCTCCGAGAACAGCCGCGCCCCGACCGACAGGAGCTGCTCCCGGCGCTCCTCGGTGCTGAGCCGGCGGCGCGTGCGCCCGCCCTGGTTCGCGGCCATGCCCGCACTTTACTTGACGTCGGTTCAACAACCGGACCAGACTGAACGCGCTATTGAACCCACGTACAACACATGCGAACCCGCCGCCGGATCAAGGGAGATCGCGTCATGACCCAGGCGCCGACACGGACCGGGGAGCCCAAGGGGTTCCGGAGTGCCGAGCTGGGCTGGCCGGAGCTGGACCGCATCCCGCATCCGCCGCGCCGGATCCCGCTGCTCGGTGACGTGCTGGGCGTGAACCGGCGCACTCCGTTGCAGGACTCCCTGCGCTACGCCCGCCGACTGGGGCCGGTGTTCCGGCGGAAGGCGTTCGGCAAGGAGTTCGTGTTCGTCTGGGGTGCCCGGCACGCGGCCGACCTCGCGGACGAGTCGCGGTTCGCCAAGCACGTGGGGCTCGGCGTGGCCAATCTGCGGCCGGTCGCCGGGGACGGCCTGTTCACGGCGTACAACCACGAGCCGAACTGGCAGCTGGCCCACGACGTGCTCGCCCCGGGGTTCAGCCGCGAGGCCATGGCCGGCTACCACCCGATGATGCTGTCCGTCGCGCGGCGTCTGACGGAGCACTGGGACCGGGCGGCGGAGGCGGGCCGGACGGTGGACGTGCCCGGCGACATGACCAAGCTGACACTGGAGACGATCGCGCGCACCGGCTTCGGGCACGACTTCGGTTCGTTCGAGCGGTCCCGGCCGCATCCCTTCGTGACCGCGATGGTGGGCACGCTGACCTACGCGCAGCGGCTCAACACCGTGCCCTTCCCGCTGGCTCCGCTGCTGCTGCGGAGCGCGAGCCGCCGCAACGCGGCCGACATCGCCCACCTCAACCACACGGTCGACGAACTGGTCCGGGCCCGGCGCGCCACCGGAAGCGGCGACGGGGACCTGCTCGACCGCATGCTGGAGACGGCCCACCCCGACACCGGGGAACGGCTGGCACCGCGGAACGTCCGCCGTCAGGTCATCACGTTCCTCGTCGCCGGGCACGAGACGACCTCGGGCGCGCTCTCCTTCGCCCTGCACTACCTCGCTCGCCACCCCGAGATCGCCGCGCGGGCCCGCGCCGAGGTGGACCGGGTGTGGGCGGACGCGGCGGAACCGGCCTACGAGCAGGTGGCCAGGCTGCGCTACGTCCGCCGGGTGCTGGACGAGTCGCTGCGGCTGTGGCCCACCGCGCCCGCGTTCTCCCGGGAGGCCCGGGCGGACACGGTGCTGGCCGGGGAGCACCCCATGCGGCGCGGGGCGTGGGCGCTGGTGCTGACGCCGATGCTGCACCGGGATCCTGAGGTGTGGGGCGCGGACGCCGAGCGGTTCGACCCCGACCGCTTCGACGCGCAGGCCGCACGGTCCCGGCCCCCGCACACCTTCAAGCCGTTCGGGACAGGGGCTCGGGCGTGCATCGGGCGCCAGTTCGCGCTGCACGAGGCCACGCTGGTGCTCGGGCTGCTGCTGCGGCGCTACGAGCTGCGGGCCGACCCGGCCTACCGGCTGCGCGTGACGGAACGGCTGACGCTGATGCCGGAGGGCCTGCGACTGCGCCCGGAGCGCCGCACCGCGGTGCGGGAGCCGGCCTCAGAGCTGCGCTGTCCAGTGCCCGGGGCGGGTGACTGACCCGGGCAGCCGGGTCCCGGCACTCCCCCGGGCCGCGTTCAGCTGCGGCTGGGTGAGGAAGAACGCCCCGGTCAGGTCGGCGTCCGTGAGGTCCGCGTCGCGCAGGTCGGCACCGATCAGGTCGGCTCCCCTCAGGTCCGCGCCGGTCAGGTCGGCGGCGATGAGGTAGGCGCCGCGGAGACTGGCACCGCGCAGGTCGGCGCCCCCGAGCCGGGCGCCCATGAGGTCCGCACCCCGGCGGTCCTTCCTGCGGCCCTTGGCGCCGGCCCTGGCCAGCTCGCTCGTCCTCAGCAGCAGGACGTTGACCTCCTGGCGATGGGCCGCCACGTCCAGTCCGGCGAGCTCCTCCGGTGTCCCGCGGGTCAGCTCCTCGGTCTTCTCCAGGATCTTGCGCAGCTCGGCGTGTACGGGGCGGGCCGCGGGCAGGGTGAGCGCCTCGGTCAGGTACCACAGCAGTTCGTGAAGCTGCCGGACCACCGGGAACACGTCGAACATGTGCCGGGCGCGCTCCGGCGGCCCGCTCCGCCAGTCCTGCCCGCCGAAGGTGATCTGCGAGACCTGCTGCCCGGCGCCGAAGCAGTCGTAGACCGTGCAGCCGGAGAACCCCTTCTGCCGCAGCCTGGCGTGGATGCCGCAGCGGTGGTCGTCCTGGAGGTTGCGGCAGGGCGTGCCGGCGGCCTTGTCGACCGCGAAGTCGGCCGAGGCGGCGAAGGGCAGGGCGACGCAGCACAGCCCGAAGCACCGCTCGCAGTCGCCGCGCAGTTCCGCCTGCTCAGCCTGGTGATCTCGCATGCCGTTCAGCATACGGAACGGAACCCGATGGGTGAGTTCCCGTCACACCGCCGGCCCGGGTGCCTCCAGGCGCTCCAGCCGCTGAGGGTCGGCCAGGATGTACATGCCGGTGATCCGGCCGTCGGCGATCGTGACGCCCATGACCGACCGGACGCGGCCCCCGGACGCGTCGACCACCCCGACCGAGCCGTTGACCAGCACCAGCTGAGCGGCCTGCGCGTACCGGGCGAACAGGAGCGCCTGCTCCGCCACCGTCTTCGCACCCTGGACGACCTTGGACACGGCCGCGCCCCGCACGAGCGCTCCCGAGTCGGCCCGCAGCACCACGTCCGGGTGCAGCAGTTCGAGCAGCGCCTCGAAGTCACCGCCGCGCGAGGCGGCCAGGAAGGCGTCGAGCACCTGCTTCTGCCGGCCGAGGTCCGGCTCGGCGGACGGCGTGGCGCCGCGCACCCGGCGCCGGGCGCGGCTCGCCAGCTGACGGGTCGCGACCGGGCTGCGCTCCACGATCGGCGCGATGTCGTCGAACGGCACGGCGAACATGTCGTGCAGCACGAAGGTGAGCCGCTCGTCGGGTGCCAGGTTCTCCAGCACGACGAGCAGGGCCAGGCCCACGGAGTCGGCCTGGAGCACCTCCTCCGCCGGGTCGAGGTGCGCAAGGGGCCGCAGCACGGGGTCCGGGACGAAGGCCCGCACGGTGTCCTGGGTGTCGCCCATCGGCTCCTCGCGGCGAGCGGCGCGCGAGCGCAGCAGGTCCAGGCAGACCCGGCCGGTCACCGTGGTGAGCCAGCCGCCGAGGTTCCGGATGTCGTCCGCGTCGGTGCGGCCGAGCTTCAGCCATGCCTCCTGGACGGCGTCCTCCGCCTCGGAGAGCGATCCGAGCATGCGGTAGGCCACCGCCTTCAGATGGCCGCGGTGCTCCTCGAACCGGTCAGCCAGTTCCTCGCTGCGTGTCATGGTCTCCCCCGTCGTCTGCCGGTCATCTGCCGAAGAGCTCGAACGCCACCGCCGGCCTGCCCCCGAACCGCTCTCCCATGGCCTCGGCGTGCCCGGTCAGGAAGCGGCGGACGTAGGTCTCCGGATCCTCGTCGGTCAACACCTCGATGTAGCTGCGGTGTTCCAGCAGCGAGGCCACCGCGCGCTCCAGGCCGGCTGTCGCGTCGACGGCGTGGGTGGGGCTGCTGGAACCCGCGACGGCTACCCAGCGCACCCCGTCCCAGGGGTCGAGGCCCTGCTCGACGAGCTCGGGGAAGATCCACCGGTTGCCGGCGTCGCCGGCCGCGTCGAGCGTGGCCCGGCCGACGGCCACGTGGTCCGGGGTGTTCCAGGCGACGCCGCCCCAGGTGTCGCGGTGGTTGAGCGTGATGACCAGCTCGGGCCGGTGCCGGCGGATCGCGGCGGCGATGTCGCGGCGCAGGCCGGTGCCGTACTCGACGACCCCGTCCCTGTGGTCGAGGAACTCCACCTCCGAGACGCCGACCACCGCCGCGCTCGCCCGCTGCTCCCGCTCCCGCAGCGGCCCGCACCGCTCGGGTTCGATCGTGTCGATGCCCGCCTCGCCCCGGGTCGCGAGCACGTAGGCGACCTCGCGGCCCTCGTCGGTCCAGGCCGCGACCGCCGCTGAGCAGCCGTACTCGAGGTCGTCCGGGTGCGCCACGACCGCGAGGGCACGCCTCCAGTCGCCGGGCATGGGCTGCAGTCGAGTGGTCGTCATGTCCGCAGACTATTCCGCGCCACCGGCAGCACCGGGCACACGGCACGGCATAGGCCTCGGCATCACGCCTCGTCCCGCACGAGCGCGAGCAGCCGGTCGAGGACGCGGGGGCCGCCGGTGCGGATGCCGTCGTGCTCGAACTCGTCCGTGATCCAGGTGCGCAAGCCGCGGATGGTGCGGGCGGTGCGCAGGGAGTGGGCCGTGTCGACGTACATGTCGTCGTGGTAGACGGCCGCCACGACCGGTACCTCGTTGGCGGCGAGGCGGGCCGGGTCGTACAGGGGGGTCCAGTCGGTGCGGGCGGCGAGCAGGTCGGCGGTCTCGCGCAGCGGGCGCAGGGCCGGGTCGCAGTCGAACATCCACGGATGAATCGATTCTCCCGTGAACAGCAGGGGCTCGTCACCCGCGAGGGCCTTGGCGGCGTCGAACTGCGGGAACTCGGCGCGGACCCGCTCGGCCGACCAGGCGGTGGGCCGGGCGTCCTGGCCGTAGATCGACTCGTGGATCAGGGCGTACAGCGGGTGGCGGGCGTAGGACAGCATGGCCTGCACCTGCTCCTGGAACGCGTCGGAGAGCGTGAAGCCCTGCGGGGTGCGGACGAAGGCGTTCTCCAGGAGGTAGTGCAGGCGGTGGGTGCCGTCGCCGGTGCCGAGGACGATACCGAGGGACTGGAACGCCTCGACGGTGAGCCGGTAGCCGTTCGGCAGGACCACGTCGTGCGTGAGCAGGTGGTCGGCGATGCGGCGGGCGCGTTCGGCGTCCTGCGGGTAGCGAACGTAGTGGGCGGTGACCTTGCGTTCGATGCGCGGGAAGGCGGCCCGGTAGACGTCGTCGGCGTGCGCGTCCAGGGAGGGCAGCCCGCCGGTGATCACGGCGGTGGCCAGGCCCTCGGGGGCGAGGGACAGGTAGCTGGTGGCGCAGAAGCCGCCGAAGCTCTGGCCGAGGACGGTCCAGGGGGCGCCGCCGGTGACCTCGGCGCGGATGGCCTCGCCGTCGCGGACGATCGAGTCGGCGCGGAAGCGCGTGAGGTAGTGGGCCTGCTCGGCCGGCCCGCCGCGCAGCGGGAGGGTCTGGCGGTTGGCGGGTGTGCTGTGGCCGGTGCCGCGCTGGTCGAGGAGCAGGACGCGGTACTCCTTCAGGGCCCTGCCGAGCCAGCCGGGCCTGCCGACCGACCGGTCCGCGCCGAAGCCGGGCCCGCCCTGGAGGTAGAGCAGCCACGGCAGGTCCTGGTGCGCCTTGTCGCTCGCGACGACCTCGCGGGCGTACAGCTCGATCGTCTCGCCCTCGGGACGGTCGTGGTCGAGGGGGACGGTGAAGCGGCGGTCGGTGAGGACGACTCCGGGCTGGCGGTAGCTGATGGTCAACAGGGCTCCCGGGACGGACGGACTTTCGGACCGCGTCCCAGTTCATCACAGCAATCGTCGACGGGTGAGCCCTTCGATCATGAAACCTTGCTGAACGGCCGTTCAGGCTCAGCGCGCGGACAGACTGGAGCGGCGGACCACCAGCTCGGGCTGGAGGACGACCCTGCGGTGCTCGTGCGGCCGGGCCGCGCCGTCCTCCTCCGTCTCCTCCAGGAGCAGGTCGGCGGCCATGGCGCCCATGGTGACGGCGGGCTGCCGCACCGAGGTGAGCGGGACGGCCGCCGCGGCGGCGAACTCGATGTCGTCGTAGCCGACGATGGCGAGGTCGTCGGGGACGCCGACACCGGCCGCGTACATGGCCTGCAGGACGCCGAGGGCGAGCAGGTCGTTGGCGCAGAACACGGCGGTGGGCCGGTCGGCGAGGCCGAGCAGCCGGGCCCCTGCGTCCCGCCCGGCGGCGACGTCCAGCCGCTCGGTGGGCAGCTCGCGCAGCGCGTCGGGGCCGAGCCCGGCCTCGGCGAGCGCTTCGAGGGCGCCGATACGGCGGTCGCGTACCTGGTTGAGGCCCGGCGGGCCGCTGACGTAGGCGAGGGAGCGGTGCCCGGCGTCGACGAGGTGGCGTACCGCGAGGGCGCCGCCCGCCACGTCGTCGACGGAGACCGAGCACTCGGTGGTGCCCTCGGCGACCCGGTCGACCAGGACGAACGGGATGCCGTGCCGCCGGAACGCCTCGATGTTGCGGCCGGTCGCGTCGGCGGGGGTGAGGAGCACGCCCCGTACCCGCTGCTCGGCGAAGAGCGACAGGTACTCGGCCTCCTCGCCCGGGTTCTGGGCGCTGTTGCAGACCATCACGCCGAGTCCGGCCCGGCGGGCGGCGCGCTCGGCGCCGCGCGCCACGTCGACGAAGAAGGGGTTGCCCATGTCGAGGACGAGCAGCCCCATGATGCGGCTGCGGCCGGCGCGCAGCTGGCGCGCCGACTCGCTGCGGACGTAGCCGAGCCGGTCTATCGCGGACAGCACGCGGGCCCGGGTCTCGGTGGCGACCGTATCCGGGCGGTTGATCACGTTCGAGACCGTGCCGACGGAGACTCCGGCGACGCGGGCGACGTCCTTGATACCCACCGACTGGGCCATCGGGCAGGGACCTCCAGAGGGAGACGGGGGGCGGCGGCCGGGGCGGCATCACACTACCGGCACGCCGCCCCGGGCGGTCGTGGTCAGGCGGGCAGCCGGAAGTTCAGCGAGCGGAGCGCCGAGGGCGTGGTACCGCTGGACTTCTCCTGGTACATGACCGACAGGAAGTTGTCCTGCGCGATCCGCATCTCGTCGATCACGACCTCGCCGAAGGCGTTCAGCCCGGCGGCGACGCCGTCGTACAGGACCGTCCAGTCGGTGTACCCGGACGCCTTGGAGGCTCCGGCGATCCGGCAGAAGGGGAAGATCGCGTACGCGTTGTCGTACTTGTCGAGGATGAGCTTGGTGCGCTGGCTGGAGTTGAGCGGCACCGGTATCTCGGTCTTCTGCCAGGCGCCGGAGGAGTTCTTGCGGACGTGGAAGGCACGGCCGTTGGCGGTGCGGTTGGCGACGTAGTTCGTCGTGCACTGGCCGAAGCGGCCGGGGACGTAGCTGATGATGGCGTGCGGCAGACCGGCCGAGTCGGTGAACTGGGCCTCCTGGTTCATCAGCGAGTGGTCCGGGTTGAGCGGGTCCACGACCAGGCCGGCGTCGGTGACGGAGACCCGGTCGGAGGTGCCGGTGGTGCCGACGACGGTGCCCGCGTTGTTGCGCCAGGTACGGCCGCGGTCGTCCGAGTAGACGTAGCCGGTGTCGTGGTTGGTGATGCCGCCCCTGTTGCACATCACGGCGCCGTTCTGCTCGCGCCAGGTGAAGAAGGAGTGCAGGCGGCCGTTCCTGTCGTAGTCGATGCCGTGCAGGTACATGTTGCGGGCCGTCGAGGAGCCGTGCTCGCTGCTGTAGGTGCCGGTGGAGCTGCTCCACTCGCCGAGGTTCCTCCAGGACGTGCCGTCGTACTCCGCCAGCGCGTTGCGGCCGTTGCCGGAGACGGCCACGCGGTAGCTGAGCTGGAGCTTGCCCTCCGGTGTCGAGATGAACTGCGGGTAGGTGAACTGCGAGGTGAGCGCGAGCCCGTCGAGGGTGGACTGGGGAGCGCCGAAGCGGCTCGCGGTCCAGCTCATCCCGTCCGGGTTGTCCATGAGGCCGGCCACCGACTTGACGTAGGTGAAGCCGTCGCTGTGGGAGTCCATGTTGAGGTGCAGCCGGCCGTCGACCTCGGAGATGCCCATGGAGATGACGTTGTGGGAGTCGTTGTACCGCAGGGTGTGGCCGACCTTGACGGTCTGCCAGGTGCTCGAGGGGAACTTGCGGCGGCCGACGACGGCGTTGCGGTCGGCGGTGTACCACACGGCGTACTGGTAGCCCTTGTAGGTCAGCAGGCCGTTCTTCTGGAACGCGTTGTTGTTGACCAGGCCGTCGTAGGAGACGAAGAAGATGGCCTGGGAGTCGAGCAGGGTGCCGCCGGTCGGGGTGACCGAGGGGCCCGGGTCCGCGGCCCGGGCGGTGCCGGAGCCGAGGGCGGGGGTCACCACGGCACCGGCGAGGGCGGCGCCCAGCAGTGTGCGTCTCTTCATCTCAGGGGACTCCGTTGTCGTGTGAGGTGGGGAAGGGTGGGGGTCCAGCGGGATGTGCCTCAGGCCGGGGGAACGCGCGAAGCTCCGGGGGTGGCGCGAATCGAGGTGTCCCCCGCGCCGGGGGGATCAGGCGAGGTGGAACACCTCGGTGAGCGGCTTCATGGCCTCGTCGGGCCGGGCGCCGTCCAGCGACTCGAAGAACGGCGCCATCTCCGCCTGCCAGCGGGCATTGACGTCGGTGGCTTCCATTCCGGCCTGGGCGGCGGCGAAGTCCTCGGTCTCCAGGTAACCGACGAGCAGTCCGTCCTCGCGCAGGAAGAGCGAGTAGTTGTGCCAGCCGGTCTCCGAGAGCGCCTGGAGCATCTCGGGCCATACCGCGGCGTGCCGCTCTCGGTACTCGGCGAGACGGTCCGCCCGGACCTTCAGCAGGAAGCACACGCGCTGCATCAACAGTCCTTTCTCTGATCAGAAGGCGATCGGAACGCGATTACATACCGGTCAGAAGTTGAACTGGTCGATGTTCTTCGCATCGAACACGGTCGGCTTCCCCAGGCTGATCACGCCGTCCTTGCCGATGGTGTACTCACCCATGGAGCCGGCCTTGAACGTCTCGCCCTCCTTGCCGGTGATCTGCCCGGAGGACAGGGCGACGGCGGTCCGGGCGGCCAGCTCGCCGAGCTTGGCCGGGTCCCACAGCTCGAACGCCTCGACGGTGCCGTTCTTGACGTACTTGCGCATGTCGTTCGGGGTTCCGAGACCGGTCAGCTTGACCTTGCCCTTGTACTTGGAACCCGACAGGTACTGGGCGGCGGCCTTGATGCCGACGGTGGTCGGGGAGATGATCCCCTTCAGGTTCGGGTACTCCTGGAGCAGGCCCTGGGTCTGCTGGAAGGACTGCTGGGCGTCGTCGTTGCCGTACGCGGTCTTCACCAGCTTCATGTTCTTGTACTCGGGCTTCTTCAGCTCGTCCTTCATGAAGTCGATCCAGGTGTTCTGGTTCGTCGCGGTCTGCGCGGCGGACAGGATCGCGATCTCGCCCTTGTAGCCGATCTGCTTGGCGAGCAGCTGCACCTCGGTACGGCCCAGGTCCTCGGCGGAGGCCTGCGAGACGAAGGCGTTGCGGCAGTCGGGCGTGGTGTCGGAGTCGTAGGTGACGACCTTGATGTCGTTCTTCATGGCCTGCTTGAGGGCGGTGCACAGCGCACCGGGGTCCTGCGCGGACACGGCCATCGCGTCGACCTGCTGCTGGGTGAGGGTGTTGACGTAGGAGACCTGCCCGGCGGTGTCGGTCGCGCTGGACGGGCCGACCTCCTTGTAGCTGGAACCCAGCTCCTTCAGCGCCTTCTCGCCGCCCTTGTCGGCGCTGGTGAAGTAGGGGTTGTTGACCTGCTTGGGCAGGAACCCGACGGTGAGCCCCTTCTTCAGTTCGGCGTTCGGGTCGGCCTTGCCGGCGGTGGCGGCGGAAGCGCCCTCGTCGGCGACGTCCTTCTTGGTGGTGCCGCCGCAGGCGGTGAGCGCGAGCGCGAGGGAGGTGGCGGTGGCGAGAGCCGCGCAGCTGCGGCGGAGGGTTGACTTGCGCATGGCGATGGTCCTTTACGAGGAAGGGCTGGGTTACGAGGTGGGAGTCGAGGCGGCTCTGCGGCCCGCCCGCGCTGTGGAGATCTGCCGTACGACCCGGGGGCCGAGCACGGACAGAACGAGCAGGACCCCGGTGACGACGATCTGGGACTGGGCGGACACGTCCTGCAGGCTCATCACGTTCTGCAGCGCGCCGAGGAGGAACACCCCGGCGATCGCGCCGCCCAGCGTGCCCTTGCCGCCGTCGAAGTCGATTCCGCCGAGCAGTACGGCGGCCACGACGGACAGTTCGAGGCCGGTGGCGTTGTCGTAGCGGGCGCTGGCGTAGTGCAGCGCCCAGAAGATGCCGGTCAGGGAGGCCATCAGGCCGGTCAGGGTGAACAGGATCAGCTTCTGCCGCTTGACCCGGACGCCGGCGAAGCGGGCGGCCTCCTCACTCGCGCCGATCGCGAACAGCGACCTCCCGAACGGTGTGGCGTGCAGCGCGACCACGGCGATGGCGAGCAGGACGAGGAACGGCAGGAAGGCGTAGGGGATGAAGGTGTCGCCGATGCGCCCGGCCGCGAAGTCCAGGTACGGGGCCGGGAAATCGGTCACCGCGTCGGACCCGAGCACGATCTGCGCGATGCCCCGGTAGGCGGCGAGGGTGCCGATGGTCACGGCGAGGGACGGCAGCCCCAGCCTGGTCACCAGCAGGCCGTTGACCAGCCCGCACACCACACCGAGGAGCAGGCAGATCGGGATGATCGTCTCGATGGCCATGCCCTGGTTCCACAGGGCGCCCATCACGGCACCGGACAGACCCGCCGTGGACGCTACCGACAGGTCGATCTCCCCGGAGACGACCAGCAGCGTCATCGGCAGGGCGATCAGCGCGATCGGCAGCGTGTTGCCGATCAGGAACGACAGGTTGAGCGCGTTGCCGAACCCGTCGACGAACCCGAAGGAGAACAGCAGGACCACGACGAGCAGGGCGCCGACCGCGGTGTCCCACCTTTTCACGGCGGACCAGCGGACCCCTCGGCTCAGGGAGATGTCAGCCATGGCGGGCGTTCCTCTTCTTCAGGGCGGAGGCCACGCGCAGCGCGACGACCCGGTCGACCGCGATGGCGAGGATGAGCAGGATGCCGTTGATCGCGAGCACCCAGACGGAGCTGACGCCGAGGGCGGGCAGCACACTGTTGACGGAGGTCAGCAGCAGCGCTCCGAGGGCCGCGCCGTAGACACTGCCGGAGCCGCCGGTGAAGACCACGCCGCCGACCACCACCGCGCTGACGACGGTCAGTTCGTAGCCGTAGCCGGTGCCGGAGTCGACGTTGCCGAACCGGGCGAGGTACATCGCGCCGGCGAGTCCGGCGAGGGCGCCGCAGAAGGTGTACGCGGCGAGGATCCGCTTGCGGACGGGGATGCCGGCGAGTCGGGCTGCCTCGGGGTTGGAGCCGAGCGCGTACAGCTCGCGGCCGCTGGCGAAGTGCTTGAGGTAGTAGGCGGTGGCGATGAGGACCGCCAGCGCGATCAGCGCAAGGTACGGCACCGCCGAGATGCCGCCGGAGCCGAAGTCGACGAATCCGCCGGGCAGATCGGCCGCGGTGATCTGGCGGGAGCCGACCCAGATGGAGTCGATGCCGCGGATGATGTAGAGCGTGCCGAGGGTGACGACGAGCGCGGGCACCTGGCCGAGGCTGACGAGCAGTCCGTTGAGCAGTCCGAAGCCGATGCCGAGCAGCACCGCCAGGGCGATCGCGACGACCGGGTTGCCGCCGTCCTGGAGGTAGAGGCCGGCGGCGAAGGCGCTGATGCCGAGCGTGGAGCCGACGGACAGGTCGACATTGCGGGTGATGACGACGAGGGACTGGCCGGTGGCGACGAGCACCAGGATGGTCGCGTTCAGCAGCAGGTCCTTGATGCCCTGCTCGGACAGGAACGCGCTGTTGCCGGCCTGGGTGACGCCGATCATCACCAGGAAGACGAGCAGGATGGCGAGTTCGCGCATCTTGAAGACACGGTCGACCAGGCGGGTGCCGCTCGACGTGGGCGCATCGGCCACGGGGGCTTCTTGCGGAGTGACGACCGTCATGCGGCGGCCCTCCCGGTGGCTGCGGCCATCACGGTTTCCTCGGTGGCGTCGGAGCGTGGGATCTCTGCGGTGAGGCGGCCCTCGTGCATCACCAGCACGCGGTCGGCCATGCCGAGGATCTCGGGCAGGTCGGAGGAGATCATCAGAACGGCCACCCCGTCGGCGGTCAGTTGCGACAGCAGCCGGTGCACCTCGGCCTTGGTGCCGACGTCGATCCCCCGGGTCGGCTCGTCGACGATCAGCACCTTGGGACCGGTGGCGAGCCACTTGGCGAGCACGACCTTCTGCTGGTTGCCGCCGGAGAGCGTGTTGACGGTGTCGGCGATCCGGGCGTACTTGACCTGGAGCTTGACGGCCCAGTCGAGGGAACGGCTGCGCTCGGCGCCCCGGTCCACCAGCCCGGCCCTGACGGTCGTGCGCAGGCCGGTGAGCCCGATGTTCCGCTCGATGGACATGTCCATCACCAGGCCCTGGGCGCGCCGGTCCTCGGGGACCAGGGCGAGTCCGGCGGCCATGGCGGCGGACGGCGCGCCGTTGACCAGGGCCTTGCCGTGGACGGAGACCTCGCCGGCGTCCCAGCGGTCGATGCCGAACAGGGCCCGGGCGACCTCGGTGCGCCCGGCGCCGACGAGTCCGGCCAGGCCGACGATCTCGCCGTGCCGGACGTCGAAGGAGACATCGGTGAAGACGCCCTCGCGGGTCAGCCGGCGCACGCTCAGGGCGACCTCGCCCGGCTGCACGTCCTGCTTGGGGTAGAGCTCGTCGAGGTCGCGCCCGACCATGCGGCGCACGAGGTCGTCCTCGGTCATGCCGTCCAGCGGCTCACTGGCGATCCAGGCGCCGTCGCGCAGGGTGGTGACCCGCCGGCAGATCTCGAAGATCTCCTCCAGCCGGTGGGAGATGAACAGCACGGCGGCGCCCTGCTCGCGAAGGGTGCGGACGACGCCGAAGAGGCGGGCGACCTCGCTGCCGGTGAGCGCGGCGGTCGGCTCGTCCATGATCAGGACGCGGGCGTCGAAGGAGAGGGCCTTGGCGATCTCGACGATCTGCTGGTCGGCGATGGACAGGCCGCGGGCGGGCCGGTCGGGGTCGAGTTCGACACCGAGGCGCTGCATGAGGGCGGCGGTCGCGTTGTGGGTGGCCCGGTGGTCGATCCGGCCGAGGGCGCGGCGCGGCTGGCGGCCCATGTAGATGTTCTCGGCGATCGACAGGTCGGGGAAGAGCGTGGGCTCCTGGTAGATGACGGCGATGCCGGCGTCACGGGCGTCGCCGGGTCCGTGGAAGGCGACGGGCGCACCGTCGAGCAGCACCTGGCCGGCGTCCGGGCGGTGCACCCCGGCGAGCGTCTTGATGAGGGTGGACTTGCCGGCACCGTTCTCACCGGCGAGTGCGTGCACCTCCCCGGGGAACAGCTCCAGGGAGACGTCCCGCAGTGCGCGGACCGCCCCGAAGGACTTGGAGACGTCCCTCAGCGCGAGAACCGGGGCCGGACCCGTGGTGGACGGGTGGGTCATGAGGGCTCCTCGACGACGCCGGCGGGTCGGCCCTCTCGGCGTCGTGAAAGGTTTCAACTGGGTTGCCGGGACGTTAGGCGGGCCGCGCATGTCACGTCAATGGGTTCCGGTCGAAAAAGTTTCGAGGACAGAAGGTCACGCGTGGGTCACGGGAAACCGTCTGGACCGGAGGGCTTGACACCCCTTCGGGGGGCCCATAGCTTCGCGTCCTGAATCGTTTCATTCAGTGGTCGTTACGACCCGATGTCACAGGAGTCTGACGTGACCGAGCTCGCCGCGGCGAAGGCCGCTCTCAAGACACAGGCCGTCGAGACGCCGTCGTGGGCGTACGGGAACTCGGGCACACGGTTCAAGGTGTTCGCGCAGCAGGGCGTGCCGCGCACCCCGTTCGAGAAGCTGGACGACGCGGCGAAGGTGCACGAGTTCACCGGAGTCGCGCCGACGGTGGCCCTGCACATCCCGTGGGACAAGGTCGACGACTACGCGGCCCTGGCCAAGCACGCCGACCAGCGCGGGGTGAAGCTCGGGGCGATCAACTCCAACACCTTCCAGGACGACGACTACAGGCTCGGGAGCATCTGCCATCCGGAGGCTTCCGTGCGGCGGAAGGCCGTCGACCATCTGCTGGAGTGCGTCGACATCATGGATGCGACGGGCTCGGCGGATCTGAAGCTGTGGTTCGCCGACGGGACGAACTATCCCGGGCAGGACGACATCCGGGGGCGGCAGGACCGGCTGGCCGAGGGGCTGGCCGAGGTCTACGAACGGCTCGGGGACGGGCAGCGGATGCTGCTGGAGTACAAGTTCTTCGAGCCGGCGTTCTACACGACGGACGTACCGGACTGGGGCACCGCCTACGCGCACTGCCTGAAGCTCGGACCGAAGGCGCAGGTCGTCGTCGACACGGGGCATCACGCGCCGGGGACCAACATCGAGTTCATCGTGGCGACGCTGCTGCGCGAGAAGAAGCTCGGAGGATTCGACTTCAACTCGCGGTTCTACGCGGACGACGACCTGATGGTCGGGGCCGCCGACCCGTTCCAGTTGTTCCGGATCATGTACGAGGTCGTGCGGGGCGGTGGGTTCTCACCCGAGGTCGCGTTCATGCTCGACCAGTGCCACAACATCGAGGCGAAGATCCCGGCGATCATCCGGTCGGTGATGAACGTGCAGGAGGCCACGGCGAAGGCGCTGCTGGTCGATGGTGACGCGTTGGGCGCGGCACAGCGCAGCGGTGATGTGCTGGAGGCCAATGCCGTGCTGATGGACGCGTACAACACGGATGTGCGGCCGTTGCTGCGGGAGGTGCGGGAGGAGATGGGGCTGGACCCCGACCCCATCGCGGCGTACCGGCGGTCCGGGTGGGGCGAGCGGATCGTCGCTGAGCGGGTCGGCGGGCAGCAGGCCGGTTGGGGGGCGTGAGCGTCTGCCGGCCTCTGTTTGATTTCGGGCTGCGGGCCGGTTGTGGCTGGTCGCGCAGGTCCCCGCGCCCCTGAAATACACCCTCCGTCGCAAAGGAACTGTTCATGGCTACCCATCCCGAAGCTGCCGCCCTGCTGGCCCGGTCGCATCGGCTCGGCTCCGACCCCCGCAACACCAACTACGCCGGCGGCAACGCCTCCGCCAAGGGCACCGAGACCGACCCCGTCACCGGCGGGGACGTCGAGCTGATGTGGGTCAAGGGGTCCGGCGGTGACCTCGGAACGCTGACCGAGGCCGGGCTGGCCGTGCTGCGGCTGGACCGGATGCGGGCGCTCGTCGACGTGTATCCGGGGGTCGAGCGCGAGGACGAGATGGTCGCCGCGTTCGACTACTGCCTGCACGGCAAGGGCGGGGCCGCCCCGTCCATCGACACCGCCATGCACGGGCTGGTCGAGGCCGCGCACGTCGATCATCTGCACCCGGACTCGGGGATCGCGCTCGCCTGTGCCGCCGACGGGGAGAAGCTGACCACCGAGTGCTTCGGGGACAGCGTGGTGTGGGTGCCGTGGCGGCGTCCGGGGTTCCAGCTGGGGCTGGACATCGCCGCCGTGAAGCAGGCCAATCCGCAGGCCGTCGGGTGCGTTCTCGGCGGGCACGGGATCACCGCCTGGGGCGACACGTCCGAGGAGTGCGAGCGGAACTCGCTGCACATCATCCGGACCGCCGAGCAGTTCCTCGCCGAGCGGGGGAAGGCCGAGCCCTTCGGGCCGGTGATCGAGGGGTACGCCCCGCTGAGTGCCGGTGAGCGGCGGGAGCGGGCCGCCGCGCTCGCCCCGTACGTCCGGGCCGTCGCCTCGCAGGACCGGCCCCAGGTCGGGCACTTCGACGACTCCGAGGTCGTGCTCGGCTTCCTCGCGAGCGCGGAGCACCCGCGGCTGGCCGCGCTCGGGACCTCCTGCCCGGACCACTTCCTGCGGACCAAGGTGCGGCCGCTGGTGCTGGACCTGCCGCCGAGCGCTCCGCTCGACGAGGCGATCGCCCGGCTGAAGGAGCTGCACGCCGGGTACCGCGAGGAGTACGCCGCCTACTACCAGCGGCACGCCCTGCCCGATTCCCCCGCCATGCGCGGCGCCGACCCGGCGATCGTGCTGGTGCCGGGGGTGGGCATGTTCTCCTTCGGCAAGGACAAACAGACCGCCCGGGTCGCCGGCGAGTTCTACGTCAACGCCATCAACGTCATGCGGGGCGCCGAGGCGGTGTCCGCCTACGCGCCGATCGAGGAGTCCGAGAAGTTCCGGATCGAGTACTGGGCGCTGGAAGAGGCCAAGCTCCAGCGGATGCCGAAGCCCAAGGCGCTGGCGACCCGGGTGGCGCTGGTGACGGGTGCCGGGAGCGGGATCGGGAAGGCCATCGCGCACCGGCTCGTGGCCGAGGGGGCGTGCGTGGTCGTCGCCGATCTCAACGCGGAGAACGCCGAGGCCGTCGCCGAGGAACTGGGCGGGCCGGACAAGGCCGTCGCGGTGACGGTGGACGTCACGTCCGAGGAGCAGATCGCCGAGGCGTTCCGGGCGGCCGTGCTGGCCTTCGGCGGGGTGGATCTCGTCGTCAACAACGCGGGCATCTCGGTCTCCAAGCCGCTGCTGGAGACCTCCGCCGGGGACTGGGACCTCCAGCACGACATCATGGCGCGCGGCTCGTTCCTCGTGTCGCGGGAAGCGGCCCGGGTGATGATCGCCCAGGAGCTGGGCGGTGACATCGTCTACATCGCTTCAAAGAACGCCGTGTTCGCCGGCCCCAACAACATCGCCTACTCCGCCACCAAGGCCGACCAGGCGCACCAGGTGCGGCTGCTCGCCGCCGAGCTGGGCGAGCACGGCATCCGGGTCAACGGGATCAACCCGGACGGCGTCGTGCGCGGGTCGGGGATCTTCGCCGGCGGGTGGGGTGCCAAGCGGGCCGCCGTGTACGGGGTGGAGGAGGAGAAGCTGGGTGAGTTCTACGCCCAGCGGACCATCCTCAAGCGCGAGGTGCTCCCGGAGCATGTCGCCAATGCGGTGTTCGCGCTGACCGGCGGGGAGCTCACCCACACGACCGGTCTGCACATCCCGGTCGACGCCGGCGTCGCGGCCGCCTTCCTGCGATGAGCGCGGTCGTGAAGTCGTACGCCGCGGTCGACCTCGGCGCGTCCAGCGGGCGCGTCATGGTCGGCCGCGTCGGCCCGGACTCCCTGGAGCTCAGCGAGGCCCACCGCTTCCCGAACCGGCCGGTGCGGGTGCCCGAGGGGCTGCGCTGGGACGTGCTCGGGCTGTACGCGGGCGTGCTGGAGGGGCTGAAGGCGGCCGGGCAGGTCGACTCCGTCGGCATCGACAGCTGGGCCGTCGACTACGGGCTGCTGGATGCGGACGGGGCGCTGCTCGGCAATCCCGTGCACTACCGGGACTCCCGGACGGAGGGTGTCGCGGAGAAGGTGTGGGCGTCCGTGCCCGCCGGTGAGCTGTACGCCGCGACCGGGTTGCAGTACGCGCCGTTCAACACCCTGTACCAGCTCACCGCCGCCCGTTCCACGGCCCAGCTCGCCCAGGCCCGGCGGCTGTTGCTGGTGCCGGACCTGCTGACGTACTGGCTGACCGGCGAGCAGGGCACGGAGCTGACCAACGCGTCCACGACCCAGCTGATCGACCCCCGGACGCGCGACTGGTCGTACGACATCGCCTCCCGGCTCGGCATCGACCTGGGCCTGTTCGCACCGCTGAGGCAGCCCGGCGATCCGGCGGGGCTGCTGCGCGGCGAGGTGCTGGAGGAGACCGGGCTCGCCGGTCCCGTGCCGGTGACGGCCGTCGGGTCCCACGACACCGCCTCGGCGGTCGCCGCCGTCCCCGCGTCGGGTGAGCGGTTCGCGTACATCTGCACCGGCACCTGGTCCCTGGCCGGGCTGGAGCTGGACGCGCCGGTGCTGACCGAGGAGAGCCGGGCGGCCAACTTCACCAACGAGCTGGGACTGGACGGCACGGTCCGCTACCTGCGGAACATCATGGGACTCTGGCTGCTCCAGGAGTGCGTACGGACCTGGGGCGACCCGGATCTCGGCGCGTTGCTGCTGGAGGCGTCCAAGGTGGAGGCGCTGCGGTCGGTCGTGGACGCGGGCGACGCGGCGTTCCTCGCGCCGGGACGGATGCCGGAGCGGATCGCCGAGGCGTGCCGGTCCTCGGGGCAGCCCGTACCCGCGTCGCCGGCCGAGGTGACGCGCTGCATCCTCGACTCCCTGGCCCTCGCACACCGGAAGGCCGTCGCGGACGCCCAGCGGCTCGCCGGGCACGCGGTCGACGTCGTGCATGTGGTCGGGGGCGGCACGCGCAACGCCCTGCTGTGCCAGCTCACCGCCGACGCCTGCGGGCTGCCCGTGGTGGCCGGGCCCACCGAGGCCGCTGCGCTGGGGAACGTGCTCGTGCAGGCGCGGGCGCACGGACTGGTCGGTGACCTGGCCGGGATGCGGCGGCTGCTCGTGAACACGCAGCCGCTCACCCGGTACGAGCCCCGGGGCGGGACCGAGCGGTGGCACGCCGCGCAGGCCCGGCTCGCCGGGCAGTGACGGGGCCTCCCCCGCGCCTTGTCCCCGCACTACGCTGCACTCATCCGATGATCGACCACTAGGAGCCGCGATGCGTGTCGCCCTGTTCCTGACCTGTGTCAACGACACGCTCTATCCGGACACCGGGCGAGCCGTGGTGAAACTGCTGACCAGGCTGGGCATCGACGTGGACTTCCCGATGGCGCAGACCTGCTGCGGGCAGGCCCACTACAACACCGGATACCGCCATGAGGCCGAGCCGCTCGCCCGGCATTTCTCCGATGTCTTCGGCGAGTACGACGCGATCGTGACACCGTCCGGGTCGTGCGGGGCGATGGTGCGGGAACTGTATCCGCGGATGGGTGAGCGGGCCCGGGCCGAGGGGCGTGGCGACGCCCTCGCGGCCACGCTGGCGCCGGTGGTGCCCAAGACGTACGAGCTCACGGAGTTCCTGGTCGACGTACTGGGCGTGACGGACGTCGGGGCGTCCTACCCGCACAAGGTGACCTACCACCCGACCTGCCACGGGCTGCGCGGACTCGGACTCGGCGAGCGGCCGCGGCGGCTGCTGCAGGCCGTGAAGGGGCTGGAGCTCGTCGAACTGCCGGGGGCGGACGAGTGCTGCGGCTTCGGCGGCACCTTCGCGCTGAAGAACGCCGACGTCTCGGCGGCCATGGGAGCCGACAAGGTGCGCAACGCCGAGTCGACGGGCGCCGAGGTGCTGTGCGCGGCCGACAACTCCTGCCTGATGCACATCGGCGGGACGATGGCCCGGCTGCGGACCGGCATGCGGCCGGTGCACATCGCGGAGATCCTGGCGAGCACGGAGGAGGAACCGGCCGTATGAGCGGGACGTATCTCGGCATGCCGGCGTTTCCGGAGGCCGCACGGGAGGCCGTGGGCAACGCGACCCTGCGCGGCAATCTGCGGCACGCCACACACACCATCCGCGCCAAGCGGGCCAACGCCGTCACGGAGGTGTCCGACTGGGCCGAGCTGCGCGAGGCGGGCAAGCGGATCAAGGACCACACGCTGCGCCATCTCGACCGCTACCTCGTGCAGTTGGAGCAGTCGGTCACGGCCGCGGGGGGCGTCGTGCACTGGGCCGCCGACGCGGACGAGGCCAACGAGATCGTCACCCAGCTCGTGAAGATGACCGGCGAGTCCGAGGTCGTCAAGGTCAAGTCGATGGCCACGCAGGAGATCGGGCTCAACGAGGCGCTGGAGGCCGAGGGCATCCACGCCTACGAGACCGATCTCGCCGAGCTGATCGTGCAGTTGGGCAAGGACCGGCCCTCGCACATCCTCGTCCCCGCCATCCACCGCAACCGGGGCGAGATCCGGGACATCTTCGCCCGGGAGATGAGCGAGTGGGGCCGCCCCGCGCCCGAGGGCCTGACCGACACACCGGCCGAACTCGCCGAGGCCGCCCGGCTGCACCTGCGGGAGAAGTTCCTGCGGGCCAAGGTCGGCATCTCCGGCGCCAACTTCATGGTCGCCGAGACGGGGACCCTGGTCGTCGTGGAGTCCGAGGGCAACGGCCGGATGTGTCTGACGCTGCCCGAGACGCTGATCTCGGTCGTCGGCATCGAGAAGATCGTGCCGACGTGGCGGGACCTGGAGGTGTTCCTGCAGACCCTCCCCCGCTCCTCCACGGCCGAGCGCATGAACCCCTACACGTCGACGTGGACCGGCACGACCGACCAGGACGGCCCGGGCACCTTCCACCTGGTGCTGCTGGACAACGGCCGCACCGACACCCTCGCCGACGAGGTCGGCCGGCAGGCGCTGCGCTGCATCCGCTGCTCGGCCTGCCTCAACGTGTGCCCGGTGTACGAGCGGGCCGGCGGCCACGCCTACGGCTCGGTGTACCCGGGGCCGATCGGCGCGATCCTCAGTCCCCAACTGCGGGGCACAGGCAGCGAGATCGACGCGTCACTGCCGTACGCATCGTCGCTGTGCGGGGCGTGTTACGAGGTGTGCCCGGTCGCCATCGACATCCCCGAGGTGCTGGTGCATCTGCGGGAGCGCGTCGTGGAAGGCGGCGAGGTCACGCGGGAGGGCAACAAGGTGGTGCTGCGGCCCGCGAAGGGGCATGCCGCCGAGCGGGCGGCGATGCGCGCGGCCCGCTGGGCGTTCACGCACCCGGGCGCGCTGCGCACCGGCCAGCGCGCCGCCTCGCGGACGCGCCGCTTCCATCCCCGTACGCTGCCCGGGCCCGGCCGGGCCTGGAGCGGGACCCGGGACCTGCCGCCGGTGCCCGCCGAGCCGTTCCGGGACTGGTGGCAGCGCACGCGCGGCGGGAAGGACGGGGACGAGTGAACAGCAGGGAACGGATCCTGGGGCGGGTGCGGCGCGCACTGACGGACGTACCACGGGACGACGCGCCGTACGAGCAGGCGGTGCCGCGTGACTATGTGCGCGAGCACGGGGAGCGGAGTGTCCCGGAGACGGTGGAACTGCTCGCCGGGAACCTGGCGGACTACCGGGCGATCGTGCACCGCACGGACAGCGGCGGGCTGGCCGGCCTGATCGCGGGGCTGCTGGAGCAGCGCGGTGCGGCTTCGGTGCTGGTGCCGCCCGGGCTGGACGAGGGGTGGCTGGCGGCGACCGGTGTCCCACGGGTGGCGGACCGGGCCGAGAGCACTCCGGGTGAACTCGACCTGGTGGACAGTGTGGTGACTGCCTGTGCGGTCGCGATCGCCGAGACCGGCACCATCGTGCTGGACGGCTCACCCGACCAGGGCCGTCGCCGCATCACCCTCGTCCCCGACCACCACATCTGCGTCGTACGGGTGCCGGACCAGGTGGTCTCCTCCGTGCCTCAGGGACTCGAACGCCTCGACCCGGCGCGCCCGTTGACGTTCATCTCCGGGCCGTCGGCGACCAGTGACATCGAGCTGGACCGGGTCGAGGGGGTGCACGGTCCGCGCACGCTGGAGGTGATCCTGGTGGGCGGCGTCTGACGGGCGATCGTCGGCTCAGGGCAGGATCTCGACGTAACCGCCGTCGACGCGCAGGGCACCGCCTCCCGCGGGCCGGGCGCCAGCCGCTCCTCGTACACCGGGAGCCGCCGGTTCAGGCTCGCCGCGAGGACCTCGCCCTTGCTCGCGAAGAGCTGGTACATGGACCGCTTCGAGACCCCGGCGCTCCGGCACAGCGTCTCGACACCGAGGGAGACGCCCTCGCGACTTCAGCGAGGAGTTCCTGCTCACGCGGCCCCTGCTGACCGCCATCCGGGGTGACGACCCGAAGGTGCTGCTGATCGACGAGACGGACAAGGCCGACGTCGAGGTGGAGGGCCTGCTGCTGGAGGTGCTCAGCGACTTCCAGGTGACCGTCCCCGAGCTCGGCACCATCACGGCGGCGCGCCGCCCCTTCGTCGTCCTCACCTCCAACGCGAGCCGGGAGCTGTCCGAGGCGCTGCGCCGCCGCTGCCTCTTCCTCCACATCGGGTTCCCGGAGGAGGAGCTGGAGCGCAGGATCGTACGGCTGAAGGTGCCGGGCCTCGACGAGGCGCTGGCACGCTCGGTCGTCCGGGTCGTGGGCGCGCTGCGGGCGATGGACCTGCGCAAGGTGCCGTCGGTCGCCGAGACCGTCGCCTGGGCGCACACCCTGCTCGCACTCGGCGCCGGCTCGCTGGACGAGACGGTCGTGCGGGCCACGCTCGGAGTGCTCCTCAAGCACCAGGACGACGTCCTCAAGGCGTCCGCCAAGCTCGACCTGGACACCCTGTGACGACGCCGGCGGGCGTCACCGAGCGGCTGACGTCCCTGGTCGGGGCCCTGCGCGCGCACGGCGTGCGGATCGGTACCGGCGAGAGCGTCGACGCGGCGCGGGCGGTCGGGGAACTCGGCCTCGCGGACCGGGAACTGCTGCGCGAGGGGCTCGCGGCGACGCTGCTGCACGGGCCCGGGCAACGGCAGGTGTTCGACCCGGTCTTCGACCTCTACTTCCCGCGCGGAGCCGGCGGCCCGGAGCAGCGGGCGGCGGGGCGGGAGGACCTGCGGGACCGGCTGGCCGACGCCCTGGCGGCCGACGACCAGGGGATGCTGGGCCGGCTGGCGGCCGAGGCGGTCGACGGTTTCGGTGGCTACGGTTCCTCGCCGGAGTCGGACGGCTGGTCGTCGTACCAGGCGCTCGAACGGCTGCGGCCGCAGACGTTGCTGGCCCGGGTGCGCGACGACGTCCGGGGGCGGGACGGGAGTGCGGGATTCACGGACCGGCTGCTGGAGGACGAGATCCGGCGGCGCATCGACACCTTCCGCGCCCTGGTGGCCGCGGAGGCGCGGCGGCGGGTCGCCGAGCGGCGCGACCGGGACGAGATCGCCCGGCGGGCGGTGGCCCCGACCGCCGACCGGGTCGACTTCCTGTTCGCCGGGAAGGACCGGCTGGCCGAGCTGCGCAGGACGGTTCAGCCACTGGCCCGCAAGCTCGCGACCCGGCTGGCGGCCCGGCGCCGGCGCACCTCCCGGGGCACGATCGATCTGCGGCGGACCCTGCGCGGTTCGCTGTCGACGGGCGGAGTGCCGATGAAGCCGGTGCTGCGCAGGCGGCGTCCCGCCCGCCCCGAACTGGTGCTGCTGTGCGATGTGTCGGGGTCGGTCTCCGGCTTCTCGGACTTCACGATGCTGCTGGTGCAGGCGGTGCACGACCAGTTCAGCAAGGTGCGCGTGTTCGCCTTCGTCAACCGGATCGACGAGGTGACCGGGCTGCTGGAGCACGGCAGGGCCGACCCGGAAGGGCTGGGCTCCCGCATCCAGACGGAGGCGGCGGTCACGGGCCATCACGGCGGCAGCGACTACGGCATGGCGCTGGGCGAGTTCGCGGAGCGCCACGCGGACGCGGTCGGTTCGCGCACGACCGTGTTCGTCCTCGGTGACGCCTGTACGAACCGGAGCGACCCGAACCTGCGGGCCGTACGGCAGATCGCAGCACGGGCGCGCCGGGTCCACTGGCTGAACCCCGAGCAGCGCTCCCGCTGGGGCACGGGCGACTCCGTCGCGCCCGCCTACGCCGAGCTGGTCGAGATGCACGAGTGCCGCAACGCCCGGCAGTTGAGCGCACTGGTGGCGCGGCTGCTGCCGGTGTGATCAGGCGGCGGTGAGCTGCGGGTAGAGGGCGGCCGGGTCGGCCGCCAGCCCGGCCTTGACCTGCCGCGTGATGTCGTCGGCCAGGACCTCGTAGGCACCGGACGTGATGCCGTCGAGGGCCTGGGCCGCGACACTCTCGGCCGTGGACTTGGGGGCGTCGACTCCGGCGGTCATGTCCGTGTCCACGTAGCCGACATGGAGGCCGGTGACGTCGATGCCGCGCGGCTTCAGATCGAGGCGCAGCGAGTTGGTCTGCGACCAGAAGGCGGCTTTGGACGCACTGTAGGAGCCGGCGAGGCCGATCCAGGACAGTACGGAGTGGACGTTGAGGATGTGGCCGCCGCCGTTGCGCTCGATGACGGGGACGAAGGCCCGGGTCACCAGGAGCGGCCCGTAGAAGTTCGTCTCGAACTCGCGGCGCACGTCCTCGACGGGTGAGTCGAGGAAGCTCGCGTTCACCGAGGTACCGGCGTTGTTGATCAGCAGGGTGACGTCCTGCGCCTGCTCGGCGGCCGCGGCGACGGACGCGGGGTCGGTCACCTCCAGGGCGAGCGGCACGGCGTCGGGGTGCGTCACGGTGCGCGGGTCGCGGGCGGTGGCGTACACCTTCGTCGCGCCCCGCTCGTACAGGGCCGCGACCAGGGCGCGGCCGATGCCCCGGCTGCCGCCGGTGACCAGGGCGACGGAACCTTCGATGGCGGTCATGGGAGTCTCCTTCACGTTTCTCATCATGGAAACCGATCGGTTTCTCATGACGGGAAGTGTAAACCGATCGGTTTCCATGGGCAAGGAGAGGGCCGTTCCGGGACACGCGAACCCGGGATGAATCAGGGTTCGTCCCCGATGCCCCGGGCGAGGAGGGTTCCCTACGCTCGCCGTGAGCGGAGGGGGGTCCCATGAAGGCAGTGGTGCAGGACCGGTACGGCTCGGCGGACACGCTGGAGTTCAGGGACGTCGACAGACCGGCGCCGGGCGCCGGTGAGGTGCTGGTGCGGGTGCACGCGGCCTCGGTCAACGCCTACGACTGGCACTTCATGCGCGGTGACCCGCTGATCGGCCGCGGCACGATGGGGCTGCGCCGGCCCAGGACGCCGGTGCGGGGCCGGGACTTCGCGGGCCGGGTCGAGGCGCTGGGCGCCGGCGTCACGGGACTCGAGCCCGGGGACGAGGTGTACGGGGAGGCCGACGGCACCTTCGCCGAGTACGTCTGCGCGCGGGACGCCGAGGTGGGCCCCAAGCCCGCCAACCTCACCTTCGAGGAGGCCGCGGCCATGCCTCTGGCGGGGAACACCGCCCTCATCGGCCTGCGGGACGTCGCCCGGGTGCGGCCGGGCCAGGCGGTCCTGGTGAACGGGGCGTCGGGCGGAGTGGGCACGTTCGCCGTGCAGCTCGGCAAGGCGTACGGCGCGGAGGTGACGGCCGTGTGCAGCACGCGGAACGCGGACCTGGTCCGCTCACTCGGCGCGGACCACGTCATCGACTACACGCGGGAGGACTTCACCCGGGGCGGGCGGCGGTACGACGTCGTACTGGACCTGGTCGGCAACCACCCGCTCGGGGCGCTCCGGCGCGTCCTCTCCCCCACCGGGGTCCTCGCCCTGTCCGGCGGAGGCGTGTACGAGGGCGGCAGCGTCGTGGGACCGATGGGACTCTTCCTCAAGCGGCAGGTCGTGGCGCCCTTCGCACGGGGCCAGCGGCTGCTGGAGATCTCAGCACGGCAGAACAAGGCGAACCTGGCGGCGCTGCGGGAACTGGCCGAGGCCGGGAAGATCTCCCCGGTCGTCGAGCGGACGTATCCGCTCGACGAGGCGGCCGAGGCGATCCGGTACCTGGAGGTGGAACACGCGCGGGCGAAGGTGGTCGTCACCGTGTGACGCGCCACCGGCGCGCAGGTCAAAGATCAAGCTAGTCCTTCTTGGCGTACTCCTTGGCCATGCCGCCCGCGAAGTCGTACACCACGCACGGCTCGTCGCCCACGACCCAGGCGTCGTGCCCGGGCGAGCAGACGAACACGTCACCGGGCCCCACCTCGCTTTCCGCGCCGTCGTCCATGCGGAGGTGCATACGGCCCGATACGACGTAGCCGTTGTGGTGGATCCGGCAACTGTCGGTACCGGCGATCGGAGCCACGGACTCGGACCAGCGCCAGCCGGGTTCGAACGCCGCCACGGCGAAGTCCAGTCCCGTCATGTGGACGGCTTCCATGTGGCCCCGGGGGTAGTCGCGCCGCTCGTCCGGCTTGTCGAGCGTCTTCACTTCAAGCATGACGCTCCTCCTCGGTGAGGGATGTCCTTCCATCGTCCGTCCGTCAAGCGGGCGACGCCATTCCGGGGGCGGCGGGGCCGCAGAGCCCCGCGAAGCGCTCGGCGTCGATGTTGCCGCCGGAGATGATCACGCCGACGCGCCCCGGGAGAGGGCCCGCGCGGCCGGTGAGCAGGGCGGCCAGCGGAGTGGCGCCGCTGGGCTCGATGACGATCTTCAGGCGTTCGAAGGCGAACCGCATCGCGTCCCGGATCTCGCCGTCGGAGACCAGGACGACGTCGTCGAGGAGTGCGCGGTTCATCGAGAAGGTCAGCTCGCCGGGCGTGTGCAGGGCCTGGCCGTCGGCGATCGTGTGCGGGACGGGGATGCTGACGCGCCGCCCCGCCGCCAGGGAGCGCCTGGTGTCGTCCCCGGCCTCCGGCTCGACACCGATCATCCGGATGCCCGGGTGCAGGCCCTTGGCCGCCGTGGCGCTGCCGGCCATGAGCCCGCCGCCGCCGACCGGCGTCAGCAGAGCCCCCAGTTCCCCCGCTTCCTCGAGGAGTTCGAGAGCGGCCGTGCCCTGCCCCGCGATGACGTGCGGGTGCTCGTAGGGCGGGATGACCGTCAGGCCCCGCTCGGCGGCCAGGGCCTCGGCGATGGCGACGCGGTCGCCGGTGTAGCGGTCGTACGTGACGATCTCGGCGCCGTAGCCGGCGGTGGCCGCCCGCTTCGACGGCGGGGCGTCCTCGGGCATGACGATCACCGCGGTGGTGCCGAGCTCACGCGCGGCCAGGGCGACGGCCTGCGCGTGGTTGCCGGAGGAGTAGGCGGCGATGCCGCGGGACAGCTGCTCAGGGGTGAGCCGGGAGGCGGCGTTGTAGGCGCCGCGGAACTTGAAGGCACCCACACGCTGGAAGTTCTCGCACTTGAGGTGGACCTCGGCGCCGACGAGCGCGTCGAGCGTGCGGGAGCGCAGCACGGGCGTGCGGTGGGCGACGCCCTCGAGGCGGGCTGCGGCGTCCCGGACGTCGTCGAGGGTGACCGGCGGGGTGGTGGTCGTCACGCGGATCCTCCGTTGGCAGTGTCGTGGGCGGCCCTGGCACGGGACAGGTAGTTGTAGGCGGAGGCGCGGGAGATGCCGAGCCGGGCGGCGACCTGCTCGACGGCTCCGCGTACGGCGAAGACGCCACGGGTGTCCAGTCCGCCGAACAGCTCCAGGCGTTCCGCGCGGTCCAGTTCCGCCCAGCTCCCCCGCTGTTTCGACTGGTGGGCGTCGACGAGGGCGTCGACCACGGAGTCGATGTCGTTGCCGAAGGTGGTGGTCGGCAGCTCCACCGCGGCGGCGCCGGACCCGGCCAGCGCGCCGAGCAGCCGGTGCACCTGGTCGACGGCGCCGACGTCGACGTTGACGCAGAGGGCGCCGAAGACGGCTCCTTCGGAGTCCCGGAGCACCATCGTGGAGGACTTCACCAGCGTGCCGTTCCGGGTGCGGGTGACGTAGTTGAGTTCGTCGGCGGCCCCGTCACCGCCCGCGAGGACGCGCATGCCGATCTCGCTCATCGCCCCGCCCACCGAGCGCCCGGTCACGGAACCGGCCACGGCGACCACCGACTTCTCCGGGTTCCGGTAGTCGTGCAGCACGACCTCACAGACCGGTCCGAAGGTCGCGGCGATCCCGTCGACGACCGGCGTCAGCGCGGCGAGGATCGCGTTCCGTTCGGCGTCCAGCTCTGGTGCCATCCCGTCTCCTCTCACTTCACCCCTTCACTTTAGACCACATGTCCAGCTCTTGGATAGTCAGTCCAGGACATCCTCAACACTTGGCAATGGTTTTCACATGACTTCGGCCGGAACCCGCACTTGACATTCATTCCCATCTAGCGTGGCGGCTGCCAGTACCCCCGTGCATCCGTCCTGGAGGAACCATGTCCCTGTCCACGTCCCGCCGCCTGGCGCTGCTGACCAGCGCGTCACTGGCCCTGCTCGCGGGCTGCGGCAGCTCGCCGGACTCCGCCGACGGCACGAACACGTCGGACCGTGTGGCGGTGGTGGCCTCCACGAACGTCTACGGCGACATCGTCCGGCGGGTGGGCGGCGACAGAGTCGACGTCACCTCGCTCATCAGCGACCCCGACCAGGACCCGCACTCCTACGAGGCCGCCCCGCAGAACCAGCTGGCCCTGTCCAGGGCGAAGGTCGTCGTCGAGAACGGCGGTGGCTACGACGACTTCGTCGACCGCATGCTGAAGAGCGGACACGACGACTCCGCCGCGGTGATCAACGCGGTCGAGGTGTCCGGCAAGGCCGCGCCCGAGGGCGGGGAGCTCAACGAGCATGTCTGGTACGACTTCCCCACCGTCGCCAAGCTCGCCGACCGGATATCCGCGGCCCTCGCGCAGGCCGACCCGGGTCACGCGGCCGCCTTCAGGAAGAACGCCGCCGCCTTCAAGGCGAAGCTCGCGCCGCTGGAGGCGAAAGAGGCGCGGATCAAGAAGGAGCACGGCGGCGAGGGAGTGGCGATCACCGAGCCCGTGCCGCTGTACATGACCGAGGCGAGCGGCCTGGTCGACAAGACGCCCCCGGCGTTCAGCGAGGCCATCGAGGAGGGCGACGACGTCTCCCCGCGCGTCCTCCAGGAGAACCTGGCGCTGTTCAGCGGCAGGAAGGTCGAGGCACTCGTCTACAACGAGCAGACCTCCGGCCCGCAGACGGAGAAGGCCGAAGCGGCGGCCAAGGCCGCCGGCATCCCCGTCGTGCCCGTCACCGAGACCCTGCCGAAGGGCAAGGACTACCTCGGCTGGATGACCGCCAACGTGGACGCGCTCGCGGGCGCGCTGGCCACGTGACCCCGGCACCCCGGCCGGACGCGGCACCAGCCGTCAGCCTGCGCGAAGCGGCCCTGTCCTACGGCGACCGCGAGGTGTGGAGTGGACTCGACCTCGACGTGGCGCCCGGGGAGTTCCTGGCCGTGCTGGGCCCGAACGGGGCCGGCAAGACCAGTTTCGTGCGGGCGCTGCTGGGCCGCCGGCCGCTGTCCGCCGGGACGCTGACGGTCCTCGGCCGGCCGGCGCGCGAGGCCGCCCGGCACATCGGCTACGTACCGCAGCAGGCGGCGCTGTCCGCGCAGGCCATGCTGCGCGCCCGGGACCTGGTGCGCTTCGGCATCGACGGGCACCGATTCGGCCCACGGCTGCGCGAAGCCGGGATCCGCCGCCGGGTGGACGAGATCCTCGAGTCGGTCGGGGCCACGGCCTACGCCGACGTCCCGCTCGGGATGCTGTCCGGCGGCGAACGGCAGCGCGTGCGCATCGGGCAGGCTCTCGCGACCGATCCGCGCATCCTGCTGTGCGACGAGCCGCTGCTGTCGCTCGATCTCCACCACCAGCGGGCCGTCACCGAGATGATCGACGCCCGGCGCCGCTCCCACGGCACGGCGGTGGTGTTCGTGACGCACGAGATCAACCCGGTGCTCGGCCTGGTCGACCGGGTGCTGTACCTGGCCCGCGGCGGCCACCGGATCGGCACCCCCGACGAGGTGCTGACCTCCGAATCGCTGTCCCGGCTCTACGGCACGCGGGTCGATGTGGTCCGCGTGCGGGGCCGGGTGATGGTCGCCGGAGCACCCGACGAGACGGCCGCCCCGCCGCACCATCCCGAGCGGGTTGACGAGACGGACGGAGTGCGCGCATGACGCTCGCCGACGGGATCTGGCACCAGATCTTCGACTTCACCGACTACGGCGCGCTCCTGTCCCTGGTCCGCAACTCCCTCATCGCCGGTGTGGCACTCGGGCTCGTGGGCGGGCTGGCCGGGGTGTTCGTGCTGATGCGGGACCTGCCGTTCGCGGTGCACGGCATCAGCGAGCTGTCCTTCGCGGGCGCCTCGGCCGCTCTGCTGCTGGGGGCGAACATCGTGGCGGGCTCGATCGCCGGTTCGCTTCTCGCGGCCGGCGCCATCGGTGTGCTGGGGACGCGGGCCCGGGACCGCAACTCGGTGATCGGCATCATCATGCCGTTCGGCCTGGGACTCGGCGTGCTCTTCCTCGCCCTGTACAAGGGCCGGGCGGCCAACAAGTTCGGGCTGCTGACCGGGCAGATCGTCGCCGTGGACACCCCGCAGATGTCGTGGCTGCTCGGTACGTCCGCGCTGGTGCTGGTGGCCCTCGCGGTCATGTGGCGTCCGCTCGCCTTCGCCAGCACCGACCCGGACGTGGCGGAGGCCCGCGGGGTGCCGGTCCGGGGGCTGTCCTTGGCGTTCATGCTGGTGCTCGGGCTCGCGGTCGCCCTGTCGGTGCAGATCGTCGGCGCGCTGCTGGTGCTCTCCCTGGTCGTCACGCCGGCCGCGGCGGCCGCCCGTGTCGCCGCGTCGCCGGTGCTGCTGCCCCTTCTGAGCGTCGTGTTCGCCGTGGCCTCGATCGAGGGCGGCATCCTGCTCGCCCTGGGCAGCAGCATCCCCATCAGCCCCTACGTCACGACGATCTCGTTCACGATCTACGCGGTGTGCCGGCTGGCCGGCCGGTACCGGAACCGGCGGTGGGATCTGCGGCGGACGGCACCGCGGGCGGCCTGACCGTGCCTCACCGTTCGAAGACCACCCGCCCGTCGAAGACCGTGAGGTCCACCCGCACGTCCGTGATCTCGTGCGGGTCGAGGTCCAGCAGCGGCCGGTCCAGGACGCACAGGTCGGCCGCCCTGCCCGGTTCGACGGTGCCCTTCCAGTCGTCGGCGAAGTCCTGCCAGGCCGGGGTGGCCGTGTAGGCGCGCAGGGCGTCGGCGAGGGGTACGCACTGCTCGGGGCCGCTGGGGCGGCCGCTGGCCTTGGACTCGCGCAGCATCATCGAGGCCACGCCCTGGCGCCAGTCGGGCTCGGTGATGGGAGCGTCGGAACTGGCGCAGACCCGTACCCCGGCGTCCAGCGCGGAGCGCACCGGCCACTGGTAGGCGGAGCGTTCGGGGCCCACGACCTCGTCCATCAGGTCGGAGATGGTCCACTTGATGGCGGGGTTCATGTTGACGCCGTAGCCGTGCGCGGCGAGCCTCGCCAGGCTGCCGGGGCTGATGAAGTCGCCGTGGATGACGTAGTGGCGGGCGTCGGGGCGGGGTACGGCCGTGTTCGCGGCGACGAAGGCGTCCACCACGAGGTCGATGGCCCGGTCGCCGGTGACGTGCACGCCGAGCTGGAAGCCGGCCTCGTGGGCGAGCCGGATCATCTCGCGCAGCTCGTGCACCTGGAGCGCGGGCGAATCGCCGTGCACGCACAGGGCGCCGTGGCCGCCCTCCGGGTACGGCTCGCTCATCCACGCCGTGCGGTTGGGCGGCACACCGTCGGCGAAGATCTTGACGCCGATGGCCCGCAGCAGCCGGGGGTCGGCCGACTCTGGACGGCGCAGCTGGGCCAGGCCCTCGCGGACGTCGTCGGCCGAGCCGCCCATGGGCGCGGGCAGGAGCAGGACGCTGACCCGGGCCTGGAGGTCACCGCTCGCGGCGAGTTCGGCGTAGGCGGTCCAGTTGTCGGTGCTCAGGCCGCCGAAGAGGGTGTCGGCGCCGCCGGGGCCGAGGCCCGGCTCGGTGTAGCTGGTGATGCCCCGGGAGTGCAGTTCGCGGATCACGCCCTGGATGGCCTGACGGCGCTGGGCGGGGGTGGGGGCGGGGAGTGCGGCCTGGACGAGCCGCCCGGCGGCCTCCCGCAGGATGCCGGTGGGCCGGCCGTCGGGGTCGTGGTCGATGACACCGCCGGGCGGGGCCGGGGTGTCCGCGTCGACGCCGCAGCGGCGCAGGGCCTCGGAGTTGGCCCACACCATGTGCGAGGAGAAGTCGGTCAGGCAGACCGGGTGGTCCGGGGCGACCGCGTCCAGATCCCGCCGGTGCGGGAAGCGGCCCGGGTCGGCCAGGCACTCGGCGAGGTAGCCGGGGTCCCAGCCCAGGCCGATGATCCACGCACCGGCGGGTGCCTCCCCGGCTGCCCGGCCCACCGCCGCGGCGATGTCGGCGATGGAACCCACCGCCGGGTGGCCGACGTCGATGGCGAAGGGAGGCTTCGTCATGCCGTAGGCGGCCCCGTGCAGATGTGAGTCGTTGATGCCGGGCAGCACGGTCCGGCCGCCCAGCTCGACGATCCGGGTGCCGGGCCCGGCCAGGGCGCGCATCTCCGCGTCGCTGCCGACGGCCAGGATGTCCCTGCCGCGCACGGCCACGCCCTCGGCGACGGTGAACCCGGCGTCGACGGTGAGGACCTGACCACCGGTCAGGACGAGGGTGGGAGCGGTGTCGCTCACGGATGACCTCATTTCGGGGAGGAGGGCGGGTCAGCGCCCGGTGCGGGGTGCGAAGTAGGCCAGGGCCGCGCCGGCCACCAGCGCGGTGCCCTGGGCCATCTGCTGCCAGAACGTCGGCACGTTCAGCAGGGTCAGGCCGTTCTGCAGGCCGCCGAGGAAGAGCACGCCCAGCAGGACGCCGAGGATGGAGCCGGAGCCGCCGGTGAGAGCGACACCGCCGAGCAGCACCGCGGTGAGCACGGTCAGTTCGAACCCGGCGCCGGAGGTGCCGGCCACCACGCTGTCCAGCACCGACGCCTTGATGGCCCCGGCCAGGGCGGCGGCGACGCCGGTGGCGACGAACAGCGCGAACGGGGTGCGGCGGACGTGGATGCCGGAGAGGTGGGCGGCCTCCCGGTTGACGCCGATGGCGAAGACGTGCCGTCCGGCGGGCGTGACCGCCAGGAACAGGGCGCCCGCGGTCAGCACGAGCCCCGCGATCACGACCGGTGCGGCGATCCCCGCTATGCGGGCCCCTCCGATCCAGGCGAACCCGGAGCCGAAGCCGCTCAGCGGCAACGGGAACAACTGCTGTGCCAGACCGCGTACGGCGGTCAGCATGCCGAGGGTGACGATGAACGCGGAGAGGCCGAAATAGCAGCACAGGACGCCGTTGACCGCCCCCACCAAGGCCCCGGCGGCGAGCGCCCCGAGCAGGGCGACGGCGGGCGACTGGTGGTGCTGCCCGGCCAGCCAGCCCGCGACCAGCCCGCCGAGGGCGAGCGTGGAGCCGACCGACAGGTCGAGGTAGCCGCTGATGACGAGCAGGGCCAGCGGGACGGCGACGATGGCCAGGGCCGCGGCGTCGGTGGCGATGCCGCTGAGGTTCGCGGGGGCGAGGAAGCTGCCCGTGGTCAGCTGGAAGACCAGCACCATCGCGGTGAGCACGACGAGGAGCGGGTTGCGGCGCACGGTGGCGAGCCCGCCCATGGTGATCTGGCGGGGCCGGGGAAGGACCGGGTCGGCGGTGGTCATGCTGCTCCTTCGGCGGTCAGGGGGTCGTGAACGGCCGACAGCAGGGCCTGTTCGGTGAGTTCGGCGCCGGAGAGTTCGCCGGTGATCCGTCCCCCGGCGACGATCAGGCAGCGGTCGGCGAGCGCCACGATCTCCTCGGGGTCGCCGGAGGCGAAGAGCACGGCGGTACCGCGTTCTTCGGCGAGGGTGGACACCACCCGGTAGATCTCCTGCCGCGCACCCACGTCGACGCCCTGCGTCGGCTCGTCCAGCAGCAGCACGTCCACGTGCCGGGCCTCGTTGATCCACCGGCCGAGGACGAGCTTCTGCTGGTTGCCGCCGGAGAACGCGCCCGCCGGCAGTCCGGGGCGGGCCGGGCGCAGCCCGACCGCCGCGGCCAGCGCGCCGAACACCCGCCGCTCCGAGCGCATCGCCCGCACCCCGCAGCGGGACAGGGGCTGGACGGAGGGGAGCAGCGCGTTGTCCTGCGCGGTCATCGACGGGAACAGGCCCTGGGCCCGCCGGTCCGCCGGTACGAGCGCGATCCCGGCGGCGAGCGCGTCGGCCGGGCGGGCGGGGGTGACGGTGCGGTCGCCGACCCGGATCGCGCCGGTGGTGGCGCGGCGCCTGCCGTAGAGGGTCTCCAGGATGCGGGTGCGGCCCGAGCCGATGAGCCCGAACAGGCCGACGCGCTCGCCGGTGGCGACGGTGAGGTCGACGGGCCCGAATCCGGGACCCCGCAGGGCTTCGGCGACGAGGCGGGGTGGCGTGGGAGGTCGCCGCGATGTCCGCACGGTCTCCGCCGGGCGTCCCGCGACCGCCTCCACCAGTTCCCGCCGCGTCTGCCCCGCCACCGTCGTGTGGTGGGCCACCCGGCCGTCGCGCAGCACGGTCACCGCGTCCGCCAGCCGTTCCACCTCGCCCAGGAGGTGGGTGACGTAGACGATGGCGAGCCCCTGGGTGCGCAGGTCCTCGACGCGTTCCGACAGGGCATCGGTCTCCGCGCCGGACAGGGCGGCCGTCGGTTCGTCGAGGACCAGGACCGAGGCGCTGCGGCTGAGGGCCTTGGCGATCTCCACCAACTGGCGCTGGCCCATGGGCAGATCGCCCACGCGGTCGCGCGGGGAGCACTTCGCGGCCACCCGCTCCAGCAGCCCGGCGGCGACCTGCTCCTGGGCGCGCCGGTCGATGCGGCCGTGCCGGGTCCACTCCTGGCCGAGGAAGATGTTCTCCGCCACGGTCAGAGCGTCGACCACGCTGAGCGTCTGGAAGATGATCGCCACGCCGGACGCGATGGACTCCCGTGGGGTGAGCCGGGTGTACGACGTCCCGCCGACTTCGATCGTGCCGGCGTCGGGCGGGTAGGCGCCGCCCAGGCACTTGATGAGGGTGGACTTGCCGGCGCCGTTGTGGCCGAGCAGGGCGTGCACCTGGCCGGCGGGGACGGTGAGGTCCACGCCGTCGAGGGCCCTGACGCCGCCGAAGGACTTCGCCAGGCCGCGGATGCGGAGGTTCGTGGTCGTCATAGCCGGCCTAGGCGTTCTGGGCGAGCAGGGCGTCGATCCGGGCGGTGTCGGCGCGCTGGACGAGGGTGACGGGTACCTGGACGCTCGGGTTCGCCCGGCCCGCCGCGACCGCGCGCGGCACGTCGACGATGGCCGCCGCGATGTCCTTGGGGGCGAGGGCGGCGGAGGCCCGGTAGAAGGTGCCCTGTTTGACGGCGAGGAGGGAGGGCGCGGCGCCGTCCTGGCCACCGACGAAGGTCCTGGCGTCGTCCTTCGCGCGGCCCGCCTGCTGGAGGGCCTTGAATCCGCCGTAGGCGGCGGCGTCGGTGACGCCGAGGACGAGGTTGAGGTCGGGGTGCTTGGCGAGGATCGCCTTCGTCTTCGTCAGGCCGGTGTCCGGGTCGATGGCCTGCTCACGGGCGACCACGTCGACGCCGGGTGCCGCCTTGGTGAAGGCGTCGATCATGCCCTTGGTGCGTTCGCGGCCCAGTTCGATGGCGCTGTCGGTGAGGAAGGCGATCTTGCCCTTGCCGCCGAGGTGCTCCTGGGCCCACTTCGCCGCCGCCTCGCCGAGCAGGGTGCCGCCCTCGCGGAAGCTGAACTGGATGTCGGCGCTCTGGTGCTGCAGGGAGCCCCCGTAGGTCACCCAGATCAGGCCGGCGTCGAGGGCCGCCTTGGCGAGGGGCTCGGCGGCCTCGAAGACCATCGGGAAGGACACGATCGCCGGGACCTTGCGGGCGACCCAGGTGTTGAGGTTGCTCGCCTGGGTGTCGGCACTGGCGTTGTCGCTCGTCGTCAGCAGGGAGATGCCGTGCCGCTCGGCCTGGGCCGTGGAGAGTTTCACCAGGGTCGAGTAGAGCGGGAGCTGGGTGAAGGGGTAGTCGAGGCCGATCTTCGTCAGCGGGGTTCCGCCGGAGGACGACGGCTTGGCCGAGGCGGCCGAGTTCTGCGGGGCCGAGCATCCGGCGGCCGCCAGGGCGGAGGCGGCGGACAGGGCGAGGAAGTGTCTGCGCGAGGCGGTGTACGGGGCTGGGGTCATGGCGAGGGCTCTCCGATGGGCGGGCCCGACTGGAGCGGGCGTCCGGCTGTGCCGAACAGGAAAGACCCGCCGGGCCAGCCGCACCATCCGTACAAATACCGACTGCGGGTGCGGCCGGACTCCGGCGGACGCCTTGCCGGACACGACCGGGAGCCCTATCGTTAGGCCTCAAACGACATTGCTGCACGAGCCGCCCGGAGGCTCGCCATGCCCAGCCACCACCAGATCGCGGCGGCCGCCCGTATCGGCATGCTCACCCGCGAGCGCGACACCACGTCGGCCTCGGCGCAGGCCCTGCGCGAACTGGCCCGTGCCCTGCCGCTGGACGCGGCCACCCTGCTCACGATCGACCCGCTGACCGGATCCCACGTCCAGGTCGCGAGCATCGGCTACACCGCGGCTGCCTCGCAGGCCATGGCCGGGGAGTTCATCGCGACACCGTGGTACCGCAACGTCGTACGGCGGGAACTGCCGCCGTCGATCTCGGAGGACGCCGAGGACGCCGGTCCTCGCTTCCGACACGGCTGGTTCTACGCCGAGCGGGTCCGCCCGGCCGGTTTCCGGGACGGGGTCACAGGGGCGCTGCGGCACCGGGGCCGGATGGTGGGCCTGGTCCATCTCTCCACCGAGAGCGCGGACGCCTACGACACCGACGCCCGCCGGTTGCTCGCCTCGGTCATCCCCGCCCTGGCCGCTCTCGCCGACCCGCTGGCGCACGCCGGTGATCTGCACGGTCTGGCGGAGACGGACGCGGCGAGTCTCGTCACCGGCGACGGCTCGGTGATCGACCTGCCCGGCCGCGACCGGCCCCGGGTACTGCGGGAGGACGGCGGGTTCGGTGCGCTGCTGCACGCCTTCACCGCTACGGACGGGCGGCGGCTGCGGCTGCTGTGGCCGGCCGGCGGAGGCTGGCGGCGGCTCGTCCTGCACCGGCACCCCGCCGGGCCCGGCCTGGCGGCGGACGCGGTGCTGGTGCACGAGACGCCCACGGAACTGCCGTTCGGGCTGAGTCCCCGGGAGCTGGAGGTGCTCACCCGGGCGGCCACGGGGCAGACCAACCAGGCCATCGCGCAGGCGCTGTTCCTGTCCCCGCGGACCGTGCACAGCCATGTCGAGCATCTGCTGCGCAAGACCGGCTGCGCCTCCCGGGCGGAGGCCACCGCGCTGGCGGTGCGGGACGGGCTGCTTCGGCCGGACCCGGATCACCTGGCACGGTTCGTCGAGCGGTGATCCGGGCCGGGACGGTCAGGACGTCAGGGCCTCGACCCGCCGCATGACCTCACGGCAGAACTCCCCCACCCCGTCGGGGTCGTCGATGAACTGGTTCGGCTTGACGCAGAACGTCGTGAAGCCCTGCTCCCGTTGCTCCGGGATCACGGAGAGCGCCGCGCCGAGGTCCGCCGGGGAGCGGTCGTCGGGGAAGACGGCCCGGGTGCCGCCGATCATCTCCAGGTCCGCGCTGTCCCGCCCCGCCTCGGCCATCGCCTCCTTGAGCGCCCGGAGGTCCTCGGGCGTGGGTTGCCCCAGCGGGTGGAAGCCGTGGCCGTACCGGACGAGGCGGCGCAGGACGGGGCCGTGCAGGCGCTGGCCGCCGAACCAGAGCCGGGGACCGTCCGGACGGTGGGCCTTGGGCTCGAAGTAGACGTCCTGGAAGGGGTAGTGCGGCCCGTCGTGGGAGAACGGGGACGGGCCCCAGGCCTTCGCCCACACCTCCAGGTGCTCGTCGAGCAGCCGCCCGCGCCGGGCGAACGGCACGCCGAGGGCGTCGTACTCGTCCTTGCTCCAGCTGACCGTGGGCTGCACGACGAGACGCCCTTCGCTGATCAGGTCGAGGGTGCCGAGTTCACGGGCGAGCAGCAGGGGGTGGCGCAGCGGGGCGAGGACGGCCGCCGCGGCCAGGCGCAGCCGGGAGGTGACGGAGGCGATGGCGGCGAGCAGCAGCAGCGAGTTCGGCCAGGGGGTGTGCGGGTCCTGGTTGCCCGGGAGGGCGTAGTCGCGGGGGTTGCCCATGATGCCGGCGGCCGCCGCGTCGGGGCCGAGGACGATGTGCTCGCTGACCATGACGGCGTCAAAACCGGCGTCCTCGGCCTCGCGGGCCCAGCGGACGGCGGCGGGCAGATCGGCCCGGCCGCCGGTCAGGGTCCAGTTCTCGCTGAGGACGAGGAGCATACGGGGTGGGGTGGGCATGACGGGGATTCCCTTTCGCTTCGTACAATTTGAGTCCGAACGATCGGGCGGCGAGGCTGGGCCGCCCATGTGTGACGCTTCGCGACCAGACGAAGGAGCCGCCCGTGCCGGGGCACCGATCCATCACCGAAGCCGAGAAGCTCGCCGCGGCGAAGCTCGGCGGCATTCCGATCCGCCGGGAGCAGATGGCGGCGGTGGCGAACATCTACCGGGCCGCGTCCGCGGTGCGGCAGCACCTGGAGAACTCGGTGCTGCGCGGCTCCGACCTGACCTGGACGGCATTCGTGGTGCTGTGGGTGGTCTGGGTGTGGGGCGAGTCGGAGACCCGGCACGTGGCGGAGGAGGCGGGGATCTCCAAGGGCACGCTGACGGGTGTGGTGCGCACGCTGGAGTCCCGGGGCCTGCTGCGGCGGGACGGTCACCCCAGCGACGGGCGCCTGGTGCTGCTGCGCCTCACCGCCGAGGGCGAGGAGTTCATGGCGCGGGTGTTCCCGGCGTTCAACGAGGAGGAGGCCTTCGTCACCGCCGGGCTCAGTGACGCGGAGTGCCGCAGCCTCGCGGAGGGGCTGCGCAGCGTGGTGCTCCAGGTGGAGGAGCACGGTGAGGAGCGGCGGCAGTCGCTGCTCGACGGCGCCGAGCCCGCCCGGCGCCGCAGCGGGCGGCGGCCCCGGGCCTGATGCCTGCCGCGGCCTCACCGGGTCGCGGCCCGCACGAACGCGTCGAACAGGCCCTGCTGGGCTGGGTCCTCGTGCGCGGTGTCCTCCGGGTGCCACTGGACGGCCGTGAACCAGCCGTGGGCGCCCGGGAGTTCGAGGGCCTCGATCGTGCCGTCGGCCGCCCGCGCCGTGACGCGGAGGCCCGTGCCGAGGCGGTCGACGCGCTGGTGGTGATAGCAGGACGCGTCGGCCTTCTCGGCGCCCGTGGCCCGCGCGACGAGCGAGTCCGGCTCCAGGGTGACGGGGTGGACGAGGTGCCGGTGTTCCCGTTCCGGGCCGCCCATGTCCTGCTCCAGGGTGCCGCCGAGGGCCACGTCGACGACCTGGAGGCCACGGCAGACGGCGAGCAGGGGCAGGCCCGAGTCCAGGGCGTGCCGGGCGACGTCGAGGTCGAAGGTGTCCTGGAGCGTGTCGACGTCGTAGACGGTGTCGTGGGTGCCGGTGGCGCCGTAGCGGGAGGGGGCGAGGTCGCCGCCGCCGGGGAGCAGGACGCCGTCGAAGCGGGCGAGCCGGGCGCCGGTCCCGCTGTCCGCCGGGTGGATGCTCACCGGTTCGCCACCGGCCCGCCAGACGGCCTCGAGCAGGGCGCGGGCGTTGACCTCCGCGGCGTACCGGAGTGCGGAGGTCGTGGCCGAGAAGCGGGCGGGGACCGCTATCAGGGGGCGGGTCACAGCTGGATCCAGGTGGTCTTGAGCTCGGTGTACTTCTCCAGCGCGTGGACGGACTTGTCGCGCCCGTTGCCCGACTGCTTCATACCCCCGAAGGGCACGGTGAGGTCGCCCTCCTCGTAGCAGTTGACCCAGACCGTTCCGGCTTTCAGGGCGCGCGAGACCCGGTGGGCGGTGGACAGGTCGGAGGTCCACAGCCCGGCGGCGAGGCCGTACTCGGTGGCGTTGGCCAGCCGGACCGCCTCGTCGAGGTCGTCGAAGGCGAGCACCGACAGGACGGGGCCGAAGATCTCCTCCCGCGCCAGTCGCGACCCCGGGTCCACGCGGTCGAAGACGGTCGGCTCCAGGTACGTCCCGCCCGTCTCGGCGAGGACCCGGTCGCCGCCGGTGCGCAGGCGGGCGCCGTCGTCGACGCCCTGCCGGATGTGCTCGCGTACGCGGTCCAGGTGCTCGCGCCCGACGAGTGCGCCCATCTCCGTCTCCGGGTCGAGCGGGTCGCCCACCCTCAGGTCACGGGCCCGCCGGACCACGGCCTCGGTGACCCGCTCGGCGATCGAGGAGTGCACCAGGAGCCGGGAGGGGGCCGTGCACATCTCGCCCTGGTTGAAGAAGATGCCCCAGGCGGCGGTGGCGGCGGCCTTGTCGAGGTCGGGGGCGTCGGGCAGGACGATGTTGGGCGACTTGCCGCCGAGCTCCAGCCACACGCGCTTGAGGTTGGAGTCGGCGGCGTAGCGCAGGAAGTGGCGGCCGACGGCGGTGGAGCCGGTGAACGCCAGGACGTCGACGCCGGGGTGGAGGCCGAGGGCGCGGCCCGCCGTGGGCCCGTCGCCGGTGACGACGTTGAGCACGCCGGGTGGGATGCCGGCCTCGGTGGCGAGGCGCCCGAGGAGCAGGGCGGAGAGCGGGGAGTTCTCCGAGGGCTTGAGGACGACCGTGCAGCCGGCCGCCAGGGCCGGGGCGACCTTCCAGCCGGCCAGAGTCAGCGGGAAGTTCCAGGGGACCACCGCCCCGACCACCCCGGCGGGTTCCCTGGTGACCAGGGCGAGGGAGTCCGGGGCGGTGTGCGGTGACTCGTCGGTGAGCTTGTCCGCGAGCTGGCCGTACCAGCGGAACGTGCCGATGAGGGCGCGCAGTTCGATGCCGTACGCGTCCGCGATCGGTTTGCCCGTCTCCAGGCTCACGGTCAGGGCCAGTTCCTCGCGCCGCTCGTCGAGCAGGCCCGCGAGGCGGACCAGGGCCCGGCCGCGCTCGGCAGGTGCCAGGCGCGGCCACGGGCCGGTGTCGAAGGCCCGCCGGGCGGCGGCGACGGCCGCGTCCACCTCGGCGGCGCCGCCGTCCGCGACCTCGGCGAGGACCCGTCCGTCCCGCGGGGACACGACCGGGAACGTCGCCCCTCCCCCGGCCTCCTCGGCGCCGTCGATGTGATGGGCGCCGGAGAGCTGGAACGTTTTGGCGCGGCGCAGCCACTCGTCGTGGGGGACGGCCGGCATAGCAGACTCCTTTGCTCTCAAACGATATGAATACGGCCGTCCGCGGCCACTGATGGATACGGTCAGCCGTCGGCTGCCGCGAGGACCCTGCCCCGCACCCGTGCGGCGACCAGACCCAGCGCCATGACGACCGGAACGGACAGCGTGAGCCACAGGGCGGTGGTGCGTTCGCCGCCTATGAGGGTGGTGAAGTTGGCCAGGATGAGCCAGATCGCCCCGGCGATGCCGAGCGCCCCCAGGGCGGGTGCGATCAGCGTGTTCCAGGCGCGGGCGTCGAGGCGTGCGCGGCGGAAGAAGACGACGACGGACACCGAGGTCAGCAGGTACAGCACCATCATGGCCAGAACGGCGACGCCGCTGCACCAGGAGAACAGCGTCAGCACCGGATCCTTGCCGGCCAGCGCGAAGGGCACCACCAGGAGGACGGCCAGGACCGTCTGGACGCACCCGGCCACCCAGGGCGCGTGACGGCGGTTGAGCCGGCACAGCCGGAGCGGCAGCAGCCGGTCACGGCCGAGGGAGAACAGGTAGCGGTTGGCCGAGTTGTGAAAGGTGAGGATGCCGGCGAAGAGGGACGTGGCGAGCAGGACCGGCAGCACGTCGCCCACCCAGCCGCCGAAGTCCGCCGCGATGGGCGCGAAGACGAACCCGGCCCCGTCACCGCTCTCCAGGGCCTTGCCCGCGGCCGCGGTGGCCTCGGAGGCGCCGTAGGAGGAGATGATCATCCAGGAGACCAGGGCGAAGAAGCCGGTGACGACGGCGACCGCGAGGTACGTGGCGCGCGGCACGGTCTTTCTGGGTTCGCGTGCCTCCTCACCGTAGATGGCGGTGGCCTCGAAGCCGAACATGGAGGCCACGGCGAACATCACGGCCACGCCCGGGGCGCCGTCCAGGGCGGCGGACGGGGAGAAGCTGTCGGCGAGACCGAGCCCCTCGGGGCCGCCGCCCTTGAAGAGGGTGACCAGGGCGAAGACCGACAGGATGCTGAACTCCGCGAGGACGAAGACGGCCAGCACCTTGGCGCCCATCTCGACCCCGGCGGCGCCGAGCGCCTGGACCACGGCCATGGTGGCCAGCGTCCAGACCCACCAGGGCAGGTCGAGGCCGGTGTGGCTCGCGACCAGGCCGCTCACGATGGCGCCGTAGAGGCCGTACATGGCGGCCTGGATGGTGCAGTAGGCGAAGAGCGCGAGGCCCGCGCTGCCGGTGCCGGTGGTGCGGCCCAGGCCCTTGCCGATGTACGTGTAGAAGGCGCCCGCGTCCACCACGTGGCGGCCCATGGCGACGAAGCCCACCGAGAACAGCAGGATCACCAGGCCCGCCACCAGGTAGGCGGCGGGCACACCGGGGCCATTGCCGAGGGCCACGGCGATGGGGGCCGCGCCGGCGATGCCGGTCAGCGGGGCCTGGGCGGACAGGACGAAGAAGAGGATGCCCAGGACGCCGAGGGCGTTGGGCTTGAGCGTGCCTGCGGTGGGCGCGTCCGGTTTCGCCGCGTGCCGGGAGACCGTCTGACTGTCCACTCGGATCACCTGCCAGAGGAGAGGAAGGGTCGTTTCAGGCCAAACGAGTTGCCTCATCGTGGGGCGGAACTATCCGTTTGGCAAGGGGTGCGGAACGAGGAATCGCAGCGGCGCGGGACGAGGGGAGGCCGGAGCGGGTCAGGCCTCGTCGTCGCGCCGCTCGGCGAGCAGCCGCAGCACCGTGCGCAGCTCGTCCAGGGCCTCGTCGATGACCTCGCGCTCGCCGAAGACCAGCTGGTGCAGGACAAGTCCTTCCAGCGTGGCGAACACCATCCGGGACAGGCCCTCGCCGACCGGGCCGGGCAGCATCTGGCTGAGCTCACGCCGGGTCGCGTCGAAGTACTCGTCGTACAGCGACCGCAGGTGGGCCAGGAGTTCGGGGCGGCGGCGGGACTCCAGCAGCAGTTCGTACTGGAACGCCTGCAGGTCGGGCCCGGCCTCCACCATGTCCGTGAGACCCACCGAGAAGTCGGCGGCCCTGCCCGTGCCCGGTTCGAGGGCGCTGCTGCTCAGGGAGGAGCGGATGGCGTGGGCCACGGCCTCCTCGATCAGGGCGTCCCGGGAACCGAAGTGGTGCACGACCAGGCCGTGGGTGACACCGGCCTCCTCCGCGACGGCCCGGTAGGTGAGCCGGCGCAGCCCGCCCCGGGCCACGACGCGCACGGCGGCCTCCAGCAGGGCCTCACGGCCCGTGCCGTAGTTCACGCGCTTGCGGGGGCGGCGGGCGGGCTCGGTCATGTTCGTGACCCTACCGGGGGCGTCCCGCCCGGCGACGCGGCGGCCGGAGCCCGCGTCAGCGGCGGGGTGGCCGGATGCCACGGAACTCCCAGTCGCCGCCGAGGGCGGTCGACAGCACCTCCTCCGACTCGGTGGGCTGGGCGCCCACGTCGGTGCGGACAGCGGTCGGCCCGGTCACGACGTGGTTGGTGAGCCGCCCGAGTCCCTCGACCTCCACCTCCACGACATCGCCCGGCTGGACGGGCCGCGAGTTGGCCGGGGTGCCCGACAGGAGGACGTCTCCGGGGTTCAGGGTGATGGTGCGGGCGATGTCGGCGACGAGATAGTGCATGTCCCACGTCATCTCGTCCGTCGAACCGTCCTGCACCACCTCTCCGTTGACGTACGTCCGCAGCCGCTTGCCGTGGAAGTCCCAGTCGGTGACGAGGCCAGGGCCGAGCGGGCAGAGGGTGTCGGAGCCCTTCACCCGGAGCATCGACCCGGCGTCGGTGTCGCGGAAGTCGTGCAGGCCGTAGTCGTTGGCGACGGTGTAGCCGGCGATGTACTCGCCCGCCTCGCCCGGCGCGATGTTGCGCGCCGTCTTCCCGATGACGATGGCGACCTCACCCTCGTAGTTGAGCCACTTGCAGCCCTCGGGCCGGACGATGGCGCCCTGGTGGGAGTTGAGTGCCGAGGTCGGCTTGTGGAAGTAGGTGGGGGTGCCGGGGAGACCGATCCCGAACTCGTCCACCCGGCTGCGGTGGTTGAGGTGAACGGCGATGACCTTCGACGGCACGACCGGCGGCAGGTGCCGCGCGTCCCCGGTCCTGACGCGGCGGCCGTCCCCGGCGACGAGTTCGTCACCGTCGACGGTGACCTGGACGGCGGCGCCGTCGAGGAGGATACGGCGGTACTCAGGCATGGGCGGACTCCTGCGCGGGGGTGTGGTCTGCGGCGGGGTGGTGGGGCGCCGCCCAGCCGCCGGCCGGGCGGTCGAACCAGAGGTGGGCCTGGCCGGTGCCGACGGAGTTCTCGTACTCGCCGTACTGGCGGGCCCGGGCGGCGCAGCGCTGTTCGCCGAGCGCTCCGGCCATCATCAGGTAGTGGAAGAACTTCGCCTCGGGCTTGTACCGCCAGAACTCGTCCATCGTGTCGAGGACCTTGTCGTGGCGGCCTTCCTTGAACCAGGCGATGCGCTCGCAGTCGGCCTCGCGGGCCTCGGGCGTGCGGATGTGCACCGGGTCGCTGGCCTCGTGATCGCGCAGTTCGCGCAGCGGCCAGAAGGTGTGCGAGAGGGCGCCGGAGGCGATGAGCAGCACCCGTCGTCCGGGGGTCGCCGCGATCCCGTCGGCGAGGGCCCGCCCGAGCCGCAGGTGGTCCTCCATGTCGCCGGTCTGGCAGACGCCGATGGTGACCCACCGCTTGTCGGGCAACCCCTCGCCGAGGTACTTCCAGAGGTTGAGGGTGGCGTAGTAGATCGGCAGGTACTCGTCGTCGACCGGAGTGATCCAGGTGCCGTGCTTGTCGGCGAACCCGGCCACGTTGTGGGCGAGTTCGGGATCACCGGGGAAGTCGTACGGCATCCTGCACATGCCACGCGGCAGCTCCTCGGAGGTGAAGAGCCCGGCCCTGCGCTGCTGGGCGGTGACGACGAACTCGACGGTGGTCGCCCAGTGCGAGTCGAGGACGACGACGGTGTCGTAGTCGTCACGTTCGAAGACGTCCCTGCGCAGCTCCCGCAGCCCGGTGACGAGGGTGATCTCCTTGCCCTCGTTGAGCTCCAGGCGCTCGGCCTCGGGCAGCACGATGGTGGGCACATGGGCGAGCAGCCCGGCCCCGACGATCTCACCCATGGTCCTGGTTCCATCCCTTCGGGGCGGTGACGGTGTTCTTCAGGTCGCAGTAGAAGTCGAAGCTCCAGGTCCCGCCCTCCCGGCCGACCCCGGACTGCCGGGAGCCGCCGAAGGGTGCCTGGAGGTCGCGCACGAAGAAGCAGTTGACCCAGACGGTCCCCGCGACCAGCCGCGAGGTGACCCGCTCGGCGCGCTCCCGGTCACCGGTGGCGACGGTGGCGGCCAGCCCGAAGCGGGTGTCGTTGGCGAGCCGTACGGCCTCGTCCTCGCCGGTGAAGGTCTGGAGGGTCAGGACCGGCCCGAAGACCTCCTCCTGCACGATCTCCGAGTCCTGGGCGACGTCGGTGAGCAGGGTCGGCGCGTAGTACTGCCCGTCCTTGCGATGCCCGCCGATGACCGCCCGTGCCCCGGCCGCGACGGCCCGCCGCACGAAGCCGTCGATCTTCTCCAGCTGGCGGGGGTGGATGCTGGGCCCGATGTCGGTGCCCTCGTCACGCGGGTCGCCCTGCCGCAGGGCCGCGGCCTTCTCGACGAACCGGCGGGTGAACTCCCCGGCGACCGGCTCCTCGACGAGCAGCCGGGTCGCCGCCAGGCAGACCTGCCCGGCGTTGTCGTACTGCTCCACGGCGAGGTCGACGGCCAGGTCGAGATCGGCGTCGGCGAAGACCAGCAGGGGTGACTTGCCGCCGAGTTCGAGGCTCAGGGGCGTGAGGTTCGCGGCGGCGGACCCGGCGATCCGCCGGGCCGTCGGCACCGACCCGGTGAAGCTGATGCGGCGTACGTCGGGGTGGGAGGTGAGCACGTCGCCGACCTCGGAGCCGTAGCCCTGGACGACGTTGAGGACACCGGCGGGCAGTCCGGCCTCCGCGGCGATGTCGGCCAGCAGGGAGGCGGTCAGCGGCGACCACTCGGCGGGCTTGAGGACGACGGTGTTCCCGGCGGCGAGGGCGGGGGCGACCTTCCAGGTGGCGAGCATGAGGGGCGCGTTCCACGGCGTGATCAGCACGCAGGGCCCGGCCGGGTCCCAGCTGACGTGGTTGGTGTGACCGCGCGTCTCGAAGTCCTCGTGGCCGAGCCGGAGCAGCCAGTCGGCGAAGAAGCGGAAGTTGTGGGCGACGCGGGGCATGACGCCCCGCCGGTGGGAGCGGAGCAGGGCGCCGTTGTCCGTGGTCTCGACGATCGCCAGCTCTTCGAGCCGCTTCTCGACGCCGTCGGCGATGGCGTGCAGGATGCGGGCGCGCTCGGCACGTGGCGTGGCGGCCCAGGCGGGGAACGCGTCACGGGCGGCGGCGACGGCGGCCTCGGCCTCGGCGGGCCCACCGCGGGCGATCTCGCCGAGTGCGCTGCCGTCGATGGGAGAGTGATCAGTGAAGGTCCCGGCGGAAACGACGCGCTCGCCGCCGATCCAGTGCCGGGTGTCGACGGAAACACCGGCGACGGTGATGTTGTCAGACATAGGAAGAGTTCCCTTCGAACGAGGGGTAGTGCAGGTCCCCGGGGGCGCGGGGCTGTCATCATTTGCGGCTCCGCCGCGTGGGCGCGGACAACCACGGCGAACCCGCACCCGGCCACCGGCGCTACTCGGCAACCGCCCCGGACGTACCGGCCTCCAGCAGCCGCCCCCCGTCCCAGACGACCCCGACCTGCCGGTAGTACGCGGCGATCGGCTCCCGTACCTCCAGCCGCGCCAACTCCTCCGTCGGCGCCTCGAACAGCTCCAGCTCCGCGTCACCCAGCCACGGCTGACCACCCTCGAAGGAGGCGGCCCCGGACTCGATCAACTCATCGAGAGCGAGCCCCTTGCCCTTCTCGACCGACGGCAGCCACCGGTGATGCGCCATGGGGTGCGCGTTGACGAACCCGCCGCTCCCGGACGGCTCCCGCAGCGTCACCACCGCCTGGGCCAGACGCCGGTCCGCGGCCGCCAGGGTCGCCCCGAACCGGGCCCCCGCCTCGATCCGCGGAGCGGGCCCGTAGGGATGCGGACGCGTCTGGTGGATGGAGCCGAGCTTCTTCGGATACCCCTGGTGCAGCCCCCGCGCGATCGCGAAGTCCTTGTCCACCCAGATGTAGACGCACCGCGAGTACGTCTGCCCCCGGTACTGGCACCGCACCACCGCGAACGCCTCCTTGTACTGCGCCCGCACGGGGTCCAGCAGCTCCTCCCCGGACGCCGAGCACGACTGCCAGTCGGCCCAGATCAGGGCGACGGCACCGGGGTCCTCATCTGCCGGCTCCAGTGGTTCAGGGAGCAGTTCACGCACGCGTGAGGGGTCCGTCCGGTACTCGACGGTGAGCAGGTCGCCGGAGTAGCGCCAGGGCGGCGAGGGGATCAGCGACGAGGCGCCCGTCGCCGTCTTGGGATGGAAGTAACCACGAAGACCGGTCACGAGAGAGCTCCTTGCGAGGTGAGGGCGGGCTGCTTCAGCAGATCGGCGCGGTACCGGGCGGCGGCCCGGGCGGCGGAAGGCCCGCCGAGCGCCACGACACCGACCAGCCGTCCATCGCGGTGGTAGCCGGCCAGCACATCCCCCGAGGGGTCACCGTCGAGGACCCGGACGTCGCCGAGCCCCAGGACGGGCGCACCGAAGGACTGCAACCGGAAGTCGTGCTGGTCGCTCCAGAAGGTGGGCAGGGGTGCGAAGGGCGGCAGGCCGGCGTCGCCACCGACGAGCACCTTCGCCGCGTGCTTGGCCGAGTCGGCCGGCACGGACCAGTGCTCGACCCGCCGTGGCACACCGTCGTAACGGGCGTTCGGGAAACGGGCGACGTCGCCCACCGCGACAACGTCGGGCCGGCCGCCGACGCGCAGCTGCCCGTCGGTGAGCACGCCGTCGGTCAGGTCGAGTCCGTTGCCGTCGAGCCACTCGGTGTTGGCGACCGATCCGACGGATTCCACCACCACGTCGGCGGGCAGCACGGCCCCGTCGCTCAGCACGACGCCGGTGACCCGGTCGTCGCCCTCGAACCCGGCCACACCCGCACCGAGCACGAAGCGGACCCCGCGCTCCTCGTGGCGCGTGCGCAGCTCCCGCGCGAGCAGTTCCCCGAGCGGCCCGACCATCGGCAGGGGCAGCGGATCGACCACGGTCACCCCGGCGGCGCCGAGCCCGATCGCCGTGGCGGCCACCTCGCAGCCGATGAACCCGGCGCCGACCACGACGACCCGCACGCCGGGCCGGGTCAGCTCGCCCCGCAGGACCTGGGCGTCGTCGATGGTCCGGACCGTGTGACGGCCGGTGACCGGCCCGGGGCAGGCCAGCCGGCGGGGCCGCATCCCGGTGGCGGCGACGAGGCCGTCGTAGGAGAGCACCGACCCGTCATCGAGCTCGACGGTGCGCCCGGCGAGCCGGGCCGAGACGATCCTCGTGCCCAGCCGCCACTCCACATCCGTCACGGACGCCTTCGGCGTGAAGGCCAGCGACGCGAAGGCCGCCTTGCCCGCGAGGACCTCCTTGGACAGCGGGGGCCGGTTGTACGGCGGGTGCGGCTCGTCGCCGATCACCGTGATGCCGCCGGTCCAGCCCGCGGCGCGCAGCTGCTCGGCGGCCCGCAGCCCGCCGAGGGAGGCGCCGGCGACGATCATGCGCCCTCCCATGTCAGTCCTCGATCCGGATGGCCTGCAGCGGGCAGACGTCCGCGGCCTCCTCGACCTCGTCGCGCAGGGCGTCGTCGGGGTCGGGGACGTAGGCCAGGCGGCCGTCGTCGTCCATCCGGAAGACGTCGGGGGCCGAGAAGACGCACTGGCCGTGGTCCTGGCACTTGTTCATGTCGACGACGACCTTCATGGCCGGTCCTCCTGAATGTGAGGGCGTCGAATCGGAAGAAGAGAGGGGCCCGGCCGGAAAGGGCCGGGCCCCGGCCAACGGGGTGTGTGGAAGCACCCCGAACTCGTTTGGCTTCAAACAAGGTAGGCAGGGGTGGGGGTCCGGTCAAGAGCTATCCGGATGGATAAATTCTTGCCCCGACCCCCTTGCGGGGCCCCTCGTCCCCCTTTACCGTTTGGCGTCAAACAGCCCCGGGCGGTCATGGCCCCGCCGCGCCCGGACGCTGCCTCTCACGCCACCCGCCTCCCCGGCCCCGTGTCCCGGAGGTGTCCCGACGTCCGCCCGAGGAGACAACGGTGAGCGCTCACGATTCCGAAGAAGTCCGACGCCACATGGACCGGCTCGCCGCCGACGGCATCGACGTGGTCCGGGTGACCTTTCCCGACCTCATCGGCACCGACCGGGCGCGGGACGTGCTGCTCGAGGAGCTGCCCCGGGCCTGCGAACACGGCCTGGCGTTCTGCCGGGCCGTCTACCACACCAGCCCGCAGGGCGACGTGGTCCCGGTCAGCGGCGGGCTGGACGCGGGACTGCCGGACATCTGCGTCCGCCCGGACCTCGACACGCTGGTGCCGCTGCCCTGGGAACCAGGGGTGGCCGCCTGTCTGGGCGAGGTCGTCGACCCCGCGACCAGCGCGCCCGCCCCCGAGTCGCCGCGCGATCTGCTGCGGTCCGTCCTCACCCGGTGCGCCGAGCACGGACTGCGGCCGGTGGTCGGGCCCGAGCTGGAGTACTTCCTGTGCGAGCCGGACCCGTCCGGCGGCTGGCGCCGCCACGCCCCCGACCCCGGGGTCGTCTACACCGCCGGGCTGCGCGCCGATCCGGACAACCACCTGCTGCGCACCCTGCGCCACGTGCGCGATCTGCGGGTCGGGGCGATCAGCGGCAACCACGAGTTCGACGGCGGCCAGATCGAGATCAACCTGTCCCACTCGGACGCCGTGTCGGCCGCCGACCGCTCCTTCCGCTTCAAGGCCGCGATCAAGGAACTGGCCCGCAAGGAAGGCCGGCTCGCCACCTTCATGGCCAAGCCCTTCAACGACGCGGGCGGCTCCGGCTTCCACCTCCACCTGTCCTGCGACGACGAGGAGGGCCGCAACACCTTCGACGACCCGTCGGGCGCGTACGGCCTGTCCGCCACCGCCCGGCACGCCGTCGCCGGTGTCCTGGCCCACGCGCCCGCCCTGGCCGCGCTGCTCAACCCCACGATCAACTCGTACAAACGCTTCGGCCCGGACACCCTCGCGCCCTGGCTGATCGACTGGGGGCTGGACAACCGCAGCGCCATGGTCCGCATCCCGCCCGAGCGCGGCAGTGGCGCCCGGCTGGAACTGCGGCTGGGCGACGCGAGTGCCAACCCCTACCTGGCGATCGCCGGGACAGCCGCCGCCGCCCTGCTGGGCGTGCTGGCCGGCGAGGAGCCGCCCGCCCCGCTGGAGGGCTACGGCTACGACACCGCCCGCGCGGCCGTCCTGCCGCAGACCCTGTCCGCCGCGCTGGACGCGCTGGAGGCGGACACCGCCCTGACCGACCTGCTCGGCAAGGGCTTCACCACGTCCTTCCTCTCCTACAAGCGCGACGAGGTCGAACGCTTCCACCGGCACGTCACGGACTGGGAGTTCACCGAGTACGCCTACCACCTGTGACGCCGAGGAGCATGCCGATGACGACCCAGACCCCCACCGACGCCGTGCGCGAGCCGCTGCCCCTGGCCGAGGTGAACCTCGCCGACCTGGACCGCTTCACCGACGGTGTCACGCCCTGGCGGATGTTCCACACCCTGCGCCACGAGGACCCGGTGCACTGGCAGCCCGAAGAGGCGCCCAACTCCGGTTTCTGGTCGCTGACCCGGCACCAGGACATCGTGCGGGTCGACCGTGACGCGGAGACCTTCACGTCGACGAAGTTCGTCAACCTGGAAGAGGTCGACGACGACCAGATCAAGAAGCGCGCCTCGATCCTCGAACTGGACGGTGTACGTCACCGGGCGCTGCGGAGCCTGATCCAGCGGCAGTTCGGCGCGAACGTGATCAGCGGCTACACCGACTTCCTGCGCGGGCTGACCGCGAAGACCCTCGACGCCGCCCTCGCCAAGGGCCGCTTCGACTTCGTCGAGGACGTCTCGGCGGACTTCCCCATCAATGTCCTCGCCCGGTTGCTGGACGTGCCCCCGGAGGACAACCAGCGGCTCATCGACTGGGGCAACCGCATCATCGGCCACACCGACCCCGACTACGCGGACGTCCTGCTGCACAGCGAGGAGAGCGAGCGGTACCGCGACCTGCCCTTCCGCTCCCCCGCCTCGCTGGAGGTCTTCGAGTACGGCCGTGAGCTGGCACGGCAGCGCAGGGGCGGCGACGGCACGGACCTGGTCTCCCGTCTGGTCAACACCACGCCCCGCGACGGAGTCCCGCTCTCCCCGCAGGACTTCGACAACTACTTCCTCCTCCTGGTCGTCGCCGGCAACGAGACCACCCGGCACACCATCTCCCACTCGATGCTGGCCCTCGTCCAGCACCCCGAGCAGCTGGCCCGTCTCCAGGAGGACCCCTCGCTGATCCCGGTCGCGGTCGAGGAGTTCCTGCGCTGGGCCTCCCCCGTCTACCACTTCCGCCGCACCGCCACGCGCGATGTCGAGCTGGGCGGCAAGCAGGTGAGGGAGGGCGACAAGGTGGTGATGTGGTTCGCCTCCGGCAACCGCGACGAGGAGGTCTTCGGCAACCCCTACGACTTCGATGTCACGCGCCGGGACAACGACCACGTCACCTTCGGCAAGGGCAGCCCGCACCTGTGCCTGGGCAACCTGCTCGCCCGCACCGAGATCCGCATCATGTTCGAGGAGCTGATCCCGCGCCTGGCGGACATCCGCCTGACCGGCGAGGTACCGCGCGTTCGCTCCAACTTCGTCAACGGCATCAAGAAGCTGCCGGTGGAGGTCACCACGGCCTGACGTGATCCGACCGGTCACGCGGCAGCCGGGCCGTCGGTCCGACGTGTTCCTCGTGGCAGCGGACGAGGTGCGGGCACCGCACGGCGAGCAGGTTGACGACTGCCCGCCACGGAGTGGCCCACGGCCACCACCGGCCCGTCGGGCGGCGCGGCCAGGGGCGTCCGCCGTCTCCGCCGGGGTGCTGCCCTCGTCCGGCGCCCCCGGGCGGCCGTGTCCGCGCAGGTCGGGCGCGATCACCCGGAAGCGGCCGGCCCGGGTGTCGGCACGGGGGAAACCCCTCCCGGCCGTCCCGCCCGCGGCCGTGCACCGGCGCACCGCCGGGGGCGCCGACGGCGCCGAGCCTCGTGTGGAAGAGGCGGATGCGGGCCGAGCCCGGTCCCCCCTCACCCACCGCGGCGAACGGCGCGCAGGAGAGAGCTCCGATCCTTCCGGACATGCATCGCGGCGCGGTCGGCGGGAGGCTGGTGGTGTCAGCACGGTCACGCGCCCCGAGGAGATCGTCATGGACACCGCCACCCTGGAAGAGATGCGGTCCACGCTGCGGGGGCCGGTGATCGGCCCCCAGGACGCCGGTTACGACCAGGCCCGCAAGATCTACAACGCGATGATCGACAAGCGGCCCGCCGCCCTCGTGCCCTGCACCGACGCCGCCGACGTGATGGCCGCGGTCGGCTACGTCCGCGACCACGGCCTGGAACTCGCGGTGCGGGGCGGCGGGCACAGCGGCCCCGGCCTGTGCCTGGTGGACGACGGCGTGACGGTCGATCTCTCGCCGATGCGCTGGGTACGGGTCGACCCGGAAGCGCGGACCGCCGAGGTCGGCGGCGGCAGCCAGCTCGGCGACCTCGACCACGCCACCCAGGCCTTCGGTCTCGCCACCCCCACGGGCATCATCTCCATGACCGGCGTCGGTGGCCTGACCCTCGGCGGCGGCCACGGCTACCTCACCCGCAAGTACGGGCTGACCGTGGACAACCTCGTCGCCGCGGACGTGGTGCTGGCCGACGGCAGTTTCGTCACCGCGAGCGAGACCGAGCACCCGGACCTGTTCTGGGCGCTGCGGGGCGGCGGCGGCAACTTCGGCATCGCGACGTCCCTCACCTACCGGCTGCACCCGGTGGGCACGGTCGGGGCCGGGGTGACGGTCTGGCCGGTCGAGAGCACGCGCGAAGTGCTGGCGTGGTACCGCGAGTTCCTCCCGCAGGCCCCCGAGGACGTCTACGGCTTCTTCGCCATCCTCGTCGTCCCGCCCGGCCCGCCCTTCCCGGAGGAACTCCACGGCAAGAAGGTGTGCGGCATCGTGTGGTGCTGCACGGGTGACCCGGACGGGGTCGGCGAGACTCTCGCGGTGGTGAACGACGCGGGCCGGCCGGCCTTCCACTTCACGACGCCGATGCCGTACGACGCGCTGCAGGGCATGTTCGACGAGCTGATCCCGACGGGCTACCAGTGGTACTGGCGGGGCGACTTCTTCGACCACATCCCCGACGCCGCCCTGGACGTGCACCTCAAGTACGGCCGGAACAACCCCACGCAGCTCTCGCTGATGCACCTCTACCCGATCGACGGCGCCGCCCACCGGGCCGGCCCGGACGACACCGCGTTCAGTTACCGGGACGCGCTCTGGTCCGGCGTCTTCGCCGGCGTCGATCCCGACCCCGCCAACGCCGAGACGATCAGGCGGTGGTGCGTGGACTACCAGGAGGAACTGCACCCGTACTCGATGGGCGGCTCGTACGTGAACTTCATGGGCCCGGGCGAGGGCCAGGAGCGGGTCCGGGCGACGTACCGCGGCCACTACGACAGGCTCGCCCGGGTCAAGCGGACCTACGACCCGGACAACCTCTTCCACGCCAACCAGAACATCGAGCCGGCGCGAGGGTGACGCTCACCGACGCGGCCCGGGGAGCCCGCCACGGGAGAGATGGTCAACGCCGACGGCGTGGAACTCCGGGTGGCACGGCGGGGCGAGGCCCGACGTTCTGCTCATCGCGGGGCTCGAGGACCCCGCCGGACCACGGTGC